>JAFGDF010000163.1 GCA_016932235.1 Deltaproteobacteria bacterium | reverse complement strand
TGGATGCTCAACCGCTCTAGAAGGAAGCAGGGGATGGGACGTTATAGATAACCAGTGTCTGGCCAGGATAATCAGTAACGTCCCAATCTACCCGCCTTTTTATACAACTCATTCAGGTTTTAAACCGGGTTCAGGAGTTACTATCGGCTTTCCTGTTACAGGGTGTTCACAATGAAATGGCAACACCTCATGCTCGGGCCACAGCAAAGGCTTAATTTCCGTCAATTCATCAGGACCATGTGGATCATCCGGGTATGTTGTTGTCTGGTTTTGAACAAAATGCGGAGGAGTATAGGCCCATCCGTTTTCATGTGTAGCGTGCCATACCGGGCGGTAATTGAGTACTTTAATTCTCCAGACTCCGTCGATCTTAACATAGGAGTTTTCGTATAGCGCACCTTCCCACCACTGGCTTGATGTTCCGGCTAAAGCCGGCCGTGGATCCTTTTCATAGTGTGTTCCGGCCATCATCATACAGCGGAATCTTGCATTCGCGGTTTTCCTGTCAGGTGCAATATCCACAACATCCTGCATCATGGGATGATCGAGAAGAAAACCGAAGACAGGCCCGTTTTTACCATCGGTAAAACGCTGCCTGAAACCGTCACAGTAAGCACGACGTATCCCGGCTTTACCTTTGAACACTCCGCCGAAAAAATAAAATTCACAATCATCAGCATAGCAATCCACTACTTCATCATACATACATTTATCAAGAAAGTAGCCATACAGATGATGCAGCCTTCTGACAGCATGCACATCCTCGAGTATCCCGAGTTTGTTTTCCAGTTTCTCAACCCGTTTTGCCAGATTATCATCACTCATTATAAAGCCCCTCCTTTCCCACAATGAATAGTTTATTGTATGAAAGCAGTATAATTATTTAAGAAATCCGTATCAAGGTTTTTTATGGCGAACCAAAATTATTGACGCACAGCAGGAAAATCCATATAATTCAACCCCTATAAAAATTGTTTCTTATCAACTTTGAACTTTTTTTCAGGAGGTGTACCATGGCGGCAACCCTAGAACAACTGGCAGCGGAAGTCGAGGCACTGAAACAACAGGTCGAACCCGGCCGGCGCGCCCTGGACGAACTCGAAATCCAAAAGGTACAGTCCCTGTACTCCCACTACTACCAGGTAGGCATGCGGTCGGAAGTAGCCTCCCTCTTCGCGCAGCACACGCCAGGCGTGACCATGGAGATCGAAGACAGCGGAGTTTACGAGGGCATTGAGAGCATCACCCGCTTCTGGAACACCGTCTTTGCCAGGGACACCCATTTTACGCCGGGATTCATGGCCGTTCACATGACCTGCAACCCGGTCATTGAGATAGATAAAAACGGGGCCATGGCCAGGGGTGTCTGGCACTCCCACGGTTTCTGCACGCTACCCATGGGAGGACCCATCCCGTTCATCTGCTCCGGCAAATACGATATGGCCTATGTCAAAGAGGACGGCCGGTGGAAGATTTTTACATTTTTGTACCGTCAGATTTTCATGTCCCCCTACCACCAGGGCTGGGTGGAAGCGCCGTCCGTTGGTAGCATCGCCGCCCACCCGGCCAACAAGCCGGATAAACCCACGACGTTCCATAAACCCTACACCCCGGACGCGGTCTATTTCCCTGAACCGCCACCTCCACAGCCGTTTGATTAGGGAGGGCTTTGTGCAGGTTTTGACCCTGGCCGACAAAAACAACCAGCAACAAAAAAGGATATAAAAATATGACCGCTGTTTCCTCTGATGAACGTACAGTAAATCCATGGTGGATAGCCATTGTCTGTGGAATGGCCTCCTATATCGATGCTTGTGCTATGGTCAGCTCTGGTATTGCACTTGTTATCTATCAGTCCCCATTAGGATTAACCCCTGATCAGATAGGTATAATGTCAGGAGCTTTAACCTTTTGTATTGCCATTGGTGCACTTTTTGGCGGCAGGCTCGGTGACAAATATGGACGCCGGTCAGTTTTTATAATTACAATGGCCATGATCGTCCTTGGCGCGGCCATGCTGACATTGATGACTTCCTTCAATGGATTATTCATTGGTACTATTCTTGTCGGACTTGGGACAGGTGCCGATCTGCCGGTTTCATTAGCTGCCATCGCTGAAGTAGCAACCGAAATAAATCGCGGTAAACTTCTTGGATTCAGGCAAATGGAAAACTGCCCGTGCAGAAAGGCTTGCCGGTGAAGATACAATCCAGGCAAAGCGGGCATTATTACGGGATATTATGAAAAGACCATACATAATACCCTTCATAGCCCTGCTGCTCTTCTATTCTCTCACCAACCTGGGGGCCAATACTTTCAGTCAGTTTTTTACATACCTGTGGGTTAATGTGATAGGAAAAAGTGTTCGATTTGCTTCCATTATTACCTTTATAAACCTTTCACTCGGGATTCTCTAGAGTTGCTGGTTTATGAGAATAGTAGATACTCGCTGGCGGTTTACATATTTTCAAATTGGTGCTGCGGCACTCCTGATGATGTACCTGCTTCCTGCTGTTTTTGGTATATCAACAATTATTCTTATTGTCGGCGGCATATTCGGCTTTTTTGGAATAGCTTTCTCTTTTGAGTCAATTATGAAAGTCTGGACCCAGGAGTCTTTTCCCACGCTGTTGCGCACAACTGCGCAGGGCACTATAATTGCTGTCGCACGGTTTCTTGCTGCGGGACTAGCCATTGTCACCCCTCGAATAATGGATTCATCTCCGAGAATACTTTTTTTTATTCTGGCCGGGTTTACCTTTGCCGGTATTGCTGCAGCTTGGTTAGGTTTTAGAAAAGGAACCACTAATGTGTTTGATATTGAAGATAAGGCTGAACAGGAAGTTTTCCTAAAAGGGGAAGTTGGTGCAGAACGTGCGTAAACAATATATTATACCCTCTATATCAGGCTTCTCCTCTAATGCAAGGAATCGGGTTATACTGGAAGTTGTAACACCCGGATGCCTGGCAACCTCCGCCCCTGAATAACCCAGTTCGTGGACCGCCAGCCATGAAATTATCCTTCTTGCATTTACCAATTCACGCCTGCGGCTCCCTGAAAGCAGTTCCGATAATGATACATTCCTCTTTTTACAGAATCTCTTACATAATAGACGGCCATATACTTTTGATACTCCTGAATCGCCTATATTAAAATATGCCCCTATCTCGCTCAGAGGCTTCACTGTATATTTCTCACATAAATGCGGATTTCAGGTATTCTAGAAATTTTGTTCTATCCTGTCTACTCTTGAAAACAGCTTTTTGTTCATTCCCACGTGATGTAATAAGATAAAAAGCACCGGGATAGGTTATTCTTAGTGGACGGGACATGGTACTCCACCCTTTCATTTACTATTCAGGGGCAACTATTAACAAAATCTCACCAATCTGTCAAGAGTCCAGACCTGACCCCGATGTTTTTATACGTGGCGCGCCGTAGCCAATGCGAAGGCGGCTGTCTTTTCTTGCATTTTTTACAAAAAAGTCTTAAATCTTTTACCCAGTTAAATCCGCATAGCGGGATGCGAAGCAGCATTTAACAGGGTTAGCCAGTGAAATTCATA
>JAFGDF010000162.1 GCA_016932235.1 Deltaproteobacteria bacterium | reverse complement strand
GTATTGATGCTGGCCGGAATAAGGGATATTCTTATCATTTCAACCGTGGAAGACCTACCAAGATTCAGGGCGCTGCTGGGGGACGGTTCCGGGTATGGCATGTCGTTTTCCTATGCGGAACAACCTCGACCGGAAGGGCTTGCCCAGGCCTTTATTATCGGGAAGTCCTTCATCGGAAACGATACCGTTTCCCTGGTGCTGGGAGACAACATTTTTTACGGGGTAGGGCTTTCGGAGAAACTCAGGAGATGTGCTCAAATTGACAAGGGGGGGATCATTTTCGGTTATCCGGTGAAAAATCCAGAGGAATACGGTGTGGTGGAGTTTGATTCATCAGGCAATGTTACCGGCATTGAGGAGAAACCCCGTCGACCGAAGTCCAGATATGCCGTTCCCGGCCTCTATTTTTACGACAATGAGGTGATTAAAATTTCCGAAGGTCTGAAGCCATCTGAAAGAGGTGAACTTGAGATCACGGATGTAAATATGGAGTATCTCAGAAGGGGAAGATTGCGTGTTGAGTTGATGGGGAGGGGATATGCATGGCTGGATACCGGCACCCATGAATCCCTTCAGCAGGCCTCAAGCTTTGTGCAGTCCATACAGGAGCGTCAGGGACTTAAGGTTGCCTGCATCGAAGAGATAGCCTATCGCCTCGGCCATATAAACAGAGAACAGCTGGCGGGATTTGCCCAAGATATGAATAATAATGAATATGGCCGATATCTTACGGAGATTCTTAAAGAAGAATCCGACAGGAGCGCCTCCCTTGAGATATTATAATAAATCAATTCCCGGGGTCATTCTTATCGAACCCGATATCTTTAAGGATGATCGCGGATTTTTTATGGAGACCTATAATAAAAACAGATACAGCGAGATGGGGATAGAGAAGGTATTTGTTCAGGATAACCATTCCCGATCACAGAAGGACATTATTCGGGGATTGCATTATCAATTAGTTCATCCTCAGGGGAAATTGGTCTATGTAATAAAAGGCAAAATCCTGGATGTCGCTGTGGACATCAGACAGGGATCCCCTACTTTCGGAAGATGGACCGGGGATGTCTTATCGGATCAAAACAGACAACAGCTTTATATCCCCGAAGGTTTCGCGCATGGTTTCTGCGTCCTGAGTGATATGGCGGATGTCATATATAAATGTACGGAGGTCTACCACCCTGATGATGAGTATGGAATATTATGGTCTGATCCCGGAATAAATATTACCTGGCCCATCCAAGATCCCATACTCTCGGAAAAAGATCGCCGTAATCCCCCTTTGGGTGATATTGGGAGAGAATTCCTGCCGGGCTATTAGTAAATATCTTTGTCCTGCCTGAGTGTCCGGCTTTGATTGCCGCGATAAGGGTATGCCATATCTTCTTAAACGGCCCTGTTCAAGCTGTCAGATCTCAGCCTTTAGCAAAAAATATATTTTCATTGTTTTGTAGCGGTTACATAAAAATTTTAAGCTATTAAATGGTTGTGATAACCATTTTTTCCTGAAAGCTGAGTGCTGATAGCCTTATAAATTCAAAGGCCTCTGTATCCCGGCTCTCGACCGGCATCGCCGGGCTTGGCCGGGATGACGAATTATGACACAGTCTACAAGCCGGGAATGACGGATTGAAGAGCTTTCAAAGATCTCCCTGTATCACTCGTTTTTCCAGACGGCCTTCCTCTTTTCCATGAAGGCATTCAATCCTTCATGTGCATCATTAGATTTCATGAGCTGGTTCATGTATATGTCTTCAATCACTGCCAATGAGGGTTCCAGGTCATCTCTAAGCCCCGACATCATGGCCTTTTTAGTGAGTCTAAGCACCTCCGCACTCAGTTTCAGGTAGGGCTTTAGAAATGCTTCGGTCTCCTCTTTCAGCGAATCTTCTTTAACTACCTTGTTGATAAGACCGATGGAAAGGGCCTCATCGGCAGATATGATTTTACCTGAAAGAATTAGTTCCGTAGCCGCCTTTCTCCCGATAATCCTGGGCATGATCTGGGCGGCAATAGGGGGAAAGACACCTACCTGGATCTCGGGTTGGCCCAGTTTGGCGCTTTCGGATGCGATAACCAGATCGCAAAAAACAGCCAGCTCGCACCCTCCTCCGAGACAGGAGCCATATACGGACGCCACGGTCAGGACTCCGATCCTGTCCATGCGCCGGAACATGCCGTGAAAGACATCTATCATTTTCGCAGCCATGTCGCCCATATGTTCTCCCACATCCACACCGGCGGAAAAACATTTCCCCTTGGCGTCAAAGAGAACGGCCTTCATATCCTTATTGCCTTGCCAGGAGTCAAGCACCCCATTGATCTCCTCCATCATTGCTATATTAAGCACGTTTACCGGAGGCCTGTTTAAGGTGATGGTTCCCAGCCCATTTTCCATTGTGACTTCTATATGCTCATATGCCATAGTCCATACCCCTTTCTTAGATTTGATTCGGCGCCAGAGGCGCTCAAAAAAATGGCAGGCGGGCTTTTCAACCCTGCCTGCCTTTTTTATCCACTGATTTTGGACTCTGCTATTCCTTGGGTTTACCCAAGACCTCTGCAAATGCATCCATATCCCATCCCCGTGCCTCTGCAATCTGCTGTCTGAACTTTATGAAGTCGATTGTATCCTGGCCGGTGATCTTCTTGGTATTGAATGCCCCGAAGCCCAGGAAGGCCTCTCCGCCCATATTGGCTGCGAGCCAGTGCCTGTGCTCATTTTTGGTCGTATCCCAGAAGAATTTCTTTTTCTGTCTGATCCCGTCAATGGATTTGATAAGACAGCCCGGGAACAGGTTGGTAAATGTCCAGACCATCTTGTTCACTTCCTTGTCCAGGAGTTCAAAGTCGGCGTTGGGCTGGTGCTCCTTGACAAAGGCCCTGGCCTCTTTTGCCTCATCCCCTGTCTTGTACTCACCATAAACGATCTCACCGTCTACCACATAGTTTTCAGTGATGATTTGCGGGTTGCGCACCCACTTGCCGTCTACTTTAAGGACCGGTACGGCCTTGCTGATAAGGTTCTTTGCCTTCATTTTATAGGCGGACCACATCTCGCAGGACACGCAGTTCCACATGGCATCTTCCGCGCTCAGATACCAGGGCAGAAAATCCGAAGCACCTCCTACGGGAGCGGAGCCGTGTCTCGGTCCTGCCTGTCCGAAGATCGCAAGGTCTGATGCAATGGCAAGGTCGCATGCCATACCGATCTCCTGACCACCAGCGACCCTCATTCCGTTGACACGGCAGATGACCGGTTTCTTGCACATAAGGATGGAATCCACCATCCCGTTAAAGAGTTCCATGTACTGGCCGTATTCATCCGGCCTTCTGCTGTAGTATTCACTATATTCCTTGGTATTACCGCCGGT
>JAFGDF010000161.1 GCA_016932235.1 Deltaproteobacteria bacterium | reverse complement strand
CGGCGTCTTGCAGGGGATGTCTCATGAGAATAATGATAATGGAAGATGATCCTATTTCCAGGCGACTTCTTGAAACGTTCCTGGGCCAATGGGGCTATGACGTCCTGGTCACGAAAGACGGCGGGGAGGCATGGAAGATCATCAAGGAATCCCGGGTGCCCGGCCTGATTATTCAAAAAGGGCCTTCAGTATCAGGATGTTGAGTTTTAAAATAGCATACAAGGAGAGAAAAAAATGGAAGGAAAGGCTATTGAAACACGTTTTGGAATCGTAGCGGTGGATAAGGGATTTATCACGGCGGAACAACTTATTGAGGCCCTGAGAAAACAGGTAACGGAATATTTCGAAAATAAGGGGCACAGACTTATCGGTACAATCCTGCTCGATATGGGGTTAGTCACGAGTGAACAGATCAATGAAATCGTCAAAGAACTTTTAACGAAGAGAAATACTGATGATAAATAATAAAAATAGGGAGTTTTATGCAGGTTTTTTTTTAGGGACCTTCATCACCCTGTTTTTATTATTTTATGGGATCCGATCAGCTAGTGCCGATACTCCTGTTGTAACTATCGGTGTTTATGAAAATGCGCCAAAGGTCTTTACCTCCGAATCCGGTAAACCCGTGGGTATTTTTATCGATCTTATCGAATACATTGCGAAAAGAGAAGGTTGGAGCCTGCGATATTCGCGGGGCACATGGGGTGAGGGGTTGGATTGTCTGGAAAAAGGGGAAATCGATCTCATGCCCGATGTGGCCTATACGGCGGAGCGGGAA
This sequence comes from Deltaproteobacteria bacterium, assembly GCA_016932235.1. The sequence goes on along the minus strand of JAFGDF010000161.1, from coordinate 4,527 downwards.
AAAACCTTCGATTTTCACAAGGTGCCGGCCCTGTCCTCATGGTTTCAGGTCTATGCCGGTAAAGGCAGCGGGATTAAATCGATTTTGGATCTTGCAGGAAAACGCATTACCGTTCTGGAGCGTTCGGTTCAAGAGGAGGCCTTTAGCCGGCTATCTGCCGGTTTCGGGTTGAACGCCACACTTATTTCCCTTCCGGATTATAAGACCCTTTTTGAGAGGGTTGCCAGTGGTGAGGCCGATGCGGCTATTACCAATCGTTTCTATGGTGTAATGCATTCGAAAAAGTTCGGACTCGAGGATACGGCGGTTATTTTCAATCCCTCGAATCTCTTTTTCGCGGCGCCCGAAGGCAAAAACGAAAGACTGTTGAACGCTATTGATGCCCATCTTATAGAACTAAAGAAAGACACACAATCGATATATTACCAGTCCCTGAAAAGATGGACTTCCGAAGAGGTCCGGTTCAAGTTTCCGGTGTGGGTCGAAGTCTTCGCCCTTGTCGCCGGTGTTGTCCTGCTGATGAGCCTGGCGGGAAGCGTGATTTTAAAACGGCAGGTTGATGCGCGCACCCGTGAACTGAGAGAAATCAACCAGGAAATTGAACAGCGCATTGACGAGCGAACCGCGGAGTTGGCGGTTGCCACGGAAAAGGCCCAGGCCGCCGACCGAATCAAATCCGCCTTTCTGGCCACCATGTCCCATGAATTGCGGACGCCGCTGAACTCCATTATCGGATTTACCGGGATCCTGCTTCAGGGGCTGGCAGGGCCCATGAACGAGGAACAGCAAAAGCAGCTGACTATGGTTCAAAACAGTTCCCGCCACCTTCTGGCCCTGATCAACGATGTGCTGGATATCTCCAAAATCGAGGCCGGTCAGTTGTCTCTCTCCTTTTCTTCTTTTGACCTGAGGCCTTCTATTGAGAACATGATCAAGCTGGTTACACCGCTTGCCGAAAAGAAGGGGTTGGATCTGGAGATGGATCTCTCCGACGGGATAGGAACGGTAACAACTGATCAGCGGCGACTGGAACAGGTCATTCTTAATCTGCTTAACAATGCCGTTAAATTCACCGAAAAGGGGCATGTCCACATTCTTTGCCGGACAGATAATGATCATTATCTTCTGTCGGTTTCAGACACGGGTATCGGGATGCGGCCGGAAGATCTCCCTGGTCTTTTCAAGCCTTTTCACCAGATAGATACCGGTCTTTCTCGTAAACACGAGGGCACGGGCCTTGGGCTGTCCATCTGTAAAAAACTTATGGATATGATGGGCGGAACAATCGATGTAAAAAGCCGGTTGGATCATGGCAGCACCTTCACCATCAGGTTCCCGCAACAAATGCAGACAGGAGATTTGTCATGAGCGACATATTATTGATCATTGAGGATAACGCCCAGAATTTTTACATGATGCGCTTTCTGCTGGAGAAAAACGGGTTTACCATAATCGGCGCGGAAAACGGTCGGGAAGGCATCGACAAGGCGCTGGCCCACAAGCCCCGGGCAATATTGCTGGATATCCAGCTGCCTGAAATGGATGGATACGCTGTGGCCGCTGAACTTAAAAAACATGGCGAACTGGATGATGTGCCTATTATCGCGGTGACCTCTTACGCTATGGTGGGGGACCGGGAACGGGTTCTATCCGCCGGGGCCACCGGTTATATCGAGAAACCAATCAACCCTGAAACCTTTGTGGAAGAGATACGGAAATATCTGTAATCTAAAATCGGAGCCTGTCATGAAAATCCTTATCGTGGACGACAAAGAAGATAACCGCTATCTACTGGAAGCCCTGCTCAAGGGAATCGGGCATCATGTGCAGTCGGCCGAAAACGGCGCCGAGGCCCTTGAAAGCCTCAAGGCCGGCGGGATCGAGTTGATCATCAGCGATATCCTCATGCCGGTCATGGACGGCTTTCAGTTTTGTCGAAAAGTCAAAACAGATGAGACCCTGAGGCATATCCCCTTTATTATTTACACCGCCACCTATACCGGCCCCCAGGATGAGGAATTCGCAATAAAGATCGGCGCGGACCGTTTCATCCTGAAACCCTGCGAGCCGGACGTCTTTGTTAGGGCTATCGAAGAGGTGATGGAGGCAGCAAGTCGCAGTGACAGGGCCCCGGCACCGGAGGCTGTAAAGGAAGAGGAGGTCCTGAAGCTTTACAGTGAACGCCTGGTGAGAAAGCTTGAGAAGAAGATGTTGCAAGCGGAACATGAAATCCAGGCGCGGCAAGAGGCTGAGGAAGCCTTGAGAATCAGCAACAGTCGACTTAGCCTTGCTCTTGAGTCCTCCAATATAGGACTGTGGGACTGGAGCGCTGATACCGAGGATGTCTGGTTCTCCCCGGAATGGAAACGCCAGATCGGCTATGAAGACCATGAAATACCCGATAGATACGAGGAGTGGGAAAACCGATTGCACCCGGAGGATCGGTCGCGCATACTGGCCGAGGTAGATGAATGTCTGGAAGGGCGACGCCCTGACTACCATGCGGAATTCCGTCTGCGCCACAAGGATGGCGGGTACCGATGGATTGCCGCATCCGGAAAATTAGTCTCAGGCGCGGACAAGGTTTCCCTGCGATTCATGGGATGTCATGTGGACATCACCGAGCGCAAACAGGTTGAAGCCGAGATGGAACGTCTGATGCTGGCCATAAATGAGACCGGCGAAATCGTCTTTATTACCGATGTCGACGGGACCATCCAGTATGTGAATCCGGCCTTTGTGAAAGCGACCGGCTATACACAGGAAGAAGTCCTCGGACAAAACCCGCGAATGCTGAAAAGCGGCAAACAGGATGATGCTTTTTATCAGGATTTGTGGGGGACGATTACCTCCGGCAAGACATGGAAAGGACGAATTGTCAATAAACGCAAGAACGGACAACTTTACACTGAAGAGGCCATTATTTCGCCGGTATGTAATGCAGCAGGAAGGGTCGTCAACTACGTGGCCGTCAATCGCGATATCACGGAACAACTCCGGCTGGAGGCGCAATTGTTCCAGGCCCAGAAGATGGAGTCGGTGGGGCGGTTGGCCGGGGGAGTGGCCCATGATTACAACAATATGCTCAGCGTAATCCTCGCTTATACGGAACTGGCCATGGACAAGGTAAAGCCGGCCGATCCGCTGCGCGATGATCTTCAGGAAATCCTCAATGCAGCAGAACGTTCCGTGGACCTTACCCGCCAACTGCTGGCATTTGCCCGCAAACAAACCATATCGCCCCAGGTGGTCGATCTGAACGAGACCATAGAGGGAATGCTCCAAATGCTCCGGCGGCTCATTGGAGAGGATATTGATCTGGCATGGTTGCCCTCAACGGACCTGTGGCCGGTGAAGGTGGATATCTCACAGATCAACCAGATTCTGGCGAATCTGTGTGTCAATTCCAGGGACGCCATAACAGGAGTGGGCAGGATTACCATCGAAACCGGAAACATTACTCTTGATGAGGTTTTTTGCGACTATCACATGGGGGCTGTGCCCGGAGAATTTGTCCTGCTGACTGTTAGTGATGATGGCTCCGGTATGAAAGGAGAGATCATGGGCAAGATTTTCGAGCCCTTTTTCACCACCAAGGAAGTCGGCCGGGGGACCGGTTTGGGGCTGGCGACGGTCTACGGCATAGTCAAGCAGAACGAAGGGTTCATCTATGTTTACAGTGAACCGGAGAAAGGAACGGCATTTAAAATCTATTTGCCTCGCTATGCCGGGGCCAAAGAGATAGGGAAGAAAGAAGCGGTGGAAATCCCCAAGGGGCGGGGCGAAACCGTTCTGGTGGTGGAGGATGAAATCTCAGTCCTGAAACTGGTCGATAGGATCCTTGATGGCCTTGGCTATAAAGTGCTTATTGCCGGGACTGCAGAAGAGGCAATGGGCTTGGCAGAGAAACATAGTGGAGAGATTCATCTCATGATAACCGACGTGATTATGCCCGAATCGAACGGCCGCGATCTGGCGGAGCAGGTTAAGGCCTTGCATCCGGATATCAAGACCCTGTTTATGTCCGGTTTCACCGCCGACATGATCACCCGCCAGGGAGTACTGGAAGAGGGTGTGCACTTCATCCAGAAGCCCTTTTCCACGGCGGATCTCGCCGTGAAGGTCAGAGATATGTTGGACAATGCAACCGCCTGATTGATGGGCGCTATAAGGAAATTGATTTTGATATTGAGGAGATAACAGCATGAAAAGGCTATCCTGAAATTATTTTCCAAAATACTGAATATCGGCATTCGGATATACCACAACCCTGGCATTTTCTCCATGAAATCCTTTTAATGTTTGTACAACAGCGTCCCAGTTATTCAAATGTATGATCTTTTCCGATTTCTCAAAAAATTCCAGACCTGCAAAATCCGGATACTCGGAAAAGACTATAAGATGATTGATATGCTCCGGGATCTTAAAGCGCAAGGCCCTTTTAAGTGTTACGTTTTTTCCCCATGACCCGCCGGTCAGATGAACTACCTGCCCGTCGGGCGCGTTGCCTATTACGACTATATCAAT
>JAFGDF010000160.1 GCA_016932235.1 Deltaproteobacteria bacterium | reverse complement strand
GTAATCAATCAGGATAAATGCACCCAATGTGGTCTTTGCCGGGATTTGTGCAGGTGGAACGCCATTAGCGAAGATTTTGTGGTGGACTCCATCACCTGTGAGGGCTGTGGTGTATGTTACTATTTCTGCCCTGAAGAAGCGATTGACTTTCCCCTGAACACATGCGGAGAGTGGTTCATTTCCGATACCCGCTTTGGCCCCATGACCCATGCCAGGCTGGGCATTGCGGAAGAAAACTCAGGGAAACTGGTGACCCTTATCCGGCAGCAAGGCCGGAAGCTTGCGGAAGAAAAGAACCTGGCTTTGCTTCTCACAGACGGCCCTCCGGGGATAGGCTGCCCCGTGATCGCTTCCCTTGGCGGGGCTACGGCGGTTCTTATAGTAACCGAACCCACGGTTTCAGGCAGACATGACATGGAGCGGGTTGCAGAATTGGCCGCCTTTTTCAGGGTCCCGTCCATGGTCTGCGTAAACAAATTCGATCTCAATCCCGACCAGGGACAGGCCATAGAAGACTTTGCCAGCGGGAGACAGATAAGGGTGACGGGTCGAATCCCATTTGATCCTGTTTTTACGAGGGCAATGGTCCAGGGGAAGACTATTTTTGAATATAATGGTCATTCCGAGGGTGCCAGGGCGGTTAAAAAGATTTGGGAAGATCTGGCACAAGATCTTGAGATATGAAGTAATTGAAATATTTTTAAATGACTCAAAAGTGTTTAGGAGAGGCAGGAAAAGACATGGAAATAACAACCGCACGGGAGTTGATGGTTCCTCTGGAAAAGTATGCAACTGTTTCTGAGGATGCCACCTTAAAAGACGCTGTGGATGCACTTGAGAAAGCTCAGGCGGAACTTGACCATAAACGATATCAATACCTTCACAGGTCAGTATTGGTCCTGAATAAGAACAAAGAAGTCGTGGGCAAGATAAGCCAGATGGATATATTGAGAGGCCTTGAGCCCAAATATAAAGACATAGGAAATACACGGAGAGTTTCGCTTAATGGTTTCAGTGCACAATTCTTAAAATCTATGATGGATTCACATAGTCTTTGGGTCCACCCTCTAAGAGATATCTGTTTTAAATAAGTATGAAAGGAAAATATGCCATTCAATGGGAAAAAAGAACAGGGGGAAAATTTTATAGATAAGCTTTATTCAATCTTCAGTCCCCGTGACACCAGAAAAAAGAATAATGCCTTGCCTCCCAGGGCTCGTTTCAATATCCTGTATGTCATGATGGCCATCCTTTTATTTTTCTACCTGCAACAATATCTTTTTTCGACAAAAGTTGAAACCATTCCCTACAGTCAGTTTAAACAATACATAGCCAATGCCGAAGGTACATTGGGAAAATTGACCATCAGCACTGAAAATATCACCGGAACGCTGAAAGGCCAGGGATCAAAACCTGGCCAGGATAAGGAGTTTATAACGGTTCGGGTGAATGATCCCGACCTGGTAAAGGACCTGGATGAACACAATGTGAGTTACTCGGGACGTAATGAGAGTGGCTTTCTGACCGGTCTTCTCTCCTACATCATCCCCTTTGGCGTTTTTTTTATTCTCTGGCGATACAGCATGAAAAGGATGGGATCAGGGATGGGGGTTATGTCTTTGGGGAAGAGTAAGGCAAAGATTTTTGCTGAAAGTGAGACGAAGGTCACTTTTGCCGACGTAGCCGGTATAGATGAGGCCAGGGAAGAGATCCAGGAGGTCGTGGAATTTTTAAGTAATCCCGGGAAATTCCGGAAACTGGGTGGGAGGATACCCAAAGGTGTTCTTCTGGTCGGGCCTCCGGGTACCGGAAAAACCCTTCTGGCAAGGGCGGTGGCCGGAGAGGCAAAGGTGCCGTTCTTCAGCATCAGCGGATCTGAGTTTGTGGAGATGTTCGTAGGAGTAGGAGCGGCCCGTGTTCGCGATCTTTTTGCCCAGGCCGCCGGCCAGGCCCCTTGTATTATCTTCATTGATGAACTGGACGCACTGGGAAAAGCACGCGGAATGAATGTCATGGGAGGACATGACGAACGGGAGCAGACTCTTAATCAGCTCCTGGTGGAGATGGATGGGTTCGATACCAATAAAGGGGTCATCATCATGGCTGCAACCAACCGGCCGGAAATCCTTGATCCTGCATTATTGCGGCCTGGAAGGTTTGATAGGCAGGTCCTGGTAGACCGCCCTGATATCAACGGGCGGGAGGCTATTCTAAAAATCCATTCGAAGAATGTTCTTTTGGGATCCGATGTGGATCTCCGCAAACTCGCCGGCCGCACTTCGGGTTTTGTGGGAGCGGACCTGGCCAATCTCATCAATGAAGCTGCCCTGCTGGCTGCCCGTAAAGATAAGGAAAAGGTAGAGTCAGCAGAGTTCGATGAGGCCATAGACCGGGTAATCGGCGGTCTGCAGAAAAAGAACCGGGTGATGAATTCCAAAGAGAAAGAGATTGTAGCCTTTCATGAGTCCGGACATGCGATTGTGGCCGAGACTGTCGAACATGCAGACCCGGTACACAAAATATCCGTTATCCCCCGGGGGATCGCGGCGCTGGGGTATACATTGCAGCAGCCCACTGAGGACCGCTACTTAATGACCCGTTCGGAACTGCTGGACCGGCTTGCAGTTTTTCTGGGAGGCAGGGTCGCGGAGGAGCTGGTTTTTGGAGAAGTTTCCACAGGAGCCCAGAATGACCTGCAAAGGGCCACAGACATTGCCAGATCCATGGTCACTGAATATGGCATGAGTGATCGCCTGGGATTGGTGACCTATGAGCGTCCCCGTCAGTCCATGTTCATGCCGGAAAGTTACACGTCCGGAAAAATTTACAGCGAAGCCAAAGCCGGCCAGATAGACGAAGAAATATCAGAGGTGATCGAGCAGGCCCATAAAAGGGTTAGAGAGATCCTGTCCATTCACCGGAAAGTTTTGGATGACCTGGCCGATCGCCTTTCCCAGAAGGAAGTTGTCCAGGGAGATGAGCTTAGAAAAATGTTGTCGGAATTCAAACCCGGTATACCAACTCCAATGCCCGGGAGGGCGTAAAATATGGAAAAATTAAATGATATACCGCCTCTGTTTCTCAATCTGCCAAAACGCCTTGCAGCTCTGGAGACTCTGGCGGAGAATTTATGGTGGAGCTGGAATCCCGGCGCACGAATGCTCTTTAAAACACTCGACCGGCAGGCCTGGAAGGAAAGCGGTCACAACCCGGACAGGATGCTAAGGGAGCTTCCCCGCGCGCTTCTGGAAAATGCCGCAGCCGATACCGGCTACCTGAACAGGTATGATGCAGTGCTGAATACGTTCCATGACTACATGCGGAAAAAAGAATGCGGTCTGATGGAGGCTGCCTCCCCGGATCACAAATATGCCGTGGCCTATTTTTCAGCTGAATACGGTCTCCATCGATCCCTCCCGTTTTATGCCGGCGGGTTGGGATTTTTAGCCGGGGATTATATAAAAGAATGCAGCGACCTTTGCCTCCCGCTGGTGGCTGTGGGTTTTATGTATCCGGAGGGCTACCTCAGGCAACAGATCAGGGATGACGGGTGGCAGGATAATCTCGTCGAGTCCATCGACCGGGAGGCTGCCACTATTTCAAAAGTGATGGACAGGAACGGGCGGCAACTCGTCGTTAAGGTGCCGCTGACCGAGCCCCCCATCCATGTCGCGGTGTGGCATGTCGCGGTCGGCCATGTTTCCCTCTACCTGATGGACACGGATGTAGAAATCAATGATCCATGGAATAGAGGCATTACCGCCAGACTCTACATAGGTGACCTTGAGCCGCGCCTTCGTCAGGAAATCGTCCTGGGGCTCGGTGGCGCTGAGGTGCTCAAGGCACTGGAAATAGAACATTACCTCTTACACCTGAACGAGGGCCATGCAGCCTTTGCCCTTTTAGAACGTATCAGGGCCGAAGTATCAGCGGGTAAAGATTTTAAAGGGGCACGGGATAAAATTTTCAATACCACGATCTTTACAACACACACACCCGTTCCGGCGGGTCACGATGTTTTTCCCTTTCAATTGATCGAAAAATATTTTCATGCCTACTGGCCTGAACTGGGTCTTGATCGCGACACGTTTTTTCAGCTGGGCATCCATCCGGAAAAACCGGGTGAAGGATTCAATATGACAGCCTTTGCACTTCGGTTATCCGGCTGCCGGAATGCTGTGAGTAAAAGGCATGCCCAGGTGACCAGGAAGATGTGGCAGGGTCTCTGGCCCGAAGTGCCGGAAGATCAGATTCCTATCTCTTACATCACAAACGGCGTTCACGTGCCTACCTGGATAGAACCTAAAATTATACTTTTACTGAACAAATACCTCGGGACCGATTGGCTGGAAAGGCATGACGATCCGGTCGTATGGCAGCTTATCGACAATGTTCCTGACACAGAGTTGTGGCAAACGCACCATTGGCTCAAGGTGAAGCTGCTCGATGCCATCAGGGAGCGTACACGCCAGCGCTGGGCCAATGGGGATGCCAGCGCATCCATCATGCTTGCCGGGGGCGCCTTTCTGGACCCATCGATTCTCACGCTCGGTTTTGCACGCCGGTTCGCATCTTACAAAAGAGCCCTGTTGATCTTCCATGATCTGGAGCGATTAAAGAATCTTTTAAAAGACCGCTGGCGTCCTATCCAGATCATCTTTGCCGGCAAAGCCCACCCTGCCGACGATCCAGGTAAACGGATATTGCAATCCTTGATCAACCTGGCCCGCTATCCTCAATTAGGGGGAAGAATTGCCTTTGTGGAAGATTATGGCGAACAATTAGCCCAGTACATGGTGCATGGAGTTGATGTATGGCTGAATAACCCCCTGCCTCCTTTCGAGGCCTGCGGGACCAGCGGCATGAAGGCCGCGCTGAACGGTGTGCCCCAGTTAAGCATATTGGACGGATGGTGGGAGGAAGGTTTTAACGGTAAAAACGGCTGGTCTGTAGACCACGACGCAAATTCCGGCAACCCGGATGCAGGCGATGCCGAAAAGATCTACCGCATCCTGGAAAATCAGGTTATACCGCTTTATTACAAAATGTCGGAAAACGGAGTTCCCATCGAATGGGTCCGGATGATGAAAGAAACCATTAAGAGCACAGCAGCCGGTTTTTCGGCACGACGGATGGTCAAGCAATATATTAATAAATTTTACTCCGCGAGTATTCAAAAGGTACTCGATTCGGAATAAATGTCCGGATATTAACTATGAATAAATCCAATTTATTAGATGTCGGCAGGGTTGCCTCGGTTCGTGGCAGTGTCGTGGACATACTGTTCGATTCACATTTGCCGCCCATCTATACTTTATTGCGTGCGATGGATGGAGAAATCGCTATCGAAGTTCTGGCTCAACTCGATGCACACCATGTACGCGGTATAGCCCTGACACCTACACAGGGTCTGGCGCGGAACATGCCGGTAAAGAGCACGGGCGCGCCTTTAAAGGCACTGGTCGGGAAAGGAATTCTCTCCCGCATGTTCAACGTGTTCGGTGAAGCACTTGACAGCCAGGGAGAAGTAACAGATGTGGAATGGCGCACTGTTCATAATGCCTCGCCTCCCCTGGCAAGTCGATCTGCCAGGTCCGAGGTCTTCGAGACAGGTATCAAGGTAATCGATGTACTGGTTCCGCTGGAACGGGGCGGCAAGGCAGGACTGTTCGGCGGTGCCGGCGTTGGTAAAACCGTCCTGCTTACTGAAATGATCCACAATATGGTCAGCCATCATGAAGGTGTAAGCATTTTTTGCGGGATCGGCGAACGGTGTCGAGAAGGGGAGGAACTTTATCGTGATATGAAGGAGGCAGGCGTACTGCCGAACATGGTAATGGTGTTCGGGCAAATGAATGAGCCCCCGGGCAGCCGTTTCAGGGTGGGTCATGCGGCCCTGACCATGGCCGAGTATTTCCGGGACAATGAGCATCGTGATGTGCTGTTGTTGATAGATAATATATTTCGTTTCATCCAGGCTGGTATGGAAGTCTCCGGCTTGATGGGGCAGATGCCGTCACGTTTGGGTTATCAGCCGACTATTGGCACGGAGTTATCGCGCATGGAAGAGCGTATTGCGAACACTGATACAGGCGCCATCACATCGATTCAGGCGGTGTATGT
>JAFGDF010000016.1 GCA_016932235.1 Deltaproteobacteria bacterium | reverse complement strand
CCAACCCATATGGGCTGCTCCCAGTGCGTTGTCCATTGCTCCAACGTATTTGTGGATAAAGAGGGGAAGTATGTAACCAGCGGATTAGAGTATGAGACCATCTGGGCAACCGGAGGGATGTGCGGCATAGATGACCTGGATACAATTGCCCGGCTCGATAAACTGTGCGATGACATTGGCGTTGATACCATGAGCACAGGAGTAGCCATTGCGGTCGCCATGGATGCAGGATACAAGGAGTTCGGGGATAAGGCCGCGGCCATTGAGATGGTGGAAGAGATCGGCAAGGGAACCAAATTCGGAAAGATCCTTGGAAACGGCCCCGCAGCGGTGGGAAGGCATTTCAACCACAAACGGGTTCCTGTAGTAAAAGGCCAGAGCGTTGCCGCTTATGATCCAAGGGCTATGCTCGGCAACGGCGTTACATTTGCCACCTCACCCATGGGTGCTGATCACACGGCCGGCAACGTGGTTGGGGATTATTTGGAACAAAAACTCAATCCATTAAACCCGGAAGGCCAGGTTGAAGCATCCCGAAACCTCCAAATCGCAATGGCCGCTGCTGATTGCACGGGGATATGTTTTATGGCTATTGTGGCCCTTACCACCCCCGAAGGTGGAGGAGCACTTTTAAAGGCCATAAATTCTAAATCTGGAACACATCTGGCACCGGATGATATCCCTGCACTTGGTATCCGAGTGTTGAAAGCGGAGAGGGAATTTAATAGAAATGCGGGATTCACTAATAAAGACGATCGACTGCCCAAATTTTATTATGAAGAGCCCCTGCCGCCCCATAATACCGTCTTTACCATCAGTGATGAGAAGATTGACAGCACTTTAGACTTTTAAAGAGTATCTTAGAATGAAGATGAGCGTTAAATTATTCGGGACCTTGAGAGAACATTTTCCCAATTACCGCCATCAAGATGGTATCGAGGTTGAAGTTCCGGATGGGGCGACGGCCAACCAGCTTCTCTTCCTTCTGAAAATCTCGGAATCCAGCGGAGCAGTGGTTGCTATGGAAGGCCGGATACTGAAAAGAGACGACAAGATGCAACACGGAGCGCAGGCATATGTTTTTCAGGCTATTCACGGGGGATAATATCCCTGGTATTATGGGGATCCGCAATTAAATGAATAAAGAATATTTCTGGATAGGAGGGTAAGGCATATGGATAAGAAATGGGAAGAGATGTCAGCGGATGAAAAGCAGGAGGCGCAGTTTCAAAAGCTGCTTTCGCCAAAAAACGCCGAGGGAAAGGATATACAATTTAAAAGCCCTAAGACTAAAGAAAAGTATAAGGCGAGTTTAAACAGGATCAAAGACGCGATTCAGGGGAAGAAAAAGCCGGATAGAGTGCCGGTGGTTATTCTTCCCAGTATGTTCGCGTTCCTTAACGCCGGCATTACGCCCTATGACGCGATGTATGATTCTCAGAAGGCCGTGGATGCGTTTAAAAAATTCATACTGGAAATGGAGCCGGATATGCATATCGGGGCGGCACAGGCCGGTCCCGGAAGGTTCTTTGAATTGGTGGACTATAAACTCTATGCCTGGCCGGGCCATGGAGTGAAGAAAGAGCACTGCTACCAGATGTTGGACGGCGAATATATGAAGCCCGAGGAATATGACATATTGATATCCGATCCTTCACGTTTTTTCATCAATTACTACCTGCCGCGCGTATTCGGCATCTTAGACGGATTTCGGATGCTGCCGAATTTCCCCGGTATTCAGGAGATGTACGGCGTCGCCTTTGATTTTATTCCTTTTGGCCTTCCCCCGGTGAAGGAAACTTTTAAAAAGCTTGCCGCAGCGGCCGATGAGGCAATTAAATGGGCCGGATACATAGGAGGCCTAAACGCAGAGTTGACCACTCTGGGATACGTCAACATCCTCGCCGGATACAGCAAGGCACCTTTTGACACAATAGGCGACACGCTCAGGGGGACAAGGCAAATTATGATGGATCTGTTCCGCAGACCTGATAAGATCCTCGAGGCAATGGAAGTTTTGGTTCCAATAATGGTCAATGTCGGATTAGGATCAGCGCGGGTGACCGGGAATCCTTTAATCTTTATGCCTCTTCACAAGGGCGCCGACGGAATGATGTCGGATGCGCAGTTCAAAAAATTTTACTGGCCCACATTTCGAAAGGTGATAATCGGATTGATCGAAGGCGGATGCATACCATTCCCCGCACTTGAAGGACACTGGGAAACGCGTTTAGATATTATTCAGGACATTCCAAAAAATAAAACGCTCTGGATGGTTGACCAGTCGGATATGAAGAAGGCAAAGGAGACATTGGGAAAGAATGCCTGTCTTCTCGGCAATGTCCCCTCCTCTCTATTGGGATTAGGAACCGTTGATGAGGTGAAAGATTACTGTAAAAAACTTATCGATACTGTTGGCCAAGACGGTGGTTTCATAATGGCCAATGGCGCGTTTTTCGATGAGGCAAAGGCGGAGAATATCAAGGCCATGGTTGAGTTCACCAGGGAATACGGAAAGTATTAATAAGATTAAAAAATAAAAGCCAATGAATTCAGACCATATTCTGAATTCATTGGCTTTTTTTACGAATTTTTGTATTTAATCCATGTGCCTTCTTGGGCGCGATGAATCGCGCCCCTACCATACGCCTTATGCACTACAATTCTGAGAGAGGTCTTTCACCGCTTTTACGGACACAGACACGGACCACCGACACGAGCACATCCTCTCAGATCAGATAATACCAACACCTGTGAACGTGACAGATGATTTGGATATACCTCGCTTTTAAGATCCAATCGCCGTCTTTACTTCACAAGCCATTGCCTCGCCAGGGTTACCGCCGCCATGGCGTCTTTTCCCCAGGCATCGGCGCCAACATATTTTTGAACCGTATCGTCAATCTGTCCGCCGCCTATCATTATCTTGACCTTATCTCTCAACCCCTCCTTTTTAATAGCATCTATTGTTTCCTTCATCGCGTCAAATGCCAAGGTGAGGAAACCGCTCAATCCCACTACCGGGGCTTTTGTCTCTTTCATCTTATCGACAATATTCTTTACCGGGACGTCGATTCCAAGGTCATAGACCTCGAATCCGCTTATATCCAGCATAAAGACAACCAGATCCTTTCCTATATCATGGATATCCCCTGCCACTGTGGCAATAATCACCTTGCCGAGCTTTTTTTGCTCTGTCTTCGAGCTTTTTATATAAGGCTCAACAAGTTGGGCAATGCCCCTCAATATCTCCCCTGAGTAGATCAGGTCGGGGATAAAATATTGTCCGCTGCCGAATCTCTGACCCACGACACCCATCCCTTCTCTTGCCTCTTCAAGAATCTTCATGGGGTCAGATCCTTCAGCCAGCCTTTTCTTTACTGCATCCAACGCCTCCTGTTCCTTCAATTCCGCTATCAATCCAGCCAGATCACCTGCCATAATTGCTACCTCCTTTTTCTATAGCTAATTGTTATGTACTGACTCTTATATCTTTTTCCAACCAAAAATCAACATTTTCCAGTTTTAATATTGCCGCCCTGGGTCAATTTTTTAGATTATATCCGATCTCCCAAACTAAGGCAAGCGTAAAAAAAGCGATCAGATAGCTGAATATTGCCCCCTTTTATTGAAGCAGGCGGCCATCCCTCATCTTCAGGATTCGTGTTGCGTAATAGGCGGCACCGGCATTGTGTGTGACAAGCAGTACGCTTCCTCCCTCTGAAACATAGAGGCTCAAATGTTTCAGCACGATATCGGCATTTTCATCATCCAGATTCCCTGTGGGTTCATCCGCCATAATGATTTTTGGCCGGTTAAAAAGCGCGCGCGCCAATGCAGTCCGTTGCCGTTCCCCCGTGCTGAGCTGAGATGGAACATGATCGGCGCGGTCATGAAGGCCGAACTGCTGAATGAGTTCCTGTGCTCGCCGATCCAGGTCTTTACCGGGTATGGACAGTGAAGGAAGGATGATGTTCTCTCTCACCGTTAAATAAGGTATAAGGTGGAACTGCTGGAAGACAAAGCCGATCAGGCCGGCACAAAGACGGCTCCGCTTGTCTGGAGGGAGATTGTAAGGATGATCTTCCCCCCAAAACAGAACATCGCCCTGATCCGGTTTCAGCATGCCGGCGGCTGTCATTAAGAGTGTGGACTTGCCGCAGCCGCTAGGGCCATTGACTGCAAGCATTTCGCCTGATGACAAATAAAGAGAAACATCATTCAGGGCAATTACCTTGCCTTTTGGACCACTGAAGCTCCTGGTGACGTTTTTTAGCTGGATCATCATATTATTCACCTCTCAGTACTTCCGCAGGGTCCTGACGGGATGCAATCATGGCGGGAATCCAGCCGGCAACGATAGACAGAAATGAGGCGCCGATCACCGAAAGCGCCCCTAAACCCAACCAAAATATTAGGGATCCGACAGATCCTATTTTAATGACCTGATCAGGACCGGGAGACATGAATGGCAGAATAATCCCAAGAACCAGCCCTAAAAATCCCCCCAGGATACCTATTGACAGATGTTTCCATGTAAAAAGCATGAATATATCTCTGGCCGAAACACCCACCGTCCTCAGAATACCAATCTCCTCACGCCTTGAACGCACATTAATGAAGCCCATGATTGCTATCCAGAGGGCGCAGGCCAACAGAATAACAGGTATTAAAATGGATGCCATTCGTTCCTTCTCATTACGTATGGTTTCCCTCGCTAATTTCTCCTTTTCAAGGGTCACGGCGGCCTCCTGAGCCACTTTAGTCCTGGCTTCCGCCCTGGCCAGGGCGCGGGATCCCCTTTCGATCACCTGGGTGTCCGGGAGAATAGCGGCGATCTCCTTTCTGATTGTCGGCAGCGCGTTTCCGGTGCACAAACATTCAAGAGCCAGGATTGCGCTGATTCGCCCTTCTTTCCCCAGCAGTTCCTGGGCCTCTTTCAGGTTTATCCATGCAGTGATGTCGTCTTGATTTCCCCTCTCTTCGTAACATCTGTTTACGGTAAACGTTTTGCCCATGAGTTTGACGATGTCATTTACCCGGATATCCATACTGCGATGGAGTTCATAGCCCAGAGTGATAGATCCGAAAGGTACGGGCTGAACCATAGGTTTCTGTGGTGTCTGGTGCAGGTTGGGGACTTCTCCGCGCGTGCCCACTAAAATGATCTTCCGTCTTCGTTCCGGCCATTCAATCTTCTGTTGCAGGCTGGGCAAAAGATGCCGTATGGAGACGATATCGGAATTGGCCAGACGGTCAACATAAGACTCGGGCATATCCTTGGCGGAATAATCGTCCGAATACCAGTCCGCAAGATTCTGATCCTTTGGGAGAATGACGATATTAAAGCCCAGGATGAGCATCGCTTTACGCATATCATCCTGGAGTATGTCCATGCGCTCCTGAAGCTTCGCCTCTTTTTCTTGAAGGATTGATTGGGTCTTAATATCATGCACACGTAAAAGAACAATGGAACCAATCAGGGATGCGGTTGCGATCAATGTCGCAAATACGCTCAGGGAGAAATTAAATTTACGGTGGATTATTTCCTTTAATACCAGATGCTGTATTTTCATTTATTTTTCTTCTGCCAAATGGTCAAGATAATGCCTACGAAAATTACGATTGCCACTACTGAGCCTAAAGCTATTCCATAGGACTTTAGTACCCCGTTCGAATTCTTTATGGGAACATCTGCCGGGATCCCGGCAGCGTATTGTTCGACTTGCGCGGGAGCATCAGGCATAACGCCGGTCAGCTCCGGCAAAGGGGTGTCCTCTACAAAAGAATCAAAAACAACCTGATCCCAGGGAGCGGCAATAAGCAGGTCCACACCGGGATTCAATGCCTTCACCTCGCAGCTGCAGGAGCCCGACAAAAAAGCGGATGCATCCTGGATATTCCTTTCCGTGATATATTCTCCGAATAGGCATCCAAGCGCCCGACCTCGGCCAAAGACCGGGAAAACCATCGGTTCATCGGTGTGCTCATAAAGGTCCGATTCGCTTTTCAACAGCATATCAATGAAAAGGCGTTCCGCGGGATCATGCGGCGAAACAGTCATGATGGGAAATCCGTAGGACAGTTTTTTCTGTTTGGCGCCGGACAGGATGGTATAGGGCATTTTGGAATAGGTCTGTATCGCGACATCCAGTTCCCGCTCAATTAATGCCTTTGCAGGCTCGTCTTTTTTAGCGTTTCCGGATGGGATAAAAATCCAGACTACGGATTCCCCGTTTATCAGGCTTTCAGCCAGCTCCTTGCGTTTGGGAGACTGAATAAAAGCCTCCACGAATGACGGCGCCAATTCCTTGATCCAGATCGGCGCTTTTTCTCCCATCTGGTCTGGATACCATATTGCGAAAACCGGCAATTTGTCGGGAACCGGACCCTTCAATAAATCAGTCAGCTTCTCTTCCGGGAAGGAGGCAATGTCCACTTCCCGAATCAT
>JAFGDF010000159.1 GCA_016932235.1 Deltaproteobacteria bacterium | reverse complement strand
GGAGGATTAACTAATGGAAATAAATCCGGATTTTGCCGCGCCATGCGGACTTTATTGCGGGGTCTGCGCAATATATATCGCACACCGGGATAACAATGAAAAATTCAAAGAACGGCTGGTGAACCTGTACAAGGGACAAGTTTCCGGCAAGGGCACTCTTCCCAACAGCCAAAATCTTTCAATAGGAGATATTCGATGTTCCGGGTGCCTGTCTGATGATCAGTTTATACATTGCAGACAATGTGAGATCAGGGCGTGCACCAGAGAAAAAGGCTATGCCGGATGTCACGAATGTGATGAATTCCCGTGTCAGTATATTGAAAATTTTCCCATGGCTGTCGGTAAAAAGGTTATTCTGCGCGCAATCCCTTACCGGCGGGAAATGGGCACTGAAAAATGGATTGAAGATGAGGAAGCCCGCTATATCTGTCCGGAATGCGGTAATAAAGTATTCCGGGGCGCTGTAAGATGTAACCAATGTAAAGGGGAGCTGGACCTGGATTAGTGACCGGCTCGGGGATGGTTGGAAACCCTTGCCTTCACGCGAAGTAAATTTTCAATTGTCGCACAGGGACTTTTCAGCAGATGGTTATTTTTTGTCATTCTGCGGCTCGACCGCACAATCCAAAAAGCTGATTATATCTCGGCCCGGGTCGAACTGATGCCTAACTCGTCATGATAAAGAGGGGTTTCATTTCAAAGCTCCTGTACTGGGGGCGCAGACGCTCGATATCATAGTGCTCCTTCACGTTTACGATCTTTTTCGTGCTTACGACCACCTCAATCGGCATGTTGTCATATCTCCCGTTTTTCAGCACGACAAGACGGCCGTGGATCTTTTCAAGGATCAGGTCCAGCGCCAGGTTGCCGTAGGCCATGGGAACAATCGAATCAATGGCGTCAGGATCCCCGCATCTCACCAGGTAACCCAGCTTCTGGTTGATGATATCGATGGTTTTTCCATTGTTGTACTTTGCGGCCCGTTCTCTCAATTCGGAAGAGACCAGGTCGCCGATACCTCCGAGCTTTTTATGACCGTACATATCCGTCCTTGACTCCTTGAAGACCATCTCACCGCCCTCGAACATGGCGCCTTCCGAAACCAGCACAACTGAATACCTGCTGGGATTTTTAAAACGATCCTGGGCCAGGAGTTCCGTGAGAAGTTCAACATTGAACTTGTGCTCGGGTATGACACAACGGTTGGACGCGCCCGCCATAGTGGGAAGCATGGCGGTGAAGCCGGCGTAACGGCCGAAGACCTCAAGAACAAGAAACCGTTCATGGGAACCGGCGGATGTGCGAAGACTGTTGGTCATGGAAATCGTACGGGTCACGCAGGTGCTGAACCCGATACAGTAATCGGTCCCCGGGACATCATTATCCATGGTTTTAGGGATACCAACAATATGGACACCCTCCTGATGAAGCCTCACCGCATAACTTAATGTATCATCGCCGCCTATGGGGATGAGATAATCCACTCCCAGAAAATCCAGATTTTTCAGGACCTCCGGTGTGAGATCATTTATCTCATTATTGTACCTGTCCTGTAAGTGGGCAGGGACATTATCTTTGGAAACATGGCTTGGGCGGGTCCTGGAGGTATGCAGGAACGTGCCTCCCGTGCGTCCGGCCTTGTTTACCAACTCTTCCGTCAGGACCTGATAGTGCTCTGAGTTGTCCATGGCCTTGTCCGGTATCATTTCAATACTCCCTTCCCATCCATGCCGGATTCCGATAACCTGATACCCCTCACGAATGGCACGAATGGTGACCGCACGAATAGCGGGATTCAAACCCGGCACATCTCCTCCTCCGGTAAGGATCGCAATAACGCCCTTTTTTGTATTGATATTTGCCATTTTGAAATCCCCTTATTTTACAGTATCATATAACCGGATTATCTTTTCAGTAATATCCGCGGCGTCATCAGATGCAACAACCATCCTTTTTTCCAGGATAACCGTGAATTTCTCTTTTTTTTGATATTCCGTTACAACATCCCTGATCTCCATGATGAGTCTCCTGTTCAGTTCAGCTTCCTTTCTTTTCAGCTCCTCTTCAAGATCGTCCTTAAGGCGTTTCAGCTCTTTTAGCTCCTTCGCGAGGTTGTCCGTCTTCTCTTTTCTGATCTGGGGAGAAAAATTCGTGCCTTCCTTTTTCAGCTCCTCTTCCAGACCGCGGACCTCGTTCTGCCTGGCATTGAGTATGCCCCTCTTGGCCTCAAGATCCTTGAGGAAAATAGCCCTTGCCTCCTTTGCGGCCCTGGATTCCGCCATGATCCTGCCTGTGTCGATAATGCCTATCTTTAAGGTCGCGGCATGGGCAGATCCTATGCAGTTAAACCCCGCCAGGCCTGCTATTAGAGCAATTAAAAATATCCTTTTCATTGTTTATTTCCTTTCCAAAAGATTATTTCAATTTATACAGATGTTTTATATACCTTTGTTTGATATAAATAAATAATATTCTATATCCTTCAAACCATGTAGATTTAGAAAACAGCCTTTTGAGAATTATACAGAGCGCATTAAATGATTGCTAATTCTTTTAT
>JAFGDF010000158.1 GCA_016932235.1 Deltaproteobacteria bacterium | reverse complement strand
CATAATCCGGAATTTTTCCGCAACCTGCTGTTAGCGAGCTTTCCATGAAATACGAAAAAAAATTCACTGATGATAATATATGCAACATCCTCCTCGGAGCAGGCCTTATCACCGATGAGCAGAACAGGGAGATTTTAATAAAGAAGAATCAGATCAGGAGCAAGCTTCGCCAGATACGGGCAATGCGGAGCGCCTCTTCAACATCGAGAAGCATTATTGATAATCCCGTGACTATCGTGGATGTTGTGGTATCCCTTAATCTTGAAAGGGCCGATGACCCCTCGAAAACCCTGGATGAAGAGACTATTTTTCAATGTCTTTCCAAGGTGTGGAAGGTCCCTTATAAAAAAATTGATCCCCTTGAGCTTAACCTTGAACTCGTCACCTCTACCATCCCACATCATTTCGCGATGAAACACCTGATCCTTCCGATCCTCATCGAAGACGGGACACTGGTTGTCGCCACACCGAATCCTTTTAATATGGAGGCCATGGGCGATATCGCCCAGGTGAGCAAAAAAAGGGTCAGGCCGGTTATCAGCACTAAAACGGATGTTATCAAGCTTATCGGCGAATTTTTCGGGTTCAAGCGGTCAATCACGGCGGCAGAAGGCCAGTTTGGTCTCTCTTCCATTGATCTGGGAAACCTGGAGCAGTTCGTCCGGCTGCGCTCTCCGGATGAACTGCTTTCGGACGACAGGCATATCGTTAATGCGGTGGACCATCTCTTCAGTTACGCGTTTGACCAGAGGGCCAGTGATATACATATCGAGCCAAAGAGAGAAAAAAGCATTGTAAGGCTGAGGATAGACGGAACGCTTCATACCGTGTATGAGCTTCCCAAGAATGTTCATCCGGCCATTGCAAGCCGGATAAAGACCATCGCCAGGATGGACATGGCCGAGAAAAGAAGGCCGCAGGACGGGCGTATCAAGATGGAAAAGGAAGGCGTTGAGGCTGAGATAAGGGTGTCATCTATTCCTGTGGCATTTGGTGAAAAGCTGGTCATGAGGGTGATGGACCCGGATATCCTTTTCCAGGATCTGGAAAACCTGGGTTTTACATCCATGGATATGATAAGATACCAGCAGTATGTCAACATGCCGCATGGCATCATACTGGTATGCGGCCCAACCGGCAGCGGCAAGTCCACCACATTGTATTCAACACTGAGATACCTTTCAACCCCGGATATCAACATAACGACCGTGGAAGATCCAATTGAAATGATCCATGAGGACTTTAACCAGATCGCGGTTCAACCCGCGGTTAATGTGACATTCGCCTCTATTCTCAGGAACATCCTCAGACAGGATCCGGATATTATTATGATCGGTGAAATGCGGGACCTGGAAACGGCGGAAAATGCCATCCAGGCGGCGCTGACCGGGCATCTTGTCCTTTCCACACTCCACACTAACGATGCCCCATCTTCAATTGTGAGGTTACTGGACCTGGGTATCCCCTCCTTTTTGATCCAGGCGACTGTGATCGGAATCCTGGCGCAGAGGCTTGTGAAGAAGATATGCCCCAACTGCAGGGAATCTTTTACCGTGGATACCTCCGAACTGGCAGGGCTGGGCTTGAAGGTGGGCAGGACCGGCAAGATAGAGCTGAACAGGGGGAAAGGCTGCATCAAGTGCCGGGGGACAGGTTATTACGGCAGGAGCGGAATTTACGAGGTCCTTCCCATTACCGAACGCGTTAGAAAACTGATCAAACCTGAAACCGGCGCTGAAGATATACGCGAGGCCGCTATTGAGGAGGGGATGGTGAACCTGAGGGAGAATGCCGTCATAAAGCTGCTCGAGGGCACTACGACCTATCAGGAAGTACTGAGGGTTACGTGGGAGCAATTATAAAATCCGTCCCTCCCCCTTTTAAAAAAGGGAGGGGCGGATTTTATATACAAGCGGCTTCGCCGCTTTGCGTGGATAATAGTATCCTTTGGCGTTCATATTTATAATAAAGGATAAAAGTCCGTCATTCTTCGAACTGTGCATAAAACTTTTTTCACCCCACACCCTACACATCGAGTGGGAGGGATGTATCGGACAGCCTCCTACCCCCCTTTAAGAAAGGGGGATAAATTATTACATATCCCTTTTTAAGGGGGGATAGCTTATCCGTTCTCCCTTATGAAAAGTAGGGATAAATCTATCATTTCTCCCATTTTCAAAGGGGGACACATCACTTCCCCCTTTTTCAAAGGGGGATCGAGGGGGATTTTACGTGATTCACCATTTGGCTTCAGCGACTTGTCCCGGACTACGATCCGGGATCAAGCATATACAGTCTTAAGGCATAAAACTTATACCGTAACCCGTTATACCGTATACCGTAAACCTTAAACCGTTATTTTATTATCCACCCATTGAAAGATACAAGAGTAATTAACCTTATCCGGAATCAACACTTGAATTTCCATGCTTCTTCAACTGACCATTTCCAATTTCGCAATTATAAAACATCTCGAGATTGATTTTCAGCCGGGGCTCAATATTATTTCAGGTGAGACCGGCGCTGGAAAATCGATCATCATTAACGCCGTTAACCTTATACTGGGCGGAAGGGCAACAGCAGACCTTATTCGCACAGGGGCGGATGAGGCCAGGGTCGAGGCATATTTCAGTCTCCCGGCCAGCCATACCCTGGAAAAGTTCATGCGTGAAACCGGCCTGCCTTTTAACGGAGAGCTGTTGATAAGGAGGATCATATCAAAGGAGGGCCGTAACAGGATAATAATCAACGATTCGATTGCTACATTACAGGTTTTATCAAAAATAGGAACAGTCATAATAAGCATATCAGGTCAGCATGAGCATCAGATCATGCTCAGGCCGGAGAACCATCTTTTTCTCCTGGATGACTTTGGGGGTCTCATTGATGAGAGGTTAATGTTGATGGAGCGTTTTCATGAATATGATGCCTTAAAGGAGAAAAGGCGAAGGATGGAAAGAGATATCCGTAATGGTATGGAAAAGCAGGAGCTTGTTCGCTTCCAGATTCAGGAGATAGAATCGGCAAACATCATTGACGGGGAGGACAGCCTCCTTGAAGAGGAAAGGAAACGGCTCAGGTATGCCGAGCAGCTTAAAGAGATGATAAATGGATCATATCAGAATATATATGAGAGCGAGGACTCTGTATTATCCCGCATTGCCCTTTCAATAAAAGAGATGGAAAAGGGTTCTGCCATGGACAGCCGCCTGGAAACGGTTCGCAGATCTCTTGAAAGAGCGGGCGCGGAACTGGAAGACGCGGGACTGGAACTCAGGGATCTCATGGCTTCCACAATAAATGATCCCGGCAGACTGGAGGAGGTGGAGGAGAGACTTTATCTCATTAACAAACTGAAAAGAAAATACGGAGCGAGCCTGGGAGATGTTATTAGTTTCAGGGAAGGCCTTGTCGAAACCGTGGAGAACCTGGGCAGGATGAGCGCGGAGCTTGACGCAGTGAAAGCTGAGATCAATAAGATCGAAGCGGATCTTGCGGATATGGCCTCGGCGCTTTCAAAAAAAAGGAAGGCCGTTGCGGGCAAGTTTGAGCAGGCTGTTGAAGCCGAACTAAAAAAACTGGATATGGCGGGAACAAGGTTTGCCGTAAGGTTCAAAGGCCCGGACACCATCGCAGGAGAGCCTTCTGATGGGTTCATCGATCATGTCAGTCCTGAAGGTATAGATGAGGTGGAGTTTGTTTTATCACCAAATGTGGGCGAAGAGCTGAAACCTCTCGCGCGGATCGCGTCCGGGGGTGAACTATCAAGGATCATGCTCGCGCTGAAGAGTATTCTTGCCCGAAAGATGTCGGTTGAGACTGTCATTTTCGATGAAGTCGATTCCGGGATAAGCGGCGCGACGGCTGAAGTGGTAGGTGAAAAGCTTAAACTGCTTGCCGAATATCACCAGATCCTGTGTATCACGCATCTCCCGCAGATAGCCAGCAAGGGAGAAACACATTTTGCAGTGAAAAAAACGGTTAAAGAAAACCGGACCCTGACGGATATCATCAGGCTTGATCCTGAAGAAAGGGTAAAGGAGATTGCGCGTCTTCTGGGAGGCAAGGTTGTCTCGGAACAGGCCGTGAGACACGCAAGAGAGATGTTGTCATCCTGAGGATATATTCCGGAGGGACGCGTTTTGCCTGACTGTGCGTGCCCGCACGCAGGCAGGTCGCGTCCGCGATACTCGGCCACGACGGAGCGTGGCCCTCCACCCGATTGTGCCCCTCAGATCTCAATCATACCACGGCAGGACTTCCATCTCACCCTGAAATGGCCAATCCTCTGGTAATGCGCATAAACCGGCTCTGATAGGATTTTCCCGGATATATTCCCATTTGGAGGAATAGCTCTCACCAAGGCGAAGCCGGGTATCCCAGAAGGACTTCTGCCATACAGGTTGTTCATAAGGCCTAGGCCATCTTTTTGACGAAATCGTTTTCCAATACTGGATCCATCGCTTTATCTCGGGGGAGTCCGTGCGGCTGGGCGAACAAAAAAGGTGGATGTGATCCGGCATGATTATATAATGGCCAACTTTCCATGCATCGGCGCGTTCCCAGGCATTGAGAAGAAGGGTATGCACATCAGAATGTGCCAGGATGGATTTCCGTTTTTCGGTGCACAAAGTGAGAAAGACAATCACAGATCGATCAATATAGTCCATAATCGGCATATGAACCGGTGTTTTTCTTTCCGGAAGGGTCTTCATTACCATTTCCTGTAACTATCTTTGATTGGAGGGACGCGTTTTATCGCGTCCGCGATACTCGGCCACGACGGAGCGTGGCCCTCCACCCGATAATTTTTGGATTTTCCTCAAGAATATTCCAGGACGCGTTTTGCCTGCCTGTGCGTGCCCGCACGCAGGCAGGTCGCGTCCGCCGTTTTCGGCCGAGCGTGGCCCTCCAACCTAAATCCCTCCCGGCCTCCCTTTACAAAGGGAGGAGAACCATTTCTCATTGATAAGAGGAGGAAAAGCCCCTCTTTTATTTTTTAAGCCTTACTATCTGCCCCACCTCGAACCGGCCATCATCAACGGGAGCGGCTGTTGCCTGGTCCTGAAGGACTTCACGGATAATCAATTCCCCGACTTTATTCCCTCTGAGGAAATACTCTCTTCCGCTTGCGGATCTGATGGGTTCACCCTTGTCAAATACCTCAAAAACATTATCAACGGCAATGCCGATGTCCCGCCCGCCATTTATCCGGCAGATTCCATTATCATCCGATCCGATAATCTTGCCGCTCCAGGGATTAACATCCAGAATGTTCAGCAGGGCTTCAGCATGATCTTCAAGCATATCATTCAGTTCACCAGCAATCATATTTTCATCAAATTCCCAGTTATCCATATCTTCTTCCCATACCTCTTCCTTGAGTCTGATCTCCCTTGTTTCGATGTGTGTGAGGTACAGCGTCCCGTTGATCACATTGAGGGCGTTAAGGGCCGTGGATGTCTCGATCTCCCTTTTGAATTTCCGTAAAGGCCATATGCCTGTCCTGACGATGGAAACTTCCATGGGGTTCAACACGAGTGTAATCACGACATCCACGCCCATCTCTTCAGCGTGTTGGGTGGTCTTTGGGTCTAAAACCACCCCGAATTCAGGGGATTTTATATCTCTCTCGGTTGGAATCTCCTCTTCCGATTTTATGACAAAAAGATGGTCATTTTTGCTCAGTATCTGGACCAGGGTTTCAGTCATTTCAGCGATCTTTTTATCGCTTACTATGGATTGATTCATAATCGGGAAGACCAGTGTTCTTTTTTTCAGGATCGCCTTTTTCCCGGGCATAACCTTTTTTGTTAAGGAGGCCACACTATCCGTGCCTGCTTTGTAGGCCGATTTTACGGTCCCGCATCCTGGAGTGTTGATCATGGAGAACAGCAGTAAAGGTAATAAAAATTTCATTGAAAAAAATCTTCTCATCTGAGGATCCTTTCAAAAAGTTAATACGCGCATAGATATAACATGATCGGAAAATCTCCCCGCCTGCCAGAGACTTGAAAACATTTACCAGGATTGCGATATCTGGCTGCTGCAAACATTGCTTATTTAAAAGCTATTCGGGCACTGGCGGGCAGGCCCCGACCCCTCTTTGTGAAAAGCTGATCTTAGCACACACTTGACACAGGGGGCATGTCATTCATTTCCCCCTTTTCAAAGGGGGAGGAATATGGTTCTCCTCCCTTTTATAAAGGGAGGCCGGGAGGGATTTCGCAGAACTCACTGAGAGTCACCATATTTATGCCGGGATGTACTTAGTGACCCGACATTCCATCATCGCATTATTCCATTATTCCAATTGTGAGCCAAACGAACCAAGTTTATTTATTTACCAATTTCCGGTTCAAAATACAATATTAAAGGATACAAATTCTCCGGTCCATTCTTCACGGATCTCATCAACATGGGTGACCCTTGCGTGGGGAGGCCCCTGACGGCAATACCGGATGAACTCTTCCACTTTATCTTCAGGCCCCTCGGCTAATGCCTCCACATTTCCATCCGGCAGATTTTTCACCCAGCCCCTGACTCCAAGCCTTCGGGCCTCCGTGCGGGTGGAATCCCTGAACCATACTCCCTGAACCCTGCCTTCAATAATCAGCCTGACCCTGATATCAATCATGATTTTTTCCTTTCAGGAGACTGTCGGATTTTGCCCGACAGCTTGGCAGTTATTTCTAAAAGCGTTATGTATCCCTTGAGTGTTAAGCCTTCGCTCATTCTATGAATCAAACTTCCGTTTATTACGGTCTGGGCCAGGGACCTCATAATCCATGGGTTTATTTTAAATATCCTGGATCCTGCGATCGAGTCGCAGGATGACGAGTTATCGAGTCGCAGGATGACGAGTTATCGAGTCGCAGGATGACAACATCTTGATATAAATAAATTTTGAACACTCCGCCTTATAAACGACTGTTGTTAAATTGCTCATTTTCCAGCATTCTGAGAAACTCTTTTTCATCAATGACAGGGATATCCAATGCACGCGCTTTCTGAAGTTTCGAGCCCGGAGATTCCCCGGCAACCACGTAATCGGTGTTTACGGTTACGGAAGATGAAAGGCTTCCTCCTTTTGCCTTGATCATTTCCCCGGCCTCAGACCTCTTCATAGAATTTAATGTGCCGGTGATGACAAAGGTTTTTCCCGCCATTGGGCCTTTATTACCTGAAGGAATATTCTCAAAATGGATGCCGGCTTCAAGAAGGCTACGGATATGAGATCTGTTGGAATCTTCCTGAAAAAAGGATACGACACTTTCGGCAATCTGGGGCCCTATTTCATCGATTGATGTCAATTCCATTTCATCCGCCTCCATGAGGCCGGCAAGGTCTCTGAATCTGTCCGCCAGGAGTTCCGCTATGTGCTCCCCGACATGTCTTATCCCAAGGGCATATATAAATCGGGAGAGGCTGGTTTTTTTGCTTGATTCAATGGACTTTAGAAGATTTCCCGCTGATTTTTCGCCGAATTTATCCAGTTGCAGCAGATCATTCTTTGTGAGTTTATACAGGTCGGCGGCCTCTTTGATCATGCCTCTTTCAGTCAACTGGGTTATTATCGCTTCGCCCAGTCCCTCAATGTTCATTGCTCCTTTTGAGGCAAAATGCTTTAGGGATTCCTTGAAAAGGGCGGGACATCCGGGATTAACACATCTCAGGACTATTTCTTCCCGTTTCTTCTCGACCCTTGACCCGCATACCGGGCACTGATCAGGCATGGAAAAAGGAATCTCTTTCCCTGTCCTTTTTGACTGGACAACCTTGACCACTTCAGGGATAACATCGCCGGCCCTCTGGACTATAACCGTATCCAGGACACGTATGTCCTTCTTTTCTATCTCCTCCTGGTTGTGCAGGGTCGCTCTTCTTACCGTTACGCCTCCAATCTCGACTGGATCAAGGTGGGCAACCGGCGTGAGGGCGCCTGTTCGTCCTACCTGTATGCCTATTTTTCTTATAACGGTTGTTTGCTGTGTGGGTTTAAACTTGTAGGCGAGGGCCCATCTGGGACTGCGGGATTTCTGGCCCAGCACTTTTTGAAGGGCCAGGCTGTTTACCTTGATGACAGCCCCATCTATTTCATAAGGAAGTTGAGCCCTGTTCAGCTCAAGGGAATGACAATATTCTATCACCCCTTCAAGATTCGGGAATTCTTTAATATACGGTCTGTTGACCCTGATCCCGTACTGCTGAAGCAGGATCATCATCTCCATATGTGTCTTGAAGTGCAGTACGCTTATTTCGCCGGCGCCATAACAGAAAAAGTTCAGTGGACGACGGGCGGTAATCCTGGGATCAAGCTGTCTCAAGGAGCCGGCCGCCGCGTTTCTGGGATTCGCAAACAGTGGCAAACCCATTTCGATTCTTTCGCTGTTCAGTTGCCGGAATGATTCCGTTTCCATATAAACCTCTCCCCTTACCTCTAATAATTCGGGAATTATCATGTTTTTATGTAAAGGGGAAAGCGAAAGAGGCACCGAGAGGATGGTCTTTATATTTTCGGTAATATTCTCGCCAATATAGCCATCTCCGCGTGTAGAAGCGACCGCCAGAATTCCATTTTCATAGACTATTTCAACCGCGAGCCCGTCCATCTTGGGTTCTATCACGTAATTGCATTCGTAATTATCACCCAAAAGCTTTCGGACCCTTTTATCAAAGTCTATTATCGCCTTATCATCAAAACCGTTCTCGAGGCTGAGCATTGGAAGGCGATGGGGAACGCGTTTGAAGCTGTCCTGAGCGGCGCCTCCGATTCTCTGTGTGGGGGAATCGGGGGTGACCATCTCAGGGTATTGTTTTTCAAGATCCTGCAACCGTTTAAACAGGCGGTCATACTCGGCATCCGATATCTCCGGATTATCAAGATTATAGTATAGATTATTGTGATACCGAATCTTTTCTCTTAACTCCTCAATCTCTCTCATTATGTCTGTCATTATTGCTGTCCAAAATCTTCGGTTGCCATAAAAATAAAGACAAACCGCCAAGGCGCCAAGGTCGCGAAGAGAAAATATTCATCCTGCCTCCGGCAGGAGAAATCAAATAAATAACTTCTTGGCGAACTTTGCGTCTTGGCGGTTAAAGATCTTTTAACTGGCAATCAGATCAAGCATTAATTCTCCTGCCTGTCTGGATCTTTCATTTAATAGGGGACTTGAAAACCCCGGCCGCCATTTAAGATCAAAGAGTTCGTCTGAGACCAGAAGGAGAGCCGATAACCTGACCTTGCGATACGCGGCTACCGTGATCAGGGCTGAAAGCTCCATCTCGACACCCATGATCCCTGCATCCCCGTATGCCTTGATCTTTTCAGCCGTTTCCCGGTACGGCGCATCAGTGGTCCATACCCTGCCATATCTATAGGGAAGGGATTTTTCATGCAAGAATTTTTCCAGACATTTGTTCAGGCCCATATCCGTTTCGGCCTTTTTCCCGTCTATCGGGTAATGCGGTGATGTTCCTTCTTCGGAAACAGCATTCACAGGTATCAGGATGTCACCTATCCTAAGCCCGGAATAAAGAGAACCGCAATAACCGATTACCCACACCCTTTCAGCTCCAAGTGCGATCAATTTTTCCATGCCCATAACAGCTTGAGGGGCGCCCAGAAAAGGTCCTGCCAGGCTGCATGATGATTCGTTTTCATTATGAATTATGTATAATTCAAAAAATGTCTGGTGATATTTCCGCATTATTTTATTATTCGAGGAGCCGGTGAGATAATGCAAGATCGCGGGGATCATTATCATAACGGCATCACCGGCTATTTCAGGATCTCCCTTTCCTCTCATGGGCCTGATAATGCCCTCTCCATCTGGTGATAAAAAGACCAATTTCCGATCTCTCCCCGGTGTATTTTCGGACAATGTCCGACACGCTCCTAGATCGATATCTTATATTAAAATATACGTTCAATTTGCAACCGAAATAAAATTATTAATGAAAGTTTATTAGAAGTATGATAAACTTCCATATCATTCTATGCCCTCATAACCTTTTCTCCTTTTTGATTCTCTGATGTGCAGGGGCCTGGGCGACGGGTGGGAAAAGCGGCTTTAGTGTAAGGATTCCCTGAATTAACTTGACATTTATTTTATTTTAAAATTATATTCATTGTTTTCTTTTAAGAACAGGTTTTATGGGGCATGTTTGAGAGCCTTACAGATAAGTTAGATAAAACATTCAAAAAATTACGAGGGCATGGAAGATTAACGGAAAATAATATACAGGATGCCCTCAAAGAAGTACGACTAGCGTTACTTGAAGCGGATGTAAATTATAAAGTCGTCAAACGGCTTATAGAAAATATCCGGCAACGCGCCTTAGGCCAGGAGGTTCTCGAAAGCCTCACACCAGGTCAGCAGGTAATAAAGATTGTTGATCATGAGCTTACCAAGCTCATGGGGGGTGCCAGACAGGAGCTGCAGTTAATAGGAAGAAGCCCTTTTGTTATTATGCTTGTAGGACTTCAGGGTTCCGGCAAGACAACAAGCGCGGCGAAACTGTCGCTTTATGTTCGAAAACAGGGCAGAAATCCGTATCTTGTCCCGGCGGATATTTACAGGCCGGCCGCGATAGAGCAGCTTAAGAAGCTTGGTGAACAGCTTGGGTTGCCGGTTTACGAACCTGAAGCGGGCCAGAAACCTGAAGATATATGCATTAACGCCTTATCATTGGCCGGGAGAGTGGGTGCGGACGTGATTGTCATCGATACTGCCGGCAGGCTTCATATCGATGACACTCTCATGGCTGAACTGGCAAGGATTAAAGAAAAGACGCGTCCCGCTGAG
The DNA here is from genome assembly GCA_016932235.1 of Deltaproteobacteria bacterium. The sequence goes on along the minus strand of JAFGDF010000158.1, from coordinate 10,175 downwards.
ATTCTTCTTGTTGCCGACGCCATGACAGGTCAGGATGCAGTAAATGTCGCCAAACGTTTTAATGAAGTTCTGGATATCTCCGGGGTGTTTTTAACCAAGATGGAAGGTGACGCCAGAGGAGGCGCGGCATTATCCATCAAGGCGGTTACGGAAAAACCTATTAAATTTATCGGGGTGGGAGAAAAGCTAGACGCGCTGGAACCCTTTTTCCCGGAAAGGATGTCTTCCAGAATTCTGGGAATGGGGGACATGCTTTCACTCATAGAAAAGGCCCAGAATGAGTTCGACCAGAAAGAGGCCCTGAAGCTTGAGAAAAAGCTAAAAAAGAGGACTTTCGACCTCGAGGATTTTCGGAGTCAGCTTAAACAGGTAAAAAAGCTTGGCTCCATTGAGCAGATCATGAATATGTTACCCGGCACCGGGGCCATGAACAGGTTCAAGGGTTTGAAGCCGGATGAGAAAGAGCTGGTCAAGGTCGAGGCAATTATTAATTCCATGACCATGGAAGAGAGAGGAAATTATAAGATTATTAACGGCAGCAGACGAAAAAGGATCGCCAAAGGCAGCGGTACAAAGATACAGGATGTGAACAGGCTTTTGAAAAATTTCATCCAGACAAAAAAAATGATGGAAAATTTTCTGACCAAAGGTAATATTGGATTTCCATCTTTATTCCATTAGCAGTCATTTATGCGACTGCCGGCGTTCTATGAGCAGTGAAACTATTTTGCGATGGACTTTTTAAATCATTGTCTATTGGCGACTGTGCCGGAGGTCATTAAAAACCGGCACTTCCGCTCCGTATCAAATACGGGATAACCTGTGGCTGGATGCCATAAGTGCTTAAAATCATTAAATTCTCGCTTCCGCGGGAATGATAGAAAAAGGCGTTTTTGACTCATTGTTCATTCATCAGGCTTTCATGTGTCAAAAAGGGCATAAAAAAGGAGGAATTAATTAATATAAATGGCCGTAAGATTAAGATTGACCAGGAAAGGTACAAAAAAGAAACCGTTTTATCGCCTAGTTGTTGCTGATTCTGAAGCACCTCGTGATGGTAAATTTTTAGAGATTTTGGGATCATACAACCCGATGACGGATCCGGCTGATATAAATCTTGACAGGGAAAAGATCAGTCAATGGCTGGAAAGAGGCGCTGTCGCAACTGAATCCGTTAAGGCTATCCTGAAAAAGGAAGGGTTACTCAAGGTCCCAGCGACGACAAACTGAAGTCATGTTGTGTTGAATTCAAAAATGGAGGTTATTGAACATGAAGGACTTGATTGCGTATATTGCGAAAGCGTTGGTGGATAAGCCTGAGGAAGTGTTCGTCACCGAGATCGAAGGAGAACAGACCTCTGTTATTGAATTAAAGGTAGCCAAGGAAGATCTGGGGAAGGTTATAGGCAAGCAGGGACGTACAGCGCGGGCCATGAGAACCATCCTGAGCGCTTCTTCCACCAAACTCAACAAGAGGTCTGTTTTAGAGATTATTGAGTAGTTTTGAGCCGGGTTTCTCCTGAAAACCTGCTTCTCGTGGGGAAAGTGATCCGACCTCATGGGCTGGGAGGCCTTTTGAGAATATATTCCTACGCCCAGTCTGGAGATACTTTTTTAAGAGCCGGCAACGTCTTCCTGAAAATAGATCCCGAAGAATTCCAAGAGCACAGGGTTGTTTCCATAAAGAAGCATGGTAATAATGTCTTTTTAATTGGGCTGGAGGGATTAAATTCACTGGAGGATGTGGAAAGATTTCGCGGAGCGGAAATATTTGTGCGCAAAGACGGCGTGATTCGTGAAGACGAGGAGGAATATTTCTGGTTCGAACTGATCGGCCTCAAGGCATATCTTGAAAATGGTCGTTATATCGGTGTGTTGAGTGATATATTAAACACCGGGAGCAATGATATATATGTCGTAAAGGAGGGGAAAAAGGAGATTTTGATTCCCGCTCTGCATGATGTGATTAAAAAGATCGATCTTGAAAGCGGAAAGATAATGATAGATGTTATGGAGGATCTGCTTGATCTAAATGAGGTTTGATATACTTACGTTATTTCCCGAAATGTTTCCGGCCTTTTTAAAAGAAGGTGTGCTCGGAAGGGCCGCGCAAAAGGGGGTGCTGGATATCAGACTTACGAACATCCGTTCCTTTGCCGTGGGCAGGCATAAAATTACCGATGACCGGCCGTATGGAGGAGGTAACGGTATGGTGATGAAAGCATGGCCTGTGTTCATGGCAATAAAATCAATAGAAAGGGTAAAAGGCAGATCTCAGGTTATCCTGCTTACACCGCAAGGACGCACCTTTAATCAGTCCATGGCACGTGAGTTAGCCGGGCTGGATCAGCTGGTTCTTGTTTGCGGCAGGTACGAAGGTCTGGATGATAGGATAAGAGATGGTTATTGTGATCTGGAGCTTTCCATAGGTGATTATGTCCTGTCAGGAGGTGAACCGGCAGCGCTTGTCGTGCTTGATGCCGTGAGCCGCTTGATCCCTGGTGTCCTTGGTGGTGAAAGATCCAGTATTGAAGATTCTTTTGAAGACGGGCTGCTTGAGTATCCGCATTATACCAGACCAAGAAGCTTTGAGGGAAAAGAGGTTCCTGAAGTTCTCCTGTCCGGAGATCATGAAAAAATAAGGATATGGAGGCGGACTGAATCCTTGAGAAGGACCTATGAGAGACGGCCGGATCTCCTGAAAGAAGCGAGGCTTGGAGAGGAAGACAAGGAGATATTGAGGAAGATTAAGGAGAAGTAGATTCAGTGAGGCTTTACATTGGACTTCTTCATTACCCGGTATATAACAGGAATCATGAAATTATCACCTCGGCGATAACCAACCTTGATCTTCACGATATGTCAAGGCTGGGCAGGACTTACGGGGTAAAAAGATTTTTTGTCGTCACGCCGCTGGAGGATCAGCGGGAATTCGCCGGGCGGATTATAAGGCACTGGATCAAAGGGTATGGTGCAGTTTATAACAGAGATAGAAAAGAGGCTATGGAGCTGGTAAAGGTAGTTCCTTCACTGGAAGAATCGGAAAGGATCATTCGGGAAAACGAGGGTGAGGAAGCGTTATTGATTGCCACGGACGCTTCAGGCCAACCGGAGAAAACAGTTAACTATTCAGGCGCCAGAGAGTTTCTAAAGAGCGGGAAGGTTGTTTTTCTTTTATTTGGAACCGCATGGGGTCTTCATCAGGAAATTCTGGAAAAGGCGGATTTTATACTGTCACCGGTGAAAGGCAATGGAGATTATAATCACCTTTCCGTAAGGACCGCCTCAGGAATAATTCTTGATCGTCTGGTGGGGAAGTATAGTTAAAATGGCGTAGGAGGATATATGAATATTATTGAAAACATAGAAAATGAGCAGATGAGGCTGGATATACCTGATTTTGGCCCTGGAGATACGATCAAGGTTCATGCCAGGATAAAGGAAGGTGAGAAAGAAAGGATACAGGTTTTTCAAGGTTTTGTCCTGAGAAGGAAAAAGGGCAGATTAGGGTCAACCTTTACCGTACGTAAGGTATCTTACGGCATAGGGGTGGAGAGAATTTTCCCCCTGCATTCACCTACCATCGATAAAATTGAAGTCGTATCAAAGGGCAGGGTGAGGAGAGGGCGCCTCTACTATATGAGAAATCTGCGGGGCAAGGCCGCCCGTATCAAGGAAAAACGGATCTAGCTCTCTTATTTCCGGAGATTGTCGATTATATCAGATAAGAACCTACCTCTTTTCCAGGAAGCAGCAGATCTTCCGATTAATGATAACCTATATCATGAATCACTGGCGCGGAAGAATGGCTATGTCTTGATAGCCGGGGTGGATGAGGCGGGCAGGGGGCCGTTAGCCGGACCGGTAGTGGCAGCCGCAGTTATCATACCGGAAGATATAAGACTGGAGGGTGTAAAGGATTCGAAAATGATGACGGAAAAAGCCAGGAACCGGGCTTTTTCCGTCATTAATGCGGAAGCTGCCGCCGTGGGCATAGGTGTTGTCTCCAGCAATTTGATTGATAAAATAAATATTCTGAATGCCTCTTTGGAGGCAATGAAGCGTGCAGTACTTTCCCTTGAGCTGCCCCCTGATTTTATTCTGGTTGACGGGATCCACAGGATTCCAACCATTATCCCCCAAAAGTGCATAAAGAAGGGCGACCGATTGAGCCAGAGCATTTCCGCTGCTTCGATAATGGCCAAGGTATATCGTGACAGAATAATGGATTCATATCATGAAAGATTTCCACAGTATGCTTTTCAACAGAACAAGGGCTATGGCACAGAAGAGCATCGAAAGGCATTGTTGAGGTATGGACCGACCGTTATCCACAGATTTTCCTTTAAGGGGGTCGAGTCCAAGTGACGGAGGAGAGGATCAGGCTTGGAAAGACCGGCGAGGAGATGGCCCTTAGAAGGCTTAAAAAACTGGGATATAAATGTGTTGAAAAGAACTACCGGTGCGCCCTGGGTGAGATCGATCTGATAGCAAGAGATGGAGAGTATCTTGTTTTCATAGAGATAAAGACAAGAAAGGGGAATTCGATCGCCCGCGCAAAAGAAGCGGTTGATAAGAGGAAGATAAGGCAGATATCGAAGACGGCTCTTGCATACATGAAAGAAAAGGATTGTTACGGGGTAAAATCAAGATTTGATGTGGTGGCCATAAACCTTGATCGGGAATTTGAAGAGATAGAAGTTATCACTGATGCGTTTGAACTTGATTACGGCTAGGAGCCTGTCGGACTTGGCTCGACAGCCCGCTGTCAAGATTTGCGAGACTATGGAAAAAGAAAGGACTACAACAACACAGGCCGGTATCCTTGAAAAAAAACCCGGCAGTCTTTATATCGTTTCTACTCCCATTGGAAATCTGGAAGACATTACACTGCGCGCGCTGAGAACTCTGCAGGAATCGGACCTGATTGCCGCTGAAACCATCGGCCATACAAAGGGGTTGTGCCGGCATTACGGGATCACCACAAGTGTGACGAGCTATAACCAGCATAACAGGTTGAGAAAAGGGCCCGAACTTCTTAGAAAGCTAAAATCAGGGTGCAATATCGCCCTGGTATGCAATGCAGGAACACCCGCTGTCTCGGACCCCGGTTCATTTATGATAAAAGAAGCCGTTTTAGAGGGCATAAAGGTCATTCCTGTTCCCGGTCCATCCGCATTAATCACGGCCCTTTCAATATCAGGATTGAGGTCGGATGAGTTCCTCTTCCTTGGGTTCCTGTCAAACAGGCCTGGAAAGAGAAAGAAGCAGTTGAAGGAGCTCACATCAGAATCCAGGACAATGATTTTTTACGAAACGTCCCGAAGGCTCCTTCCTTTCATAAAAGACGTTGAAGCTATTTTAGGGAATCGAGATGTTGAGATATTCAGGGAATTGACAAAAATTTATGAAGAGGCTATCAGGGGAAATATAAGCCAAGTTCTTAAAAAACTGGCGGGTAAAGAGATAAAAGGTGAGATCACCCTGCTCGTTTCGGGGAATGAAAATCCCGTGGATATACAGACCATGGATGAAAAAATGAAAAAAAAGGTCAGGACTCTTTTGCTTGGGGGACATAAGAGCAGCAGAGAGATTGCTGAGCAGCTATCATATGAAAATGGCATTCCGTACAGGGCTGTATACAGGGAGTGTATTGCAATAAAGAAGACAATGGGGACCCTGAATCGGGTTGTGCCGGAGCCCGCTGCCCCGAACTGAAAATAATAATAGTAAAAGTCCGATGATTTTATTATATATCAATGAAAAAAACCGCGATATCTTTCAATAAGGGCATAGTTTGAGATGGATCAAGAACAGATTAAGACATTCAAGATAATAAATGATCTGGGTTTGCACGGGCGGGCCGCTGCCAAAATTGTGGAATTGGCCGGTCAGTATAAGTCCAAACTATTTTTCAAAAAGGACGGTTACGAGGTTGATGGATCGAGTATCCTGTCCATACTTACTCTTGCCTGTCAAAAAGGCACCGAGATTCAGGGACGCGCTGTCGGGGAGGACGCGGAAGAGCTTATGGCGAAATTGGATACACTGTTCGGTGAAAAATTCGGCGAAAATAAATGACTGATAATTCTGAAATCCTTAATACCAGACTGAAAGGCATTGCCGTATCCCAGGGGATAATCATCGGGAAGGCCCGTTTTGTGGACAGGTCAAAACAAACTATTATTTATCAGTATCTCATTAATGATGACGAAGTTGCAAGGGAAGTGGAAAGGTTTAAAGAGGCGCTTAACAGCGCAAGGGAACAGATCGTTTCCCTGAAGGCCCGGATGTCCGAAGAACTCAAGGACCATGCTTTTATCCTGGACGCTCATCTGATGATCATGGACGACAGCATGATATCCGAATCCACCATTAATACTATATTGAAAGAGAAGATTAACGCGGAATGGGCCTTGAGGAAGTCGGTACAGAACATAAGACACCTGTTTGAGCAGATCGATTATGAGTACATAAGGGACCGCATAAGGGATGTGGAAAATGTTGAAGATCGGATTTTGAGGAACCTGTCGGGAAAGAAAGTGGAGAGTCTTGCCGAAATAGAGGAGCGTGTCATAATCGTGGCCCATGATCTTTCCCCGGGAGATACCAGTGAACTGAATACTGAAAAAGTTAAAGGGTTTCTAACGGATGTTGGAGGGCGAACTTCCCATACGGCTATTATGGCCCAGGCCTTGAAAATTCCAGCGGTGGTGGGTCTGGAGTCAATAACATCAGCAGTGGAAGATGGCGTTCTCATCATAGTGGACGGTTATACAGGGGAAGTTATAGTAAACCCGGATGATGAAACCATCATAGCGTATGGAAAAAAACAAGAAAAGATTGAGAGATTCAGGTCAAGCATCCTGAGGTCAAGCCACCTGCCGGCTGTTACCGTAGATGGTTATAAGACAACAATCCTGGCAAATATAGAACTGATAGAGGAAATTTCCGCGGCAAAGGAGTATGGCGCTGAGGGTGTGGGACTTTACAGGACGGAATTTCTTTATATCAGGAGCAGAGGAGTACCTGATGAAGAGGAGTTATTTACGGATTACAGGGAAGTGGCGCAGATGGTATCCCCTGAAATAGTGACAATACGAACATTGGATCTTGGAGGAGATAAATTTGCATCGCGCATGGATATGGCAGGTCAGATAAATCCTGCCCTTGGGTTGAGGGCCATAAGGCTATGTCTGAAAGAAACGGGAATTTTTAAAAGCCAGTTAAGAGCAATACTCAGGGCGAGCGCCTTTGGCAAAATCCGGCTGATGTTTCCAATGATATCGGGAGTCCAGGAACTGCTTGCAGCCAAGGAAATACTCAGCGAAGTAATGGATGAACTTGATAAAAAGGGAATGGAGTATGATCGCAATATTAGGGTAGGCGCCATGATTGAAGTGCCATCGGCAGTGATCGTAGCGGATCTTCTTGCCAGGCACGCTGATTTTTTCAGTATAGGGACGAACGATCTTATTCAATATTCGCTGGCAATAGACAGGGGAAACGAACATGTGGCCTATATGTATGAGCCATATCATCCTGCGGTTATAAGGATGATAGACCAGGTTGTGAAAAGCGCTAAAGATGCCGGTATTGATGTCTCTCTTTGCGGGGAAATGGCGGGAGATCCTTTTTGCGCTTCCATTCTGCTGGGGATCGGGATAGACGAACTAAGCATGAATCTTTTAAAGATTCCCCTTTTGAAGAAGGTGATCAGGTCCATTTACAGGGAAGAGGCGGTTAAAGATCTTCAAGAAATTCTGAGGTTAAGCACCGCAAAGGAAGTAAGAATGTTTATAGAGGAAAAGTTCAGGCCGATGCTGGAAGACCTGAAGGAAGAAGATCTATACGTGAAGACCGCAATCAGCGGGATGTTGAATTAGGAAATTGATGAGTAAAAAAATTGTTTGTCAAAACAGGAAAGCATCGCATGAATACTTTATTGACGAGGTTCAAGAGGCGGGTCTCGTGCTTTTGGGCCCTGAGGTAAAATCTCTCAGGGAAGGGCGCGCCAGCCTGGTTGACGGGTATGCCAGAATTAAAAACGGAGAGGTTTTCCTGTATAACATGCACATATCACCCTATCCATATACACATTATATGGATCTTGATCCCAAGAGGACAAGAAAATTACTTTTTTCAAAAAGAGAGATAAAACGGCTGATAGGTAAAACAAAGGAGAAGGGATATTCTCTGATACCATTAAAAGCCTATTTTTCAGACAGCTGGGCAAAAGTTGAGATCGGTCTTGCAAAAGGGAAAAAGAAGGTGGATAAAAGAAGGACTCTCAAAGAGAAAGAGATGAAAAGAGAGATGGAGCAGGCCGGAAGAAAACGTAATTATTGACTATTGTCCGGGTGATTGTTATAATTAAGTTATTGGTCATTAATTCAAGAATAAATGGGGGCGAAACGGTTTCGACGGGGATAAAGAAGTTTAAGCTGCATACCGAGTTTCCACCTTCCTCGTAAACAGGTGGAATAAAAACAAACGCAGACGATTACGCGTACGCTTTAGCCGCGTAAATAAAGGCTAACGTCCTGTTCAACTTTCCTGCGAGATGAATCAGGGCGTCGACTCAGCAGGATAGCCGATTTGATACACCCATGGATCGAAAAGGCGAAACTTTTACACGGGTTAGCTCTCAGGCAACCTTGCCCGGTAGGGAACCTGGAGCGAACTTCTATTATCGGGATAAGTATGTAGATGCTTAAGCGGAATATTTTCGGACGGGAGTTCGACTCTCCCCGCCTCCACCAATAAAATCATAACCTGCTGAAATTCAAGCAGGTTTTTTTATTTCTATAGCTTGCCATTCGGTTTTTTCCAGTTCTTACACAAACTTGTTACACAAACTGAAACTGGAGATAACCCGAAGATGCCTATCAATACGTCACCTAGCTACCTAGTTCGTAACACATATTCATACTGTTTCAGGATGGTTGTGCCTTCAGATCTTTATAGATTTATTGGTAGAAAAGAGCTAAGGTACAGCCTCAAAACTGGTTACATCGGCATAGCTAAGACTAAAGCTAGAATATTAGCAGGGCAGGTGCAATTACTATTCAGATTTTTACGGAAGGGAGACAGACAGTTGAGCCAGTTATCGGAAGAGAAAATACAGGAAATGGTACAGCAATATTTATCTTATTGAAAACGTTATACAAACTCAGGTTGGACGCTACGGTGGAACCTATGCCCACTGGCAGATCTTCCTGGCTTATGCCAAGTACCTCAGCCTTTAACCTTCAATTTCTGATACGCCTCCTGTATCTCCTTAAATCGCTGCTCTGCCAACTCTTTGAACTCCTCACCTAGATGGGATACTTTGTCAGGGTGATATTTTGCTGCAAGCGACTTATATGCACTCCTTATCTGATCTTGGGAAGCTTTTTTGCCAACACCAAGGACTTCATAAGGGTCTGTTGTATGGGATACATTTTCTGTTTGTTGTCTGTAATCGGAATGACTATTAGAGGAAGACTGTGTATATTCTCTTGAATAAGCGTATTTCCTTCTCATGTAATACTTGTAGGCTTTCCACAAAAGAAAAATGACAGCGATATCGTCAATCCAACCAAGTCCGATCAAGAAATCAGGCACCAGGTCGAAGGGAGAAGCTGCATAGGTCAATCCAAGGATTACTAAGATTATTTTCACTATCATGTTGAATACTGCTTGATTAAGGTTTGATAACAGACAGATTACATCCATGGAGTGAGATCGTCAACTCTGATGAGTTTTATAGCCCTTTACAGAAACAGGCACACAATATCCGAAGGCTAGTATAGATTAACAGATATACAGGGCAACCTATGGTGGGTAGCTAAAGAGGTGTGCGAGATCTTGGATATTAAGAACAGCAGAGATGCTGTAAGTGGCTTAGATCCTGATGAAAAATTGATGGTCGTTATTCCCGACTTTCAATCATCCGGTCGTGGTGGTGATACCGGAAGGCGAATTATCATCAACGAGCCAGGACTCTACTCTCTGGTTCTCAGTTCCAGAAAACCGGAAGCTAGGGCTTTTAAAAGGTGGATCATACATGAGGTTATACCGGAGATTAGGCAGAAGGGTGGGCATCATGTTAAACACTCATGGCCCTTTGGGCCACCACGATGAATGAAAATAGCGCCATATGGTCCCAGGCCACGGTCTTTAGAGATAACGTT
>JAFGDF010000157.1 GCA_016932235.1 Deltaproteobacteria bacterium | reverse complement strand
CCCCTGGGAAGGTCTTTAATGGTTTCCAAACGGTTATTGTATCTCCCTTCAGCAAAAAGCAGCGGTACTACTCCTTCTTCGATCAATCCCATAATCACCTTTCTGAAGGTGGGCCAGTAGAATTTCTCATATTGTTTGTTTGACATGAAGGTGTCGTCGCCTTTGTGTAAGGCAAAAAATACAATAGGTACCCCTGACATATTGGCCCCATCCAATCCACAGGTGATATTCATCTGAGTCACTTTTTCCACCGCGGCAAGGACCTTTTCCGGCTGACGGTACATATCCGTGAATATGCCCCTGGTTCCGCGGAGGGTATCCGCAATAATGTCGAATGGGGCATGCGATTGTCCACCGAAAAATGATGGATATCCAGATGCTATTGCCTCCCTGTCAAATTGCATAAGGGGGGGCATCCATTTCTCGATTTCCTTTCCATAATCGATAATAGCCTGATATGCGGCCCGGACCTCAGGCATCACGGCCGGCATGAGGAATTTATTGGCAAAACCAAGTATGCTGGGAGTGGGCGGAAAATTGGCAAAGGGCGCCAGCGCCCCTAGGTTGCGGGGCAAATAGCGGCGAAGACAGAAATCCGTAAGGTCTTCAAGGAACAGATCGTAATCATCCGCCTTCATGTATTCGTTCTCGACAAACTGCGCCATTGAGGAGTTGTCCGGCAGTCCATGGCCGGGCCATCTCACGGTCAGGGTGTCGATAATTTCCGACGCCTTCGCGCATGGCACCATCATTGGGCCCATGAAGGTATCGGATTCAAAATCAGAGAGGAATTTCCGATACGCTTTACACAGCAGCTCATTGTCATGCATGGCCTCCTTCAGCGTTATACCATAATAATACAAGGGGAATGAACCGGCTGGCAGAATGACCGGCACCCTGTCCGGTTTTTCAAGCTTAATGACCTTTATAAACCTGGTGATCCTCTGTTGATAGGCCTTTTTAGCCTCCGGATTTTTAAATTCAATATGTTTTGCATCAAGCCATTGCTCAAACCTCTTTTCACGTTTCTGTTCCGATGTCAGGTTTTCATCCATTCCCATGACTCCTTGAAGGTTGATCGATCTATTTCCCGAAGTTCTCTATATTACTGATATAAATACTTTTACAGATGAATTTATTGCCAAGATGTATAAATACTGCTGCCCTGCTTTATCAGCTTATTGTAATGAATGCAAGTCACTTTTTGGCCTTCTGGTTTCAATTAAGCCAAATGATATAAAAAATGCGATTAATGTTGTGATGCCGCCTACCAGGAAGATTATTCTCAGTCCATACGTGTCACCTAATGATCCTAGAATACTTGGGGCTATCGTTGTGCCGAAAAGCTCTCCGATAGCCATACCGATTGCGGTAGTGGTTGCCGCAATCGCGGGCGGAACAGATTCCTGGCAGATGATGGCCACATAAAGAACCGAAAGGAATCCATAGCACCCGATTACAAGGATAAAAGACATTTTTGCGAGCCATCCATGGTCGAGATATATGATGAACATGGATATGACACTATAGAGCGTTAATATTGCGGTGGAGGGTTTTCTGCCGATGCGATCCAGTATCATGGGAATTACAAGCGCCCATCCCAGACCTACAACTCCGGAGATTGAGGTCATGTAGCCGGCCTGCTCAAGCGTAAGCCCTCCCTCGTTGACCCAGTATGTTGTACCAAAACTTACTACACCCCAGAAACCAACCATGGCCAGGACATTTGAGATATAGGACAGCACGCAGTTTCGATATGCGAATATTCTGGGCAAGTCTCTCCATTTCATGGTGTTGTCAATTGCTGGCGCTTCCGGGGCCTTGATGCCTCCCGCCGTCGCTTCAACAGGCCTTACCTCCTTAAGGACAAACCAGATAATGATCCCGACTATTACGGTCGGCAGGCTGGTAAATATAAACGCGTAATGCCAGTTCAGATGTACCGCCAGTTGTATGGTTAATGTCGGGCCAAGGATCATCGCTATCACACCTATGGAAAACTGCATGAGCCCGATATAGGAGGCGAATTTTTTAGGATCGCCCTGGACAGTAAGAATTGAGGTCATCAAAGGATACACCGGGCCGTCGGCAAAGCCCGTCAGGAAGCGGACGATAAACATTGCCATTAAGGAGGCTGCAAAAGCGGTGCCTCCTGAAAATACTCCCGCAGAGATGATAACGGGAACCAGCCACAACTTTTTCAAGCCTGATCTGTCCGACAGAGGAGTAAGGAAGAGGGATGAAATTACGAAGCCTAATCCGGTTACCAGAACGATCTTGCCGGTTTGGGCATTGTTCAGGCCGAAGGTCTCCATTAATATGGGAAATAAAAACGTAATTGCCTGTCTGTCAAGAATCACAAGCCCCCAGGTTAAAGCGAACAGGATTGCGATTGTATTCTGGTATGTCTTTATTTTCATGGATCAACCCCTTGGGTGGGGAGAAGGGCTGGCCGGATCAGGCATATCGGAATAAAACATATTTTTAAAATCCTATCCTTCCCTTGCTTTTTGATGAGCGGAATATAGAAAATCTGCCTTTGTATGTCAAGTTAACTTAAGACTCGCATGTTGTGGTGAGAGAAAGGCGCTCTACACGAACGGAAGCTATTCCGTATCCATGCCCCAGCTTTTAAACATCTCCTTATAAAAATCGGGCAGCGGGAAATCCGTTTGCATAAACATCTGATGCTCACGATATGAGAAAGGTCCATGCTCACTCTGTCTCAAACCCGCCATCATTGCCGGCATCTTGACCTGCGGCACAGAGAACATCAGGTCTCCTTCTTCGGTAAGCGCCCGCTGGTATTCGCCTGGATCAGGCATAACAACCCAGTATTGGCCGCTTTTCATGGGATTGACCACGGACCAGCCGCAGGAGGGCGGGAAAAAATGGCATTTTACCTCAGGAACATCCTCCATTTTCATCGATAGGAGGAGCCCCCGCAGCTGAGCGGGCCTGGCATATATAATCACAACGTCAGGAAGAAAAGTAGAGCTTTTTAAAGGCGCCGTGACAATGCCGATATATTTCCCGTGCTCAAAGACGTCGTAAGGATGGGACCATTTTTCAACGGATTCAGGCCTTTTCACCAGCCCATAAGCCATGACGGCGGTGGGACACCAGTGATCTTCCTTCAACATGGCGACTGTAGTTCCTTCCCGCCTGGACATGGCAAAGGCCTGGCATTGGGCAATATGATATCCCCGATCCTTTTTTGGTCTGATTGCCTCCTTCGGTATGTCTTCTTCCTTTTCCAGCATTTTTACGGCTATAGGAGATGATCGTAGCAGCAAAATCCTTTCCAGTTCTTCCCCATATTTATTATATTCGCTCAAGGTAGTCATCTGATTAGCCTCCTGTTGGCCGGGCATGGATTCTTTTACAGGCGCGGCATTAGCGAGGCTGTAAGCCCCGATAACCGCAGCGCCCAGTCCCAATCCCAATACTTCACGTCTGGAGTATCTGTTTTCCATCGGAAAATCCCCCTTTCTTATTCATTACTT
>JAFGDF010000156.1 GCA_016932235.1 Deltaproteobacteria bacterium | reverse complement strand
ATCATATATATAATCGGGAAATACCTCCATGTTTCTGTGCCTGCCCTGCAACACCCATATAGACCTGTCCAGGGTATAGATCTTGTGACCGATCTCCATACCGTCCGCAAAGGAGAGGTTCTGACCTGTAACCGCGTTCCAGAACCTCGGTTCCGCCTCAGGGGTTGCGCCCCTCCTGTCTTCGGTAGTGCAGGTTATGCACATAGGCCATCGCCAGCCGCAAAAACCGCCGGCCCCGATCCAGAATTTTTCATAATGCTTTACCCAGGCAACCGATTTAACCTTGCTGTCGGTGTATATTCGGTTTTCACTGTAATCCGCCATGAATTCATCTCCATTGTAGGGGACCATGGCCTCTGTGTAAAGCCTGGCAGCTTCTTCTGCTGTGAGAAACGGATCTCCAGACCAGGCCATCCAGTGGAGGGGATAATTGGCCATCATATGCAGCATAAGATCGCGTTCTCCCAGGAGAGAGCCGTAGCCCCATTCCACCTCAATCCTCGCGTCGTAATGGTCCGCGGTTCCCCAGTAGGTCAGGGGAAGTCTGCCTTTGCTAAGGTCCTCTTCATAAAGGCCGTATTTTTTGGCAAACCTCGCGGCACCCTCAGCAAGGTCATTACCGATCCCCTTGCGTGTGGCCATGGCCTCCATTAATACATCGGGAAAAGTCGGAGAGTTCGCCTGGTCAAGTGGGAGGTCACATTCTATCATTTTCCCTTTTCCCACAAGACCCCTCTGATAAAGATTCATCAGGTAGCTCCTGGTGGGCATAAGCTGCCAGTGACCAAAACCGTATTTTTGCATCAGGTCGTTGTTTTTACGGGTGGTCTTTAGATTTCCTCCTCCTCCAAAGCCTCCGAAAACCATTGTTCCGGCACAGACCGACTCATTGCTGTCTGAGCTTGCCAGCCGCATGCGGCAGCCCCTGGTACATGACGCGCAGGCGGAAGCCCGGGCCGGAACAAGAGGGATCTGTCCGTTGGTAACATTTCCGCCGCTTGGAGCGCCCGCCGATACCCTGTACATCCCTGATATAAATCTATTCCCCTCGCGGGGATTATCAACATCCCATTGGAACTGACGATACCACAAACGGGTATCCATAAATGCCTTCGGATCGGCAATGGGTACGGTTCCCGTACCGATCGCGCTTATGGCCTTGAGATTTTTCGAACCAAAGACCCCGCCGAAACCGCATAACGCGGCCTGTGATCCCGCTCCCTGAAGCAGTGCGCCTAAACGGCTTTTAGTCTCGCCCGCAGGGCCGCAGCATACCACAGCAGGCACCTGGGTAGTGTAATCATCATCACCCACTTCCGCCCATTCACCATGCTTGAGACCGGGAATTACGCGCCTGGCTATCTCCTCCTGGGTGTCCCAGGTATCCATGCCCCATATTCCTTCAGCGCTCTCAATAGTAACCTTGTCATCGACAATGTTAATCCAGCAAGGTTTATCGGAAGCGCCTTCCACAACAATGCCGTCCCACCCGGCGAATTTCAGCTGGGCAGTAAAGCGGCCTCCAAAGTTGCTGTGTCCGAACCATTCTATGGGATAAAGCATTGGAGAAAGCCCCTGAACATCGACCCTTCCTGAGGCGGGCGTGGAGGTCCCTGAAAACGGGGATGCCATCAATATGATTAAATTTCTGGGATCAAATGCCTCAAACGGCAATTGATCGCCGACAAGATCAAAAAATATCGCAGAACCCATTCCATGACCGCCGCCGAATTCTAAATACTGCTCAGTTGGAATAGTACCGATCGATTTGTCGGTTAGATTTACCCTTAATATCTTACCTGTATATCCGCCTTTCATATCCGTCCTCCTAACTCTCTGCCTTTGGTTTTGGTGGCATCTTTTTACTTGGCATATTTTTCATCATTGGTGGTATGATTGTGCTGTTCTCAACCAGACCGAGATTCAGCCAGTGCTCATTGCGTAGATTCACGTCGTATCCTTCCGTCTCTTTTTGATCTGGAGTGGTTGTAACGAACTTGATGGCTTTCATAGGGCAGGACTCCACGCATGCCTGTTTGCCGTTAACACCGCCCTTCTCATTCCAATAAGGTGTATCTATGCAGAGGTCACATTTAGTGGATTTCCCCGTGAAGTGATTCCATACAACGCGGTGGGGCTGCTGCGGGCACATTTCAAGGCACTTTTGGCAGCCGATGCATTTTTCCTGGTCAATCCTTCGGACATTGCCGTTCTCGGTGTCGATAAAGGCGGCCCCTACAGGACAATTGATAACACAGGGGGGCGTGACACACTGCCGGCATACAGCTATCTGTATGTCATCGGGGAATTTGCCGAAGGAGTCCTGTATAATCTGAATCCGGGATAATGATAGGCTCTGCTCCCCATAATGAACCAATGAGCAGCTCAGCATGCAGGTTGTGCAGCCGATACATTTCTTGCTGTCATAAACCAGGTACCCTTTGGACGCGGGATAAGAGGCTTCCTCGGGAGCCGCGGTAGCCACACCGGCGGGGGTTGTCGCGATCAAAACATCCGCGGCAACGACCGCGCCTCCGATAGTCAGAAAATCCCGTCTGGAGTATTTCTTCTTTTCAGTTTTTTCATCTTTTCCGGTTTTTTTGCTTTTAGCCATGGGATTACTCCTTGCTTGATAATGGGTCCATAAAATAATCTGGCAGTAATTCGCTGGAATATGAATTAAGCCGTTTATATATGTGGAATGTGGCTAGTATAACAAAGGATAGATACCTGTCAAGGATAATAATTTAGTATCGTTCATAAGTCTTCGCATGGATAAATAGATATCAACTTTCTTTAATTAGGTATAGCTTCCGGTTTTGTCGATCTTTTCAAGACGACATCTAATTTTTGCGTTGCCGATGGGCTGATTT
>JAFGDF010000155.1 GCA_016932235.1 Deltaproteobacteria bacterium | reverse complement strand
GTTGCAACCGGCATTGTCTCACCAAAACCGACTGGTTGAATGCGACTGGCGTTTATGCCTCTTTGAACCAGAAGATCTCTTACAGAGTTTGCACGCCTAATTGAAAGGTCCAGATTGTATTCTTCGGTACCGACACTATCCGTATGGCCTTCAACCCGTATTAGGGTTTCGGGATACCGACTAAGAACACCTGCAACTCTGTCAATCTCACTATAAAGACCAGGCTTAACAACCGTGGAGTTTGTGTCAAAAGTAACATCCCCTTTAAAAGTTAACGCAAGGAGGTTTCCCTCCCTCCGTATCGAGGCAGCTTCAGAAGCGGCTAAAACATCCCGCATTTCCCTTTCCTGATTATCCATCATTTTACCGACTCCAGCGCCCCCCAAGCCGCCGATAGCCGCACCAATCGCTGCTCCCCACAGGGTAGCTTCAGTATCCCCACCAATTACCTGTCCTATAATCGCTCCTGCCGCAGCACCTCCGGCAGCCCCATAGGCGCCTCCTTTTTGAGTTTTTGTTTGAGGTGCAGCGCACGCAGTCAAAATAAATAATAATACCAGCAAACATGCAATTTTAAATTTTCTCATTCCCATCCTCCTTATCGTATTCATGTTTCCTTACTCCATTGGACTCTGAAGAAGCAAAGAGATGATAAGCTTATCAACATTTGATTGTCAAATCATCTTCGTCCAACAGCATTAATCCAAGTATTAACATCCTTTAGAAAATCAACCATGCCCGATAGAATAGCTGTGTTTCTTTGATTTTCGGAAGGGGTATTCCTGTCAGGACAGTAATTATTCAAATCCTCCAAAAAGCCGGAGTAGTTCTCCAATTTCGGCTCCAGTTTTTTTGCCAATTCCCTGAGATAATGCAGATCAGTTTCTCTTGGAGGATGGATATCGTTCCAAACGAAAATAGCTTTAATTGCCCTTACAGCCGAGAACCTTGCAAAATCCCTGAATCGAAACAGATACCCGCTCTTTAGCGCCGATTCGGCCTGGGCAAGGAAATCACAGGCCTGCTGGATGTATTCCCTTTGAATTATCTTCCGCCTTCTTTTTTCATAGGCCTCGATATTAGTTAGTTTGAATTTATTTGTTGTCATTTATAGATACAATGACATCACCCCCTTTTTTGAATTTCTCTTCTATCAATTTTTTATAATAGGATCGATATAATTGAATAGCTGCAAGGGGATTGTGACCCGTAACCCTGTCTTTGACTACCAGCACCGTGCATAGAGCCTCAGAATAGCGCATCATCAAGGAATCGTGACCTACACATAACCCAAGAAGGATATTAAATTCAGTATTTGCCGCATTTAGTAACCTTGCCTGGGTAATGGGACTGCACATTGATTCAACTTGTCCAGGTGCGACCTTTTGCTCTTCATTTATGCCCAGAAGTTCTTTTGGCGTTCCTCCGGCCTTGCATACAACGGAAGCAACTTCAAATCCCTGCTCCTTTAATATATCCGACACGATCTTTGCCTCGTGTTTCAATCCCCCGCAAAAGGCCAATCCCAGTCGTTTATACCCCATCTTATTTGCGAATTCTATTGTCTCCTGTATTCTGGGTTTAATCGCAAACCTGGCATGAGGATTATCCGCTTCCCTGTTGACATAGCATTCTCCCTCCTGAATGCTGGCATTTAATGCGAACGTTTTGACTCCCGGGTTTTCATATTCCGAGAGTGACGCTTTTATGACATCCTCCATGTAGACTGTCGGACAATAGGCCGGACCTTTTCCGCCTGTACCGCGGCATATCGGAGTTTCAATATTGCAATCGGCGCATCTTGGAATGAAATCTTTGATCTTTTTCATTTTTTTCTCCTTCGCGTTTTATTTATCTCTTTCAGTTTGATTTTTATCCTCCAGTACGCAAAATTGTGAATCCGTCTCGGAGGATGCGATTCCTTCAATTGCTGTAAATCGGGCGACTTCTTTTGGAGGGCGGCCGTTTAAGGAATATTCTGACACAACGAGACGTTCTACAGGGGATTCTTCCGGCTTTTTTAATTGAGGCACCCAGTCATAGGGTACCCTGTATGCCCTGTAAACAAGATTTGTGTTTCGATTAGCAGCATAATAGGGACTGATATATTCCCATACAAGTTCATGTTTGGGAGTCACCTCGATCATGATTCCACCGCAACCGACCGTTATCATGGTATTTCCATTAGGAAGGCGCTGGGCTGAGCTGACCAGGGGGCTATAAAAAAGATAGGAATTGGACGGAGGTGCGCAATCAGCTTCCGCAGGACTGTACTGCCAGATTACTTTAAGGGATATCGGATCAATTTCCAATACTCGAGAGTAATCCCTGAGGGCGTAGTTTAGACCTGAACTTGAACCGGGATTAGGAACACCATACCCTGCGAAGCCACCGTTATCAAATATCATAAGGTTCCCTTCCCCGGGAAGGCCTTTGGGGATGATATGAGCGTGGTGAGGACCAATGATCCAACCTATATCGCGAAGCTCTCTCCTGATATCATAGTCCGGTCCGATTTTCCACACGACCTTTCCGCTTTTCCTTTCTATAATGGCTATAATATTTGTCTGCCTTCCGCTGAAAATGATATTGTCAGGATGAAAACGGTCGTCCCCGGATTCATACCATTTGTTCTTTCCTAAAAAGGACATGGAATTGATGTGCATCCAGTCTCCGAATCCCACTCCTATATCAAGGAAGTTCGGGTTGCGGGCCATCGTATTCCTGGCTGCCTCGCTGAATTCAAATTCGTCAAAGTGCCGGCTGCAAACCCATTCCCAGATGATATTCCCTTCCCAGTCGAGTTCCAGGAATACATCATCAAGGAGGAGCTTGTCACTTATCTCAGTATTGTAAAGGTTTCGATGACATAGGACGATAGTATTCCCTTCCAGGGGTTTCGGCTCCATCCCCGGTACGAAATAACCCACAGGATTGCCTTCTCTCTGATAGTCGTGATGCTGTCTGGCCATCCACCGGGGATCTTGCCCGGGATCTTTTATAAGCTCATGATGGTCAAAACGCCAGATGATTTTCCCTTCCCAGTCCACTTGCACCAAATCCGTCTGATCCTGATACCCGTGTTTTGATGAACGGAGACCGGTACTACCCATTACATAACCGCCCGGGAGCAATTTATTGGGAAAACCCTGAAGCCCCTGCCAGATCTGGAGTACCTGTCCATTCATATCGATAATGGCCGCCCCGGCCTCTCTGGCCTGAAAAACGGTATATCCGTTCCAGCATTTATCGGGATCGTATATGGTTGTCCCTGTCGGGAAAACACTTGGAAATGCCATGTCATCTTCTCCTTATTTTTTAGAAGGACGCCCCGACTTTATCAGTTCCTGCCGAGTTTTTGATCCACCTTCTTAAGTTCGTTAATTATCTCTATTCCCTGAGGACATTTTTCCTCACATTCCCCGCATTCCAGGCAATTTGAGGCCTTTTGTTCAGGGGAGAGGAGCCGGTTGTAGAGCATGATATTTCGCTCTGGATTTTTGAACAGGAAAAAGTCATTATATGCCGTGAAATTCATTGGAATATCCACCCCGTTAGGGCACGGCATACAGTATCCGCAACGGGTGCAATTAACCTGAAGTAATTCCTGGTATCTGTCTTTTACCCTTTTAATAATATCAAGCTCGTCAGGTGTCATTGAGCCAATGCTGGCGCTTTTCCCAGCGGTATCGACATTTTCTATAAGCTGACTCATATTACTCATTCCGCTTAATACGGTGGAGACGCCTTTGTGATTCCATACCCATCTAAGACCCCATTGGGCAGGGGTATTTTCCCCTTCAATACTATCCCATATCTTCCGGACACTATCCGGGATAGTGTCGGTTAATTTCCCGCCCCTCAAGGGCTCCATTATTACAACAGCCAGACCCTTACCGTGCGCATACTCCAGCCCTTCTCTGCCTGCCTGATAGTGTTCGTCAAAGTAATTATACTGTATCTGGGCCAGAGACCAGTCATAGCTGTCCACGATCTCTTTAAAAGTATCAGTATCATCGTGAAAAGAGAATCCCACGTGCCTCGCGCGGCCCTCGGAGATGATCCTGTCAAGGAAGTCGAGAATCCCGAATTCCCTTATTTTTTTCCATGATTGGCGTCTTAACCCGTGACATAGATAGAAATCGAGATAGTCTGTATTAAGCCTCCCGAGCTGTTCGCCCAGGAATTTTTCAAAATCCTCGGGTCTTTCAACCATTCTTGCGGGCAGTTTTGTCGTCAGCATTATTTTTTTACGTTTCTTTCCGAGTGATTTACCAAGGAGCTTCTCACTCTGCCCCCCATGGTACATATAGGCTGTATCAAAATAATTTATCCCCTGTTCAATGGCGTAATTAAACATTTCCACGGCCTCTCTTTCATTAATCGGCCTGTTGGGATCAGAACCGGTGTTGCCGCTGCCGCCATCAATCACAGGAAGACGCATACATCCAAAACCGAGGGCCGATACCTTTAGCCCGGTTTTGCCTAATGTTCTATATTGCATGATATCACCTTTATTTTCCGTATTTCCTCGACATTATACCTAAGGATATCGACAAAAGAAGCAGTGTCAACAAATATTTCATCTGATGAGTTGTTCCTGTATGATTTACGAATGTGGCAAATCAAAATTTTCCATCCAGTAGTTTGTTCCAATAAAATGTTTACATTTATCAGACGGTTTCACTCTTTTAATGTCAGATATATTTTATTGTGAAATGCAGGTTGTCAAAAAAAAGTTTTCTATGGTGAACAGTACAATTTTTATCAGCCATATAATAGGATGAGAAATCTTGATTTGTAAACCCGATCTCTCCCATTGACAGATGAGAGGATCGGGTTAAAGAGGAAGATGTTATGCGGCCTCGGCCCGCGGTAATTCAAGGAATTGTGCACCCCGGGCATCCTGAGATCTTTTTAACAGCAGGCGGCAGAGGGAAAATATCGCCTCATAGGAGGCAAGGGCCCCCAGGCTGCAGACCCACTCTGCATGTTCCTTACAAAGATCTTCCCTGCCTTTTCCATGATCCAGCTTGTTCAATATCTCTTCATGATAATTTTTAGTGGCCTTGAGCGCTTTTTCAAAATGCAGTTTCACGTTTCCCTCAATAACTCCGTTATGGCTAAGGAGCAATCTCTTGGCAGAGATTGTCATCATCTTTAATATGCTTTCGCAGTAAATTTCCATTGAATGGAAGTAGTTAGGCCAGAAAACGTCAAATTCAGGATCGAAATAACCGGTAGTATCCCCTATGGCCAATGTTTTCTCATTCTCTTCGAAAAGAGATATGTGACATGGAGAATGCCCGGGGGTCAGAAAGACCTTCCAAACAATTCCCCCCAGATCTATCCTGTCATTTTCTTCAATAACCCTATCCGCCTCAAACCGATATTCATCAAGAATCGGCGGCATGGTAGTTATATCCTTTTTTCTCAGACATATTCTGCCGATCATCTTATCCATCGGGAGGAATTCCTTTACAAATGTCTCCCGTTTCAAGAATTTAGCAGCAACAGGGCCTGCAAGTACCTTGATATGCGGCCACAATTTTCTCAGACGCGGGACCGCCCCGATATGGTCGGCATGGGTATGGGTCAGGGCGATATATTTTATCCTGTCCGGATCAATACCAAGGGAATCGATTTGTGAAACAATAATATCCGAAGTAGGCCCTGTGCCTCCTTCGATTATCATCCCTTCTTTTCCAAGGGACAGGTATGCCGGAAAGCTCTTTGTCCCTAATTGAAATAGATGGGGTGTGATGGTGATGGGTTGATGTTTTTTCAGTTCCATTATTTTTCCTCCTTTTGATTTTGCAAAAAAAAAGGCCGCGGGATTTGCTTCCCGCGGCCTTTTCAAATAGTATTTAAGAAAATCAATCCACGGGCAGACCTCTTCCTCCAAAATAATAATAATAGGTCTGTCCGTTTTGATTTTTCATGAGTTTCCTTCTATGAATAATTATTGGCAAAAGCCGAAGCCGGAGCATTAAATATTTAATTCCTTGCCTTTTGTCAAGAAAATATTTTATCTATATACACATTTTATGAAAAAAATAATGGAGGCGGCAACCCATGTTCAAGGTAAGATGCAGGTTAGTCTCATTTGACGGTGATGAAGAACTTTTTCCCTGTCACTTCAACTATAAGATAGGGGATGAGTTCTACTATGATGGTGTCTATTTTACCGGGCGGATATGTCCGGGGCTCTTTGCTACGATGATGCCTGTCGTACATGGCATCCATCTATCCGGAAATCGATTTGGTGAAAACATTATGTACAAATATAGGGGTCTCGATGTCAGGAACCCTGATATGAAAGCCTACGACGGTGAGGAATTCCATCCAAGGAAGTCCCTGCCGGAAAACGCTCCTGAGAATATGAAAACCATGTTTTCAACAATGCCCAGGACCGAAAAGGTAAAGGGCGGCCGTTTCGCCTGCACTGATACCCGCACTCTGGCCCAGTTCAGGTGTGAGGCCGTAGATCTCAGCGATAGTGATTATTGTCTGCCCTTTTACCGAAGATCCATATCCATACTTGAAAAGATCGAGGCGGAGCCGGAAATTAAAACGGCTGAGATCCTCTCAAGATTTACGGATTTTGAGTTGGATGACATTTCACCCCCCTTAACACCTGTTCTTTTACAAATATTATCAGAGGCCCTCACTGATATGGGATATATCGAGATACATGATGGAAGGGCTACTGCAACCGGCAAGGAGCCCCCGAGCAGGCCTAAGTAGGATAGAAGTCTTTTTTATATTTTTATCGGAGGATTGTATGGCAAATGAAATTCACTACTCTGACAAGGTCTGGGTCAAAAAATATGACGAGGGTGTGCCGGAAAATATCGACTATGAAGAAATCTGTATGCCTGATTATCTTGAGAAAGCTGCTGAGGAATTCCCTAATAATACCGCGCTTACATTTCAGGGATATCGTATTTCCTACGGCCGGCTGAAAGATATGGTCGATCGCCTTGCCACATGCCTGACGGATTTCGGGTTAAAGAAAGGAGAGAGGGTTGCAATACTTCTGCCTAATATAATCCACTGTGTCGCGGCATATTATGCAACCCTGAAGCTGGGTGCCGTGACAGTTATGGGCAACCCCCTGAGTTCCGATAAGGAGCTTGAATATCAATTTAACGATTCGGGAGCAAAGGTCCTCATCACAATTGATCTGGTGGCAAAAAGGATGATAGAACTCAGGTCGAAGACCCTGATAAAACAGATTATCTACGGCTCAATCGGAGATTATCTGCCTTTCCCCGTAAAATGGCTCTTTCCTCTCGTGGGGAGAAAGAAAGGCCTTGCCGCCCGTGTAGACTATGCACCGGAGGTTTATAAATGGAAGGAAATTATCGCCCTGTCCAGGCCCAATCCTCCAAAGATTGAGGTAACCTTTGAGGATATCGCCATGCTCCAATATACGGGCGGCACCACAGGTGTCTCAAAAGGCGTTATTCTTACACATGCCAATATTAGCAAACAGGTACAGCAGTTGATCACATGGCTTCACAGATTCAAGAAAAAAAGGGGATCAGAGAGAAACTTCGGGGCTCTTCCGTTTTTTCACGTATTCGGACTTTCCTGCTCTATGAATTACGGCATAGCCATGGCATGGGAAAATATCCTTATCCCCAAGCCCCAGCCCGCTCCGCTGGTTGAGGCTATAACAAAGTATCGTCCCACTTTAGCTCCACTTGTGCCCACCATGTTTATCGGGATACTTAATCATCCTAAAGTCGATTCGATTGATATGCGCGGCATAAAGGGCTGTTTTTCAGGGAGCGCACCCCTGCCGATCGAGGTCATGAAGAAATTTGAGGAAAAGACCGGGTCCACAATAGTAGAAGGGTTCGGGATGACGGAATCTTCCCCTGTGACACATGTTAATCCGTTTGATGGGGAACGAAAACCGGGCAGCATCGGCCTGCCGGTCCCGGATACCGAATGCAGGATAGTCGATATTGAAGATAAGGACAGGGAAGTGCCCGTGGGAGAAACAGGCGAGCTTACAGTAAAAGGTCCCCAGGTTATGAAAGGGTACTGGAACATGCCCGAAGAAACCGCAAAAGTTCTGAGAAACGGGTGGCTTTATACGGGTGATATCGCCAGGATGGACGAGGATGGATATTTTTATATCGTGGACCGCCTGAAAGACATGGTACTTTCCGGAGGTTTAAACGTATACCCCAGAGAGATTGACGAGGTGTTCTATGAGTATCCGAAAATTGAAGACGCCTGCGCCATAGGCATTCCCCACGAAACCAGAGGAGAATCCATCAAGGTCTTTGTAGTGCTCAAACAGGGGGAGGAGGCCAGTGTTGAGGAATTAATGGAGTATTGCAAGACAAAGCTGGCCACTTATAAACTTCCCGTGGAAATAGAATTCAGGAAGGAACTTCCCAAGAGCTCCGTCGGCAAGGTCTTGAGAAAGGATCTTCGCGCCGAGGAGATGAAAAAACGCAAAGGGCAGTAAATACACTGTCAGGTTATTACAGGTTCTCTTTAATAAGACGGGCTCTCATCCAATCCTGAATGCGTTTATCCAGTGGCCCGATCCATTTCTCTATCGATTCGATATCGCCTGCCGCCAGTGCCGCCCTATGCTCCGAAGTGAGGTCATAGGATTTCAATGCCCCCGTGGGATTATTTGCCAATGCCGAGAGGAAGGCATTATCCTCTGTCGCCCTTTCCAGGACATCAAGGATCGCCTTGACCGAGGAAACCTTATACTCGGGAATCTTTGCAAGAGGATCCACTGCCGGATTTGTTAAAAGATTCGCCGGCGCGTCCCGCCAATGGAACGGCATGAATGCCAGCCCCGGTTTAATCCTTTTTGAATGTTTCGCTTTTGTCCTGAGTTTACCTCTTCTGGAAGTCAAGGATATTATATCCCCTTCTTCTATGCCCAGCCGGGCAGCGTCTACAGGACTTATTTCCACGCTGCTTTCAGGAGCCAGGGCTTCAAGGACACGGGATCGATGGCTCATGCTACCTGTATGCCAATGCTCAAGTATTCTGCCCGTGGTCAGGAGCATGGGATATTCCCTGGATGGGAGTTCCGCGGGTGGAGTATCAATGACTACATGAAATTTCCCCCGCCCACGGGTAAACCGGCCTTCATGCAGAGTTCGGGTCCCTGGATGCCCCTTATCCCAGCAGGGCCATTGAAGGCCGCCGGCCGATAAACGATCTTTCGATATCCCGCCGTAAATGGGCGTGAGTCGTGAGATCTCATCCAGGATCTCGACGCTTGATGCGTAGGTCATGGGGTAACCGAGGCGACAGGAAACATCTGAAATAATCTTCCAGTCCGGCACGGCCTCACCGGGCGGCTCAATGGCTTTACGAACGGTTTGAACACGACGCTCAGTGTTTGTGAAGGTCCCGTCTTTTTCAGCAAAGGCGGCTGCCGGCAATACCACGTCAGCCAGTATTGCCGTTTCTGTCAGAAAAATATCCTGGACAACCAGAAAATCCAACTTGCCAAGGGCTTCTCTGGCGTGCTTCAGATCCGCCTCACTCAACATGGGATTTTCTCCGACAACATACAGGGCACGGAGCCCCCCCCTCTCTGCTTCCAGAAACATCTCTATCATGGTGAGTCCTGGTTTTGGATTCAGTTCACAACCCCAGGCCTCCTGAAATTTGGCCCTTGCTTCAGGATTATCCACCCGCTGGTATCCGGGATAGATATTGGGAAGAGCCCCCATATCACAGGCTCCCTGAACATTATTCTGTCCCCGCAACGGACTGAAACCTGTTCCCTGCCTGCCCAAATTTCCGGTTAACATCAGCAGATTCGCGATAGATTTGACATTATCCGTTCCGGTTGTGTGCTGGGTGATACCCATGCCGTAAAGCACAATGGCGCTCTTTGCCCGGCCAAAAAGCCTGGCGGCCTGACAGATTTTATCGCGAGGCACGGAAGTGATCCCTTCCACCATCTCCGGGGTATAGGTTTCCAGGGATTTCATAAAAGGATCAAAATCCTCGCAACGATCATTGATAAATGCTTTATCATAAAGGTCTTCTTTTAAAATAACGCGCATAATGCCGTTCAGGAGCGCCACATCCGTTCCGGGCAGATGATTTAAATGGACCTCGGCCATCTCGCTTAATTCAATTGCACGGGGATCCGCAACAATCAATCTGGCGTTATTTCCGGATAGAGCGCGTTTAATCCTCCTCCCAATAATGGGATGGCATTCCGTTGTGTTTGATCCTATTACAAAAAGGACTTCCGCGTGTTCTATGTCTTCGATCGAATTGCTCATGGCGCCGTCACCAAAGGCTGCCAGTGCCGCCGCAACCGTAGAGGCATGACAGAGCCGGGCACAATGATCCACGTTGTTGGTGCCCAGTACGGCCCTGGCAAATTTCTGGGTGACATAATTGTCCTCATTGGTGCATTTGGCGGAGCTTAGCACTCCAGTAGCATTAGGACCATACCTGTCCAGACTTCCTCCTATACCTTTTGCCACAAGGTCCATGGCCTCATCCCAGTCCGCCTCACGAAAAATTTCAGACATGTCATTTAGTTCCGTATCTTTCGGGATTCCTTCTCTTCGAATCAGCGGTCGTGTGAGGCGATCCGGATGATGGACAAAATCCAGTCCATAACGGCCCTTTACACATAGGCCGCCCTGATTAACAGGACTCTTCTCATTGCCCCGGACCCGCACGATCTTACCCGCACGAATACCTAACAGGATTGAGCAGCCCACTCCACAGTAAGGGCATGTTGTCTCGATCTCTTTTTCCGGAACAATGACGTTCTTGGGTATCAATGCGCCGGTAGGACAGCGTTCCACACACTCCCCGCAACTCTGGCAGACAGACTGTGCCCAGGGTATGCCTGCAAAGGGACTGATACGGGTGTTGTAGCCCCGAAAGGCAAAATCAATCGCTCCCAGTCCAACGATCTCTTGGCAGACCCTGACACACTTTCCGCAAAGGATGCATTTATTAGGATCATAATCAAAGGCGGGGTTGGATGTATCCATGGGCCGCGAGAGCAGGCCGGGGCGTAGTCCCTCCATTTGTTTTTTGTTGAGACCCACGTACCGTGCCACTTTTAAAAGATCGCATGTATCGCTCTTGTCACAGACAAGGCATTCGTAAGGATGATCGGCAATAGCCATTTCGACAATCGTTCTCCGGACGTTCTGTATCTCTTCTGTCTCGGTACGGACAACCATGCCTTCCTGGACGGCTGTTGTGCAGGAGGTGGGGAATCCGCGCATGCCATCGATCTCCACGATACAGAGCCGGCATGCGCCATAGGGATGAAGGTCCGGATCGTAGCAAAGGTGAGGTATGTAGATCCCAGCCTGTAGGGCAGCTTCGAGAACCGTCATTCCTTCGGATGCAATGACCTTCCGGTTATTTATGGTTAGATTGACTGCTTTCACTGTTTTTCCTCCTTTTCCATGTGTCACCTTGAGGAAGCAATATCCGGCACTGCTGACTCCTCGATATCATCTTCAATCTGGATATCACATCGCAGACACCGGCACGATTCCCTTAATGCCTGCTCAGCGCTGTACCCCCTCTCCACCTCTGAGAATCCATTGATGCGATCCTTCATGGACAGCAAAGGCATCTTTTCCTGAGGCTGTTCCATGACTTCCTCGTCCAGTTCCATTGGAATACTGATCTCCTCTTCCCCGGTCGGAATATGCGCTATCTCTTCAGTGTCGCCTGAGAGGAACTTATGTATCTCGCCGGCGGCTCTGTGGCCGGCCGCGATGGCCAGGACCACCGTCGCAGGACCGGTTGCCGCATCTCCGCCCACAAATATCTTTGGAACGCTGGTGCTGGAATATGTCCCTTTCCTAACCATGATAAGGCCCTTTTCCGATAGTTGCAGGGTTGTATTAGGACCTCCTCTGAAAGGCAGTTCGATTTCTTGTCCTATGGCCATCAGTACCTGATCCGCCTTCAGGGAAAGGCCATCGCGGTAAACAGGAACCGGACGCCTGCGGCCGCTTGAGTCAAAATCACCGAGTTCCATGCGCTGACAGATGATCTCTTCCACGATACCACCGGGACCTTTTATTTCTATTGGGGAAATCAGTGAATGAATATTGATTCCTTCCTCTTCAGCACCACGAATCTCCGATTCCTCCGCCGGCATATTCTTGATTTCCCTTCGATAAAGGATATGAACATCGCTGGCTCCCAGTCTCCTTGCCGTACGGGCGGCGTCGATTGCTGAATTTCCTCCGCCCACCACGGCCACGCGGTCCTTTACAGGATAATCATGGGATATATTGACCTGCCTTAAAAATTCCAGGGCGCCCTGAACGCCTTTTAAGTCCTCTCCCTTGATTCCCATTTTTGCGCTACGTTGTGCCCCGATGGCCAGAAATACGGCATCATATTGATCCAGGACCATTGTCCATGGGATATCCATGCCTATTCTACTCCCCGGATAGAATTTGATTCCAAGGTCCAAAATCGCTTTAATCTCTTTCTTGAGGATCTCCTTGGGGAGCCTGTATTCCGGGATACCATACCGTAGCATGCCTCCGGCCTCCGGAAGAGCTTCATAAACGGTCACCTCATAACCGGATATACGGAGATCCCGGGCTGCGGTGAGGCCTGCCGGTCCCGCTCCTATGATCGCGATATTCCTGTCTCGTGAGGTTAAAATATCTATTTTTATCGGAGCGTTTCCGTGATCTGTTATATATCGTTTAAGATTCTTGATCGCAACGGGTTCATCAAGAGCGCCTCTCCTGCATTTGGATTGGCATGGATGGTTACACACTCTCCCGCAAACGGAAGGGAAGGGGTTGGTGCGTAACAGGACCTTATAGGCGTCATCCAGCCGGCCCTGACGAACCAGGGCGATATAGGCGGGGATATCCATCCCGATTGGGCATGCATGCCGGCACGGGGCCGTAAAAAGATCTGCGCAGGCAACTGCTGGGCATCGCTTCTCGTTGATATGGGCCTCATACTCCGAATAAAAATAACGCATAGTGGTCTGTACAGGGTTTGGAGCGGTCTGGCCCAGTCCGCAGAGGGCACCTTTCCTGATAGCATTGCCCAGTCTGTTAAGGAGTTCCAGATCTTCAGGCTTTCCCCGTCCCCCGCATATATCCTCCAGGATATCCAGCATCTGTTTTGTTCCGAGTCGACAGGGCATACATTTTCCGCATGACTCCGATTGGGTGAACCGCAGAAAGTACCGGGCCATGTCGACCATGCAGGTATCCTCATCCATAACCACCATTCCGCCGGAACCCATTATGGAACCGGCCTCGGCAAGGGAATCATAATCGACAGGCAGGTCCATCAGACTTATTGGTATACAGCCCCCTGACGGTCCCCCGGTCTGGACCGCCTTTATCTTTTTCCCATTGGGCGCGCCGCCTCCTATATCAAAGATGATTTCCCCAAGTTTGATTCCCATGGGGACCTCTATGAGGCCTGTTCGGTTCACATTGCCTGCCAGGGAAAAATTTTTCGTTCCCCTGCTTTTTTCAGTTCCGAAACCCGCATACCATTCTGCTCCTTTTGCCAGGATGGCCGATACATTGCTCAGGGTCTCCACGTTATTGATGTTAGTGGGCATTCCATGGAGACCTGATTGGGCGGGGAAAGGTGGGCGAGGGCGGGGCATACCTCGATTTCCTTCGATGGATGCCATCATGGCGGTCTCTTCACCACAGACAAATGCGCCTGCCCCCTCCTTGATTTTTATGTGAAAACTAAAAGGGCTCTCCAAAATATTGTTGCCGAGCAGACCCTTTTCTTCCATCTGTTTCATGGCCGTCTTAAGACGCTGAATGGCCAGAGGATATTCAGCCCGAACATAGATATAGCCGGAGGTGGCTCCTATCGCGTAAGCACCGATGAGCATGCCTTCCAGGACCGAATGGGGGTCACCTTCCAGCAGGGAACGGTCCATAAAGGCTCCAGGGTCTCCTTCATCCGCATTGCATATGAAATACTTCTCTTTGCCCGAAGCCGTTCCGGCGAACTCCCACTTAATACCGGTGGGAAAACCGGCCCCGCCCCTGCCTCTAAGCCCGGAGTCCTTTATCTCACGAACAACGGCTTCGGGTTCCATGTGGAGCGCTTTATTGAGACCTTCATATCCGCCATGGGCTATGTAATGTTGAATGTTTTCCGGATCGATCAATCCGCAGTTGCGAAGTGCGATCCGCACCTGGGGTTTTATCATTGGAAGTTCTGAGAAGCGCGGGATCCCGGCTACCGGTTCTTCACCATAGGTGCATGTGGCCAGACCGGCAAGAGGGTCATCATTAAGAAGATAGCTTTCAAGGATTAGCTCTGTTCTTTCCGGTGTGAGGTCCCCGTAGTAGATAAAGGGTCGCCCCGGTTTTTTAACGGCCATGATCGGCTCTATATAGCACATTCCTATGCAACCCACATGCATCACCCTCCCCAGGATCTGCATTCGCTTAAGGCACTTTTCAACGGCGGCAAGAACCTTTTCCGCTCCGGCAGCCCTGCCGCAGGTCCCCATCCCGATCTGGATAACAGGCTGTAATAAATTTTGAAACGATTTATATTGCCTGTCGGCATCGGCTTTTATGGACGCGTAATCCATCTTATCCTCCTAAACTCTTTTGAACCGGATTATTTAGCATGAATTTCCCTTCTTTCGCCTTTATATCCTCCAGAATCCTTTGAACCTTTGATGTGTTCATACGCCCGTACACCTCATCATCGACGACCACGACCGGGGCCAGGGCGCAGGAGCCGAAGCATGCGACGGTCTCAAGCGTGAAAAGGCGATCCCTGGTTGTCTCTCCCGTGTTCACACGGAGCTGTGTTTGGACATGCTTCAATATCCGGCCGGATCCCCTTACGTGGCATGCCGTTCCCCTGCATACGCGGATTATGTGCTTTCCCACAGGCTGGAGTCGGAACTGTGTATAAAAGGT
>JAFGDF010000154.1 GCA_016932235.1 Deltaproteobacteria bacterium | reverse complement strand
TGAAATCCAAAACACGGTTACAATAATCGGAAGCCATGATATTACTATCGATATTCTTGCCGATGAAGTTCGATCAAGGGATAACAACATAAGGGTCTCATCCGGAAATGTGGGCAGCCTTGGGGGACTGATGGCCCTCAGGAAAGGGGTTTGCCATATTTCAGGGTCTCACCTTCTTGACACTGCAAGCGGCGAGTATAACATCTCTTATATCAAGCGGTATCTGCGGGGTCTCAAGGTCAGCGTATTTCACCTTGTCCAGAGAGATCAAGGATTTATTGTGGCCAAAGGAAATCCAAAAGGAATAAAAGGCATCGGTGATATTGCCAGAGAGGACGTCAGGTTTGTCAACCGACAGGCCGGATCAGGAACCCGGGTTCTTTTCGACTATAAACTTCATAAGGCCGGCATAAAGGCTGAAGACATCAATGGTTATGAGCATGATGAATTTACGCATATGGCAGTTGCGGTTGATGTGCTCAGCGGAGCAGCTGATTGCGGAATGGGCATCTATGCGGCTGCAAAGGCCCTGGAACTTGATTTTATCCCGCTCGTTCGTGAACAGTATGACCTGATTATTCCTTCCGAGATGCTTTATGACCCGAAGATAAATCTGGTCCTGGACACAATCAGGTCTCCTTTTTTTCGGGAAAGAGTAAAAGGACTTGGAGGATATGATCCTTCAAGAAGCGGGGATTTTTGGACGGAAATAGGGTAAACCGGGCCGATATGGACGTCTTTATCCCTTTTCCTTAGCGCTTACATGAATCGCAAAGGAGAAAAGAAATGGCTACTCTCGAGATGCGTTCAAAACACTGGATCGTGGATGAAAAAGGGAACATTATTATGGGAGAGGGGAGGCGAGAAATTTTTGAGAACATTCAGATAACCGGTTCCCTGAACCAGACGGCCAAGATAATGAAGATGTCCTATCGTGGTGTGTGGGGGCGGATCAAGGCAACGGAGAAGGTCTTGAAGAAAAAGGTTGTCCATACGGACAGGCGGCTTGGGTCAAGCCTGACCAAAGAGGGAGAGAAACTCCTGGAAAAGTACCGGTTGCTTAAAAAAAAATGCGTTAAAGAGGATGATAAGATATTCGATTCAATGTTTAAAAAGAATGCTGATGAAAAGTGACAGTACGGGCCGATCGAAAAAAAGATGGGAAGACTATGAGTGGGTTTAAGAAAGATCATAAAAACACGCCGGTTATTTTAATCGTAGGCAGGTCAGGTGCCGGAAAGACCACTTTTATTGAGAAATTGATACCTGAACTCAGGAGAAGGGGCCTGAGGGTAGGCACCATTAAGCATGACGTTCATGGTTTTGAGATGGATAAACCGGGTAAGGACAGCTGGAGACATAAAAAGGCGGGATCAGTTTCCACAATAATTTCCTCATCGGAAAAGATAGGCATGGTAATGGATGTGGACCATGATTTTTCGATCGATGAACTCCTTTATTATTTCAACGATCTGGATATAATCCTCACTGAGGGATTCAAACGCGAAAATAGGCCGAAGGTGGAGATTTTCAGACCGGAAGTTCATGACACTCCTTTATGCAATGGCGATGACAAGTTGCTTGCGCTTGTTTCTGATCATGATCTGGATCTGGGTGTTCCACGATTCGGCCTTGAAGATATTAACGGAGTTGCGGAGTTCCTTATAAAATCATGCTGCTAGCAGCATGATTTTATATGCAACTTTTAAACAATATCATGATGTGATGAAAAGATGAAAAAAAGCTTTGCCGAAGGGGAAGCTTAATATAAAATTACGAAGTAATTTTATTAGTGTTTAAACGCTCTCTGGCCTGTAAACACCATGGTCACCGGAGGATCTGCCTCATTGCATGCCTGTATCACCTCAAAATCCCTCATGGACCCTCCAGGCTGTACGATGGCCTTTATACCCTCCTTAATGCCGACATCCACCCCGTCCCTGAAAGGAAAAAAGGCATCAGAAATCATTGCCGCTCCGATGAGACCGCCTTTAGCCTCGTCTCTTTCATGATCGATTTCATCAAGTAGAGCCTTGTCCTTTTTCCCCTTTCTTACCTCCAATTCCAGATCTTTATAGGGAAGCCCGTGTTTTTCGTAGCATATCCTGTCCGCGTATTTTGTGTATGCCTTAAATATCGCGATTTCCGCTACTCCCACCCTGTCCTGCTCTCCGGTGCCTATACCAACGGTAACACCGTCTTTTACATAAATAACAGAGTTTGACGTGACTCCCTGCTCGACCTGCCAGCCGAAAAGCATATCCGACAGTTCCGTCTCGGAGGGTTTGCGCGAGATTGTATATTTCTCGCCTTTATGTTCAGCACTTGCCAGAGTGAAGTCAGCAGAGGATTTTATCCTGTTCAGAGGCGATTGCTGGATAATAATCCCGCCGTCGATAAGACTTTTAAACTCCACGAACCTCGCGCTTGAATAATAAGAAAGATCTCCTATTCTGTTGATCTTTACAATCCTGAGATTGGCCCTTTGTTTAATGGTTGGAATCGTGCCTTCTTCATAATCAGGGGCTGCAACCACCTCGAGATAATTGTTTGAGATCATCTCCGCCGTTTCCCTGTCCACCGGTCTGTTAAAAACCGCGCAGCCGCCGAATGCCGCTATCCTGTCGCCCATGTTTGCCTTATGATAGGCATCGGAAACGGTTGATCCGTAAGCGACCCCACATGGATTGTTGTGCTTGACGATCACTGCTGCCGGCCTTTCTGAAAGGTACTTTAATATGTTGATTGCATTGTCCATATCCGTGAGGTTTGTTTTGCCCGGATGTTTGCCTGACTGTATCATATCTTCCTCGGTTATCGAGGAAACAATACCTTTACCCGGGTCGATGAAACGGCAATCCCCGAGTAGAAGGTTTCCGTTGACGAGTTCGTAAAGGGCGGCTTCCTGGCCGGGATTCTCGCCGTATCTCAAGCCTTTTTCAATAAGCTCCCCGGTGCTGTCCGGGATTTTCCATGTCCTTTTTTTATATATGAGCACCTGATCTCCAAAGGAGATCTTTACCTCGCCGGGAAAGTGATCATCCATTAATGTACGGTACATCTTTTTTAAATCATCAGCCATAAATTCCTCCGAAATTGATTATATTTTATGTTTTTCTATATAAGCATAGGCGTTATGATTATGGATCGATTCATAATTCTCCGATTCAACAGCGAACCATGTGATATTGGGATCCCGATTAAGCTTCTCAGCGATGTCCCTTACGATATCTTCCACAAACTTTGGATTCTGATAGGCCCGTTCAGTAACATATTTTTCATCCTCTCGCTTGAGAACAGAATATACATCGCTTGAAGCCGATTCTTCTACGAGGCGTATAAGATCCTCAATCCAGATAAATTTTTTAAACCTCACCTGGAGTTTTACTTCCCCGCGTTGATTATGGGCACCAAAATCGCTTATCTCCTTTGAGCACGGGCAGAGGGTGGATATGGGGACGTAAATAGTTGTAATAATATCACTACTGTTGTTAAGCAATCCCTTGAATGTGCATTTGTATTCCATGAGCCCCTCACTTCCTGAGACTGGAGCCCTCTTCATTATGAAGTAGGGAAAAGTGACCTCCATGTGGGCGCTTTTAGCATCAAGCCTTTCTTTCATCTCTTCCAGGATAACGGTAAAGTTTTGTAGGGATATCCTGTTGCTGTGCTCGTTAAGGATCTCCACAAACCTGCTCATGTGGGTTCCCTTGTAATATCTGGGAAGATTCACATACATATTGATCTTGGCGACGGTCTGCTGTTTGCCGTTTCTCTTGTCCAGGACAGTGATCGGGTAGCGAATGCCTTTAACCCCCACCTGGTCTATATCAATGTTTCTGTTGTCCATGTGCTTCTGAATGTCTTCCATCATAACCTCAAAATGTCTCGCGAAATTTTATATCCATTTATATATCCCTTGGGATTAAAGTCAATAAAAAGGTAATAATCTAAAATCGTAAAATGAATTTAGCTTGATTTTATTGGGTGGAAAATATACATTAATATGCTTACGGGGCGTGGCGCAGACTGGTAGCGCGCCTGCTTTGGGAGCAGGATGTCGGAGGTTCAAATCCTCTCGCCCCGACCAGAAAAATCAATAACTTAAGACCGTCCTTCGGGGCGGTTTTTTATTGCTTTTTGGATCTGTGTGGAAATGTCCGGATGGCCAATCATATTCTTCAAAGATAATAATTTTTATGCTTGACAAGCTCAGTTATTAAAATATAGATTTATTGATAATGATTATCTATTAATATATAATTTCTTTTAGAAAATGATTATATCAGTTCCCACTTCCGAAAATATAAAGTGCCGAATGGATCACATGGTCTCAAAGCTTAGGGAGCATAAATTCCGTATAACGCCCCAAAGGATGGCGGTTTTGAGGGTACTGGTATCCGACGAAAACCACCCCTCTGTGGAAATGGTATATGAAACCGTAAAGCGGGAGTTTCCGACCACAAGCATTGCAACTATTTACAAGACAATCCATGTCCTCAAACAGATCAATGAGGTTCTGGAAATAGGTTTTCCCGACGGAAGCAACAGATATGATGGTAACAAACCCTTTCCGCATCCTCATGTGATATGTATAAAATGCAGGAAAATCATAGACCCAGACCTGGAAAGCCTTGAGATTGTGACACAGGAGTTGACTTCAGAAACAGGGTTTCAGATAAGCAGTCATCGTCTTGATTTTTTTGGTATTTGCCCGGATTGTCAGGAATAGTAAAGTGATGTGAATTTATTTATTATTGACCATGACGCGGTGATTCAGGGATACGAGGTTCTTACGCCTCCAGAGGGAAGAAACGTGTCTGAATCCATAAGACAGCTTCAGGCTTTTTAGCCTGTTCGAAGCAGCGAGGGCACCGAGGCCGGGCCTTCAGGCTGGAAAACGGGATAGGTGACCTTAAAACCAAGACCGGATCTTGTTGGAAAGGTCCGGGAAACCTGGAGGACATCCATGATTTTCGATTGATGCTTTTCAACCAATCCTAATTTTTTTCTGAACTAAAAAGCCTGATAGGCTTAATGAGACAATGGAAAACAGTTAATGTATTTTATTGCGAATAATCGAGAATCGTTATCATATCATTAATATCGATTCTATAACCAAATGAACGAAAGGAGTAAACATTATGAATGAAAAGAGCAAAACCCCAGTAATTGGATCCATTGTCAGCAGAGGCACGTCGAACCGCGACTGGTGGCCGAATCAGCTGAACCTCAAGATTCTGCATCAACACTCGAACAAGAGCAACCCAATGGGAGACGACTTCAATTATGCCGAGGAATTCAAGAAACTCGACCTGGAGGCCGTGAAGAAGGACCTCTTTGCATTAATGACCGACTCCCAGGACTGGTGGCCGGCCGACTGGGGTCACTATGGGGGGCTCTTCATCAGGATGGCGTGGCACAGCGCAGGCACCTATCGCCAGGGCGACGGCCGCGGGGGCGCGGGGTCCGGCAATCAGCGCTTGGCGCCCCTCAACAGCTGGCCCGACAACGTGAACCTGGACAAGGCGCGCCGTCTGCTCTGGCCGATAAAAAAGAAATACGGCAGGAAGATCTCCTGGGCGGACCTGATGATTCTCGCCGGCAACTGCGCCATTGAGTCGATGGGATTAAAACCCTTCGGCTTCGGCGGTGGACGCGAGGATATCTGGGAGCCTGAGGAGGACGTATACTGGGGGTCCGAAGAGGAATGGCTGGCCACAAGCGAAAAGCCCAAGAGCCGTTACAGCGGCGACCGTGATCTGGAAAACCCTCTGGCTGCAGTACAGATGGGCCTCATCTACGTGAACCCGGAAGGCCCGGACGGCAACCCAGATGCACTCGCCTCCGGCCGCGACGTTCGAGAGACCTTCGCGCGCATGGCAATGAACGATGAGGAGACCGTCGCGCTCGTTGCCGGTGGTCATACATTCGGCAAGTGTCACGGAGCGGGCGATCCTGCGCTGGTCGGTCCGGAACCAGAGGCCGCCTCTATCGAGGAGCAGGGGCTTGGCTGGAAGAGCAGTCACGGAAGCGGCAAAGGAGGCGATACCATCAGCAGCGGCATTGAGGGTGCCTGGACGCCGAACCCGACCAGATGGGACATGGGCTATTTCGACATGCTGTTCGGCTATGATTGGAATCTGGTGAAAAGCCCCGCCGGCGCGTTCCAGTGGGTCCCGGTCAATCCTGATGAAAAGGATCTCGCACCGGCCGCTCATGATACTTCAAAACGGGTCACGACCATAATGACCACAGCAGACCTCTCTTTGAGGATGGATCCGATCTATAAACCGATTGCGAAGCGTTTCCACAAGAACCCAAAGGAGTTCGCAGACGCATTTGCCAGGGCGTGGTTCAAGCTGACCCACCGCGACATGGGTCCCCGCTCGCGTTATCTCGGTCCGGATGTCCCGGAAGAGGAGTTGATCTGGCAGGACCCGGTACCCTCAGTCGATCACAAGCTGATAGATGAAAAGGACATCGCCGATCTCAAGCGCAAGATCCTGGCCTCGGGGCTCTCTGTCTCCCAGATGGTATCGACCGCCTGGGCGTCGGCATCCACGTTCCGCGGCTCCGACAAGCGGGGCGGTGCTAACGGGGCGCGCATCCGTCTTGCGCCGCAGAAGGACTGGGAGGTCAACCAGCCGGCTCAATTGAAGGACGTACTGCAGATACTTGAGGGCATCCAGAATGAATTCAACAAAGCGCAGTCCGGCGGAAAGAAGGTGTCGCTGGCCGATCTGATCGTTCTCGCAGGTTGCGCAGGTGTGGAGCAGGCTGCAAAGAATGCCGGTCATGATGTGACTGTTCCATTTACCCCGGGACGGACGGATGCGTCGCAGGAGCAAACCGATGTTGTGTCATTCGCCGTACTTGAACCGAAGGCTGACGGGTTTCGCAACTACCAAAAGGCCAAATACGCCGTATCGACAGAGGAGCTGCTGGTTGATCGGGCGCAGCTGCTGTCCCTGACCGCTCCTGAGATGACGGTCCTCATCGGCGGCATGCGTGTCTTGAATGCCAACTTCGGACAGTCCCCGCACGGCGTCTTCACAAAGCGGCCTGGGACGCTCACCAATGACTTCTTCGTGAACCTGCTCGACATAAGCACGCTTTGGAAGGCAACCTCGGAAGACGCAGACCTGTTCGAGGGTAGTGATCGGGCGACGGGTGAGCTCAGGTGGACCGGCACCCGTGTTGATCTCATTTTCGGTTCGAACTCCCAGCTCCGGGCCATCGCGGAAGTCTACGGATGTGAGGACTCCCAGGATAAGTTTGTGCACGATTTTATAGCGGTATGGAACAAGGTAATGAACCTTGACCGCTTCGATCTCGCATGATCGTAAAATAAATCTCTTCGATGAGTCCTGAAGCTTATTCTTGAATCAGAGGATGTTTCAAAAGGTCACGGAGGGAGTTGT
This sequence comes from Deltaproteobacteria bacterium, assembly GCA_016932235.1. Next base: position 14,609 of record JAFGDF010000154.1, on the reverse strand, counting down.
TAGCAAAACATATAAGAGCGGCGTTTCAATGCAATCTCAAACGCCGCTTTTTCTTTAATCTATTACAGGCTGTTTGTAACAGAATCGGAGCTAAAAGCATTAATAGGTTATAGGATAATTCGACATATCCCAAATCAGGCCTTGCCATCCGCTTATAACGCCTTTATCGTGACAAACATTACAATACCAGTAAATCTTATCGGTTGCCAGGTCGAGTTGAATATGGAGCGTTCCGTCACATGGTTTTCTCCCAGGTCGTCGCCGGCATTAAGGTATTGAGTCTGTAGGGATACCGGCCTCCATGGATGTAGCGTAAGTGATTATCTCTGCGAGTTTCTTTTCCTCAGGGTTGAAGTCAGCATCCTGTCACCGAAGTTCACCGCCAGATAAACTAGCGCAGTTTGTATTTATTGATAACCGTTCGGTCGAGCTCCAGTCCCAGGCCTGGTTTTTCAGATATTTCAAAGTGCCCGTCAATCACCCGTGGCGGCTCCTGGTAGATTTCATCCCACCAGGGCATATACTCTACCATGTGGCCGTTGGAAAGCCCCGCAATGATATGCACCGAGACATCGTGGAGACAGTGGCTGACAAGCGGCAGGTTGTAGGCTTCTATAAGTGCTGCTATCTTCATCATCTCGGTAATACCTCCGGCCCTCAACACATCAACAATTACAATATCAACAGCTTTATCTTCAACCATACGGCGGAAACCATATTTGGTTGAAAAAGTCTCGCCAGCGGCCACCGGCACATCGACTGCGGACTTAATCTGAGCCAAGGCCGCCGTATCTTCCAGGCAGATATCCCCCTGATGAAGTCCAATAGGATCTTCCAGCCAGTATGGATTGTAGGGTTCGAGGGCATGTCCCATCCGGATCGCTTCCGGCACCGTCCATGACCAGTGCCCTTCAACCATGATGTCGATATCTTCTCCGACGGCTTCCCGGACCGCCCTGAATCTTGCGACGTTTTCTCTGTGTGTCTTCCCGCCCATTTTCATCTTCATGGCCCGGTGTCCCTGTTTGACCAGGGACTCGGCTTCTTCCTGCAATTCATCGATGCTTAAAAATCCCCACAGCCAATTACTGGCATAGGCTGGAACCCGGTCTCTAAATCCTCCCAGTAATCGGGCCAGGGGTAAATTTAACGCCTTTGCCCGCAGGTCCCAGAAAGCCGTATCGATAGCCGCAATGGCGTTCAGCCCGTAACCGCCCCATTGTCCTGTATGTTTAAGGGCGGCGTGAAGATCTTTCCAGTTAGCAGCCCAGCGAGTTATATCCTGCCCAATAACCACTTCCTCCAGATCATCAATACTCGCTTTTAGTGAGTTTACCTGAAAATCATTCATACAATAGGCAATACCAAACCCTTCCAATCCACCATCAGTCTTTAGTTCCACGATCACCGGTGTCATGTGTGGATTTTCCTTGCCGAAAAAAACTCGATGAGGCATCGGCAATGATACTGCTGTCGTTTCCATTTGAACTACTTTCATTTATTACTCCTCCGGAGGTAAAAAACCAAGCCTGAAGGACTTGGTTTTTTATCGCAGAATTCACTTTTTCTGATGAGCCACTTTCCCCTAATTACCTAACCACGCCGGTTAGTAATCTGTTTTATTAAACATAATCACACACACGTTTCATGACGGTTTCGGTAAAACCGAATCCCAAAGTCTCCGCCTTGGTTTTTTTTCCATTGGCAATTCGAAGTATCTCCTCTAGAATTTCCTGGCCGAGTTGATCTATGGTAGCTGACCCATCCAGACCGCTACTGAGATCCATGTCGATATTGTCTTCCATTTTTATGTATGTGTCCCGGTTAGCCGTTACTTTTACAACCGGTGCGATCGGATTTCCCACCGGATTGCCCCGACCTGTGGTAAATATCACCAGTTGGCAACCACCCGCCACTTTAGCCGTTACCGACAACACGTCGTAACCGGCAGTGTCCATAAATACCAGACCTTTTCTGGTCGGCGGGCAGGCATAATCTAAAACCTCCATTAGCGGGCTGCTCCCGCCCTTGTGGATGCATCCCAGAGACTTTTCCTCTATGGTTGATAATCCGCCCTTCTTGTTACCCGGGGAGGGCTGAGCGGAGCGTAGATTTTCTCCCACAGCCTCAAGGCTGGTTTCGAGCTTGGCGACAATGTCGAATATCTTCTCTTTGGTTTGAGGGTCTGCCGCTCTCACGGCCAATAGATGCTCAGCTCCGACGATTTCCGCAGTCTCGCTCAAAATGGCCGTTGCGCCCGACGCTATCAGGATATCGGTAGTCTTTCCGACAGCCGGATTGGCAACCAGACCGGAGGTTGAATCGGATCCGCCACATTCGAGCGCAACCATCAGGCGGGACAGATCGAATGATTCCCGCTCGCAGGCAGATGCCTCTATCAGCATATCCCTGATTATTTTAGTGCCTTTGCGAATGGTATTGATTGTCCCTCCCTCTTCCTGGATTAGCAGGGTTTCAAGGGGTTTGTTAGTCTTTTCCCGAACCAGGGCTGACATTTCGTCCATCTGGTTCAACTCACATCCCAACCCGACCATTAACGTTCCATAAATGTTGGGATTGGCTGCAAACCCTGCCAATACACGCTGGGTAATTCTTCGGCTTATCTCAACCTCGCCACATCCATTCTGATTAACAAAACTGACAGCACCCGGCAGCTTATCGGCCATGACCCGACAGGTTTCATTTGCGCATGCCACCGTCGGGAGAATCAGCACATGGTTTCTAATACCGACCCTGCCGTCCGGTCTTTGATATCCTTTAAATTTCACTTTAATCTACTCCAAATATATTATTACCATATCAGCCGATCAATCCCGGCAGGAAAAGCGAAAGCTGTGGGAAAGCCAGCACGATCACTATACAAACAAGGACGGCAATGGTAAATGGCAGTATGCCTCTAAAGATTGTTTCCAGAGGAATTTCCGGAGCGATCCCTTTGATCACGTAAACATTAACACCAACGGGCGGCGTAATAACGCCTATTTCAGCCACCAATACAATAATTACCCCGAACCAAATCGGATCAAAACCCATCGTCGTAACAATAGGAAAGAAAATAGGAATGGTGAGGGTCACCATTGCCAGGGAGTCCATAAAGCATCCGCCGATCAGGTAAATGATAATCAACATGCCCATGACAGCTGCTGGCGGCATGGCCAGATTTGTTATCCAGGTGGCCAATTCGAATGAGAACCGGGTAGCCGTCATAAAACGTCCGAAGACAAGCGCACCGGCCACAATAAAATAAAGCATGACCGATATTTTTACCGTATCAAGGAGCGAATTCTTTAGCCCATCTAAATTCAAGCTCCGCCTGATCAGTCCGATAACGAGGGCACCTGCAGCACCGACGGCGCCTGCTTGTGTTGGCGTAAACCAGCCGGCGAACAGTCCACCCATTACCAAGCCAAACAGGACAATCATGTCAACCAAACCGGATAGCGAAGCAAACTTATCCCTCCAGGAAGAAGCGTCCCCCGGCGGTCCCAGATCCGGATTTCGCCAGCATAAAATGGCAACTACGATCGCATAGAGAACTGTGAGTAATAATCCCGGCACTATTCCGGCCAGAAAAAGCTTTCCAATTGAGACCTGAACCATGACACCGTAAATGATAAAAAGCGCACTGGGAGGAATCAGAATACCCAAGGTTCCACCGGCCGCGACCGAGCCGGTCGCAAGAGCGTCGTTATAGTTGAATTTTTTCATCTCCGGAAGGGTTACCTTTGCCATGGCAGCGGCCGATGCATTCGAAGAACCGGAAACGGCGGCAAATCCGGCTGATGCGAATATCGTGGCCAGCGCAAGACCGCCCGGTTGACGACCGAAAAACTTGTGCGTGGTATTAAACAGTTGACCACTGATGCCTGCGTAGAATGCGATCGAACCCATTAATACGAACATAGGTACAACACTGAGGTCGTAAGATGAAAAAGTTGACCAAAGATTAAAGACTGTCTGTGATAGGCCCGCTTTTGAATTCAGCACCCACGCAAGCCCTGCCAAACCACTGATTAACATACTGAAAGCGATGGGCATACGCAGGATCATCAGCAGCAGCAGAAAAATGACACCAATAATGCCGATTTCAAATCCACTCATTTCTTGAACACCATTACTATGGAATTAAAAAATTCAACAATAAGGACAATTAAGTATATTAAAAAGCCGAATGATATCACGAAAATAAACGGATAAATCGGGATTTCCATTGTTTCCGTCGCGAGATTTAACTTGAAGTTATTGTAGCCATATTTCGCCATCCACCACATGATGATCGCAAAAATAATGATTGCCACAATACCGGTAATGCTGCTGACTATTGCCTGGGTTCGTTCTGAGAAACGCCGCATAACAAGGTCGACAGCCACATGCCCTTTAATGACTCCAGTATGTGCAAGTCCAAAGGAAATAATGACGGTTGAAATCAGCGTAACATACTCATGCGCGCCCAGAATGGGCATGTCAAAGAAATGAAGAATAACATTGGCGCATACGATGCACATCATAATCAGTACCGCGATGCATGAAATCCAATTGCACCAGAGGCTGAATCGGTTTATCCCATTTTCAAATTTGGATAATAACATTGTTCTGTCTTCCTTCAGCTTATTTTGATGGTACCGAGAGAAATCTATCAACACCGTAAAATGAGATCATAAATACATACAGTTTAATCAATGAACAATGATAAGGGACAGGATCCCGTTTGTCTCCGCATACTACGTCCCTGTGCTGCAAGATTCCTTCGAGAAATTACCAGTATATTGCATCCGGGAGGCAAGACGGGGATGCAATTATTTGCCATAGTTATCACAAAGATCTCTAACAGTAGCCAGTATCCGTTTTCCTGCAATACCTTTTTTCTCCATATCTGAGGCCCACTTGTCAGCCAGGGAAAGAACGGGCTTGACAAAATCGGCAGCCTCTTCGGCTGAGAGTTCGATAAACTCAACACCGCATTCTTTGGCAAAATCCAACCCTTCCTGCATGTGAGAAGCCCAGATTTCGCCCGCTAAAGGAACAATCTCATCATGCACCGCATTAAATTTTTCCTGGATATCCGCTGGTAATGAATTCCAGGAGTCAAGGTTCATGAAAAAGAAGTGAGTCTTGTTATAAAAACCAGGAAGCCCATGCTGCCCGGTCTGGAGAGTGATGTAATTGATAACTTCGGCTTCCTTATATCCCAAAAGAACCTCGGGTGGACCTGAGATGTCACCATCAAGGGTCCCTTTCTGAAGCATAATGTAAACCTCGCCACGTCCCCCGCCGACCGGGCTGGCTCCAAGTACTTTGGCAATGTCGGCTGTGATGGAAGTGGCATATACCTGCATACCCTTTAAGTCTTTAGGGGTGCGCACCGGATTTTTGGAATAAATGGCGCCGGGACCGGTGGAATGGAGGAAGAGTAACTTGGTATCCGGTAACTGAAGTTCCTTGAGCTTTTTTGTCGCTTCCCATGTAACGATGGCGGCAAATTTGGCATCGGGAATATAAAGACCGGGCAGATCGAATACCTCCCAGGCGGGAAATCTGCCGGGAGCCCAGTTTGGCGGCATAACACCCATATCGCATATACCGCTGACAACCCCGTCATATGTCTGAGGTCCGGTAAGCATTGTGCCCCCTGAATATACCGTTATCTTTACTTGACCGTTGGTCGCTTTCTCAATTGCTTTAATCCACGCCGGTATTTCTTCGGTATTTACAAAATGGTTGGATGGAAAGAAATTCGAAAAAGATAGGTTGATGTTTTCTGCCGCCATCAAGTCTTTTACCGTCAAGAAAAACAACATAACGACACTCAATACCAAGCATATACAGCTAAAAAATATTGAATAAATCCGTTTTTCCATGTTTTTTCTCCTTAAAAATTTGTTTCCGGTTAAAAACCAAATCTCCCCAACAGCATTACCCCTGAGCTATCAGGCGGTTTTTTCTATGCAAATATTTTCAGTTCATCGACTCAGCCAGAAGAAAAAATCTTCGGCATCATCAATGGTCTTAAATCGCACTTCTTGATCAAAAATCGTCATTCAATAAGAAGCGGACGCGCTAGTCCTGCGCGAAAACAACATCAAACGTCCTTACATAAACTATAAAACTTTGTTGGATTTTATACAGCACTTTTAAAGCCTCACTACAGGAACCGTGCTTCCAGTGGTGCTTGAAGGAACTTAAGCGACAGCATTGAGTGAAAGCACTTACGGATGCCCGGCGGATTCATGTGTTGGGTGAATAGTTGCCTTTGCTGTTAATATAGACTGCATAATTTTGATGAGACGATAAGAACTTGTTTTTTCCATGGACGCTATATGAATAATAGCATTGTGTCAAGGTAAAAATCATATACTCTATATTGTGGATATTCTCTGTTCTGCATGGTTTATTTGCCTCTTGATAAATATTACATACTGTGTCATATATCCTATTATTTTCTCCATCTCTCAAAAGGTAAAGAATTAAGAAATAAGGAAAGCATTAGAAAAACCTTCTCTAATTTACTAGCGGTTTACAGGGTAAAGTCCGACGGACGGCTGGAGTCCGTTCAAGGATAAAGGAGCTGCCAAAATGAACAATGATGAAAGACGAAAGAATCCCAGAGTAGAAGCCGTATGGCCTCTTAAAATTTTCAAGGATGATCTTGTTATTGATGGTGAGTCAAAGAATATTTCGATTGATGGAATTCAGATTTGTTGCGAACACCCTTTGTATATGAACGAAAGAATTCGAATATCTGTTTTTCCTCCAAACAGCGAAGGAATAGCTTTTACAGGCGAGGTTGTTTGGTCTGATTTTTACGGCCTTGATGCCGATAATAAAGTTTTTGGAATTGGCGTATGTATGGTGGAATTGGCCGAGGAGGATCAAAAAATGCTTGAGGAGCTATTAATGGAAAACATAGAATAAGGAAAGGGGGCGCGAATACATGAATGATGAGATAATAAGGGTTGAACCCATGAAATTCGGTGAAAAAAATTCAGTTACAGCTGATTCTCTTTCAGGAGAAAAAACCAGGATCCTGGGGGAGGAAAATGATAAATGCTACTGGAATGGTAAGGAATTTTCTGAAGGAAGCATGGTTTGTGATAGTGGTATAAAATATAAGTGTCACATGGGACTCTGGATAAAACAGGCCCAGGAATGTTAAAGGAGGTTTTATGAAAGTATTGATATCTGATTCTATGTCGCAGGTTGCTGCAGAGGTCTTGAAAGAAGCCGGGATTGAAGTGGACGTGAAGACCGGATTGACCCCTGATGAGCTTAAATCCACTATCGGGGATTATGATGGGCTTGTTGTTCGTTCTGCAACAAAAGTCACTTCTGAGATCTTGGGTGCTGCCGGTAAATTGAAGGCTATCGCGCGAGCCGGGACAGGAGTTGACAATATTGATATCCGGGCCGCGACCGAAAAGGGTGTGGTTGTAATGAATACTCCGGGTCAAAACTCCAATGCTGTTGCCGAGTTGACAATAGGCCTGATGATAGCCCTGAGTCGACACATTCCACGAGGTACCGCGGGCCTTAAAGAATGCAAATGGGAAAAAAAGGTTCTCATGGGGACCGAGATTAAGGGAAAAGTTCTGGCACTGATAGGAATCGGCAATGTTGGTTCTATTGTGGCGGATTCAGCTCAAAAAATGGGGATGACTGTTATTGCATATGATCCCTATATTGATAAATCGATTGCAGAGAAGAATGGAATAGAGCTTATGGATGATCTGGATGAATTATGGGGCAATGCCCATTATATAAGCATCCATATCCCAAAGACGAAGGAGACAGAAAACCTTATCAATTCCAGGTCCATTTCAAAAATGAGAGACGGGGCTTATCTGATATGTGCGGCGCGTGGTGGTATTGTGAACGAAGACGACCTTTGCGAGGCCTTGAATTCCGGCAAGCTTGGGGGAGCCGCACTGGATGTATTTGCGACCGAACCGCCCGGGGCCTGCGGTCTGTTAGAATGCGAGAACTTTATCTGCACGCCTCATATAGGGGCCTCCACAATAGAAGCCCAGATAAATGTCGCAAGAGCCGCGAGCGAGCAGGTAAGGGATTATCTTATTACGGGAGAAGCCAGATTTGCGCTTAACAGAACTTAAAAGCAATGATTATTTAAGGAATATAAGAGATGTAAAATCATGGTAAATTTTACATCTGAGTGTCTATTTAAAGGGCTGATTTTACGGTTGTGTCATGGTAAATAATTCCTTGACAATTAAACAATTGTTTGAAATATTTATGAAGGGCCTTGTATAGATATCGCATCGTAAAATATTTAAAAAATTCGGTGTTTGATGGATATGGATTAACCGGTTTTTTCAGGTTTCTATATCTTCAGAATGAGCGATATCAATAGAACTGCAAAAAAAGTCAAAGCAGACTATTTGGCTAGGATCTGCTATGTGATCATTATGCCTGAATCTATTTATTATCCCGATGATGTTTAATCAAAAAAAATTTATTTTTACAAGTTGATGTTCACAACCTCAAAAAGGAGGAGGATTTATGTCTGAACAGGTTTTTACCAATATGACCAATTCTGGTCCAATTTCCGTGTATGTGAAAGACGGAAAGGTCGTCAGAATACGGCCTTTAGTGGTCAATGAAAAGGACTTTTCGCCATGGGTTATAAAGGCGGATGGAAAGGAATTTCATTCACCCAAAAAATTTACCCTCTCGCCATATATTCATGGAGAAAGGCAGCGCCTGTATTCTGAAGACAGGATAAAATATCCCTATAAAAGAGTCGATTTTGATCCGAACGGTGAAAGGAATCCGGAAAAAAGAGGCATATCAGGTTATGAAAGAATAAGCTGGGATGAGGCCCTGGATATTGTTGCTGGTGAAATCAAAAGGATCAAAGATAAATATGGTCCATCAGCAATTACCGGCCTGACATCATCTCACCATAACTGGGGTATAGTAGGATATAAGATGGGCCCTTTTTTAAGGTTTTTTAATATGCTGGGTTATACCCCTATCCTGGACAATCCTGACAGCTGGGAGGGATGGCACTGGGGATCCACGCACACATACGGCTTTTACTGGAGGCTCGGCATGCCGGAGCCCTTCGACATGCTCACGGACGCCTTGCAGAATACTGAAATGATAGTATACTGGTCTAATGATCCTGACTCTACCCGTGGTACATATACCGGCCAGGAATCGGCTATATGGCGTCAGTGGCTTAAAGAAAAGGGCGTTAAAATGGTATTCATTGACCCTTTTTATAACTATACCAATGCGGCAATGGGCGGTAAATGGATCCCCCTCAGGATGGGAACAGGGACCGCGCTGGCAATGGCCATAGCCTATGTATGGATAACCGAGGACACATATGACAAGGAATATGTAAAGGATAAGACAATCGGTTTTGATGAATTTAAAAAACATATACTGGGAGAAGATGACGGCCAGCCAAAGACCCCGGAATGGGCGGAAGTCGAATGTGATGTCCCCGCGAGAAAAATAAGGGCACTGGCCAGGGAATGGGCGTCCAAGAGGACAATCCTTTCGGGAGGCTCCAGAGGCGGAGAAGGAAGCGCCTGCCGAGAGGCCTATGCAACGGAATGGGCAAGGATGATGGTGCTTCTTCCCGCCATGCAGGGGCTTGGAAAACCCGGGATTAATATCTGGGGAACGACAATGGGCGCCCCCTACAATTCCGATGTCTGGTTTCCGGCATATGCCGATCCTGATGGAAGAATGTCCATGACAAAAGCGGCTGATAAGATTTTTCAAAATCCGACCAAACAGCGTTTATACAGGCTGACGTTACCGGATGCCATATTGAATCCACCTGTATCGTGGGAGGGAGAGGGCTTCTGTGGTAACTCGCTTGAGCAGCAGTTTACAAAATTTACTTACCCAATGGAAGGATATTCGGAAGTCAAAATGTTTTACCGTTATGGCGGATCTTTTATTGGAACTATGCTTGATACAAACAAATGGGTCAGGATGTACCAGAGCCCCAAGCTGGAATTTGTAGTGAATCAGGACTGCTGGTATCAAAGTGAAACCATGTTTGCCGATATTATACTTCCTGCATGCACTCAACTTGAACGAGATGATCTAGGTGAATTCGGGGCTTGCGGTGGATACACAACCCATGCGGGTTGCGGTTCGAATAATAGGGTCGTGGTCAGACAGCAAAAGTGCATTGAACCTCTGTGGGAATCCAAGTCGGATTATCAGATTTTATCCATGATCGCTGAAAGGATCGGAATGGGAGAGGAATATACTGAAGGAAAGACGGAAATCGACTGGGCGAAAAAATTTTATGAGATCTCCGACCTGCCAAAGTATATATCCTGGGAAGAATTCGATAAAAAGGGATACTTTTTAGTGCCCCTGCCGGATGATTATAAACCGACCCCATGCCTGCGCTGGTACTACGAGGGGAGAGACTGCGATACCCCTGACCTCTATAATCCAAAGAGAAATACCGAAAAGGCCAAGGAGCTGGGTACATACAGCGGCAAGATCGAGTTTGTGTCAGAAAGCCTCAAGGCGCATTATCCTGAGGATGATGAGCGTCCCGTGATGCCTCATTACATTCCAAGCTGGGAAGGCCACAGATCGGAACTTGCGAAAAAATATCCGCTCCAGTTAGTTTCTCCCCATCCGAGATTTTCGTTTCACACTCATTATGACAAAAAGACGCCATGGCTTGATGAGATTACGGCACACCGGGTTATTAAGGACGGTTATGCATGGTGGCCAGCGAAGATTCACCCAAAAGATGCTGTGGAGCGGAATATTAGGAACGGTGATATCGTAAAATTATATAATGACCGTGGAACAGTCCTGTGCATTGCCCAGGTTACAGAGCGAATCAAACCTGGAATTGTGCATAGTTATACATCCTCGGCCAAATATGATCCGCTTCAGCCGGGCAAACCAGGATCACCTGACAGGGGAGGATGCGTGAATCTGCTCGTCCCGGGCCGGATGTTAAGCAAGCATGTCCCTGGCATGGCGCCTAATTCCTGCCTGATTGAAATAGCGAAATGGGAGGTATAAATATGGCAAAATATGGAATGGTAATAGATGTTGATAAATGTGTAGGATGTCACTCCTGCTTTCTATCGTGCCGAGATGAATTTTGCGGCAATGATTTCCCTTCATACTCAGCTTCACAGCCTTACAAAGGGCATTTCTGGATGAGGGTGCTTGATGAGGAACAAGGAAAATTTCCAAAGGTGAAGCTTTCATATATTCCTATTCCGTGTCTCCACTGTAAAGACGCGCCCTGTGTTGCCGCTTCCAAAGACAACGCGGTCTATAAGAGACCTGATGGGATTGTGATTATCGACCCTGAAAAGGCGGTCGGTCAAAAGCAGATCGTGAGAGCATGCCCCTATGGTGTTATTTTCTGGAATGAAGAAAAAAATATTCCACAGAAATGCACTTTATGCGCTCACCTTCTTGACCAGGGCTGGAAAGAGCCGAGATGCGTTGAAGCATGCCCGACAGGCGCCCTGACTTTCGGGAATCTGGAAGATCCCGAAAGCAATGTTTCGAAACTGATTGCATCAGATAAAGTTGAACAGCTTCATCCCGAGTATGGGCTAAAGACGAACGTTATGTACATGAACCTGCCGAAGAGGTTTATTGCAGGAGAAGTTGTTCTAGGTGACAATATGGGCGAATGTGCCGAAAACGTAAGTGTGGCTTTGAAAGGCAACAATACTGAGATAGATATTGTGACCGATAATTACGGCGATTTTGAGTTCGAGGGTCTGGAATCTGATAAGGAATATCATATAAAGATCGAACACCGGGGATATAAACCATGGGCGGTTAACGTCAAGACGGGGACTGATGTCAACCTGGGCGAGATAGTCCTTGATCCGGCCTGACATAAGGCCATAAAATCGAGATCTCACCGGGATCATGACGGGAAAAACACTAAAGGCTCCCGGAGCTATTTATTCCTCGTTTTTTAAAGTAAAGAGAAGCCAACTTTTATTTTCAGGAGGATTTCATGAAGAGTGTTAAGGATGCTGAGGGGAAACCATATGAAGCGGCCAAGCATTTCGGCGTGTATGGCATTCAGAAGATAACAGAAGCCCTGTCAAAAAGGACGTCGGTATTCTACTCATATTTCCAGCCTAACGGCGGGGCGGAGATGTCCTCTTCATCGAAGGAGAGGGTGTATTATGTAGTTAAGGGATCAATTACCGTAAACGGAAAGAATGAAAAGCATGTGCTTAATCAGGGTGACCTGATATATATCGCACCTGGAGAAGAAAGGGATATGGTTATCAACGACGGAAAACCCGCGGAGGTGCTTGTAATTATCGTAAGCCCCTGATTTATTTTCAGAGGCGGAGGCCCTTTTTAGATTCGAAGAAATTTTAACATTTATTAAACTATTATATAAAAAGGAGAATAAAAATGTCAGATCTGTTTAAACTGGATGGAAAGATAGCATTAGTTATGGGAGGTGCAGGCGGAATTGGCAGAGGAATATCCCTTGGAATGAGCCAAAACGGCGCTACAGTCGTGGTTGCTGATATGATTGATATGGATGTTTTGAATGGTTTTGTTGAAGAAATAAAAGCAGCTACGGGTAATGATGCAATGGGACATCAAGTGGATGTAACAAGTGAAGATAGTATGTCCAAGCTGGTTCAGGATGTTGTCGATAAGTTCGGAACCATTGATATCCTTGTCAATGCCTTTGGTCTAAATATCAAGAGGGAAGCACTGGAATTTCCCATCGAAGACTGGGATAAAATATTCAGCGTGAACGTGAAAGGAACAATGATCTCATGCAAGCACGTTGGAAGGGTTATGAAGGAAAAGAAGCGTGGAAGCATTATTAACCTCTCATCTGTAAGGGGAATAAGGGGTTATGGCGGCGGCAATGCAGGATATGCAGCAACAAAAGGTTCAGTGCAGATGATCACCAAGTGTCTGGCCATAGAGCTGGCTCCATATAATGTCCGCGTCAATGCAATTGGCCCTTCACTTGTCATTACTCCGGGGACAATACATATTCAGCAGAATCCGGAATTGGCAAAGAAATATGAGGCATTGATTCCTCTTGGAAGATTGGGGCAACCCGAAGACATGGCCGGTACCGCGGTATTCCTTGCATCAGAAGCATCCAGCTTCATAACAGGGCAGACAATTTTCGTTGACGGTGGTTTGACCGCTTCATAGCCGTAATCGAAGATTTCTGCTGGCAAATACTGTAATCAAATCCGGCTTTTCCGGGGGAGTAAATGAATGGATATAAATGTATATATCCATGAGATGAGCCGTTCATAATATAAGCATAACGCATTTAATCATGATCGTATTAAATATTGTGAATTACAAAAGGAGAACCAATGACCACTAACGAGATATTGAATAAGGCTAAAAAGGAAAAAAGGACCACCCTTACTGAAATCGAGGCTAAACAGATTTTAAGTGAGGCAGGCATTAACTGTACGGACACAAGGCTTGCAGCCACAAAAGAAGAAGCCGTAACCTTGTGCGAAAAAATAGGATATCCGGTCGTTTTAAAAGTCTCATCTGTGGATATCAGCCATAAAAGTGATGCTGGCGGAGTAAAAGTTAACTTAAAAGATAAAGCCGCTGTCGAACAGGCATACGATGATATTATGGCTTCGTGTAAAAAATATAAATCAGATGCCCATATCGAGGGAGTCTCGGTTCAACAAATGGCTAAACCAGGTGTGGAAATTATGATTGGAATGGTGAATGATGCCAGTTTCGGGCCAGTCGTAGCTTTTGGACTCGGTGGCATCTTCGTCGAATTACTGAAGGACGTAGCGTTCAGAATCGTACCTTTTGATAAGAATGACGCAGCTGAAATGATGGATGAAATAAAAGGAAAAAAACTCTTGGAAGGCTTCCGAGGCAGTGAACCGATTGATAAAGAATATGTTCAAAACATTCTGCTGAAACTGTCCGATTTCTTGGAAAAGACAGAAGGAATAAAGGAAATCGACATGAACCCCGTCTTTGCCTACAAAGACGGAGCTGTCGTTGTTGATGCCAGAATTATTATTGATGAAGCATGACATACCCTCACGATCTTTTGACTGAAACACCCTCTGTCTCTGTTTCAGTTGTTACTTCAACGTTTTTTGATATAGAAAGGACATTTAGCCATGATTGAACTTTTTTTCAAACCGAAATCCGTAGCCGTTATAGGAGCTAGTGGAACTCCTGGGAAGCTGGGCTATGTTATAATGAAAAATATAGCAGATAGCGATTTTAGCGGGGATGTCTATCCTGTCAACCCGAAATCGGATGAGATTTTAGGATACAAAGTATATCGATCCATAACAGAAATTCCCGGTGATGTTGATTTGGTTGTAACAGCGCTGCCTACTCCGAAGATAACTGTAGCGACAATGGAGGAATGCGCTAAAAAAAGTGTGAAAGCCGTAATTATTGAGTCCGCAGGTTTTGCTGAAATGGGCGGAGAAGGCAAGGTCTATCAAGATCAAATCGTCGATATAGCCAAGAAAAACAATATTCGCGTAATGGGTCCCAACTGCTCAGGTATCGTTTCCCGCGAAATTGTGACTTCTATTTATCCAATGACCAAGAAAGTG
>JAFGDF010000015.1 GCA_016932235.1 Deltaproteobacteria bacterium | reverse complement strand
GATCTGGAAGGCCGTGTTAAGCAGATTCGTGTACAGATTGAAGAGACAACAAGTGACTATGATCGTGAAAAGCTCCAGGAGCGGTTGGCAAAATTGATCGGAGGCGTTGCAGTGATAAACGTCGGTGCCGCTACAGAGGCCGAAATGAAGGAAAGAAAGGCCAGAGTGGAAGATGCGCTCAACGCCACAAGGGCCGCCGTGGAAGAAGGTATCGTCCCGGGAGGTGGTGTCGCCCTCCTTCGAACCATTAAAGCCCTGGAAAAAGTCACACTGGAAGGCGAAGAGCAAGCGGGTCTCAATATAATTAAAAGGGTCCTGGAAGAACCCGTCAGACAGATAGCCAACAATGCTGGTTTTGAGGGCTCTATTATTGTACGAAAGGTTCTGGAAAATAAGGGCAATTTCGGATTCAATGCCGAGACCGGGGAATATGAGGATCTGGTCAAGTCGGGAATCATCGATCCCACGAAGGTCACCCGTTTCGCAATTCAAAATGCCGCCTCAGTTGCCGGACTGCTTTTGACCACCGAGGCCATGGTAGCGGAAAAACCGGAGAAAAAGAAACCGGTCCCGCAAATGCCCCCGGAAGATATGTATTAAGAGAGGGAGCCATATACCCGGAAAGAGAGCCACTCTTTCCGGGTACAAATCAATAGTGGAGTTGCCGATGCTAACGGAAAAAAAGAAAATATATTTCAAAAAACTCCTGACAGACCTTCTGAATGAGATACGACAAAAGAACTCAGGAGAATCAGATACGAGATTTGTGGATCAAGCCGAGCAAAACACCGATTTTACAGACCAGGCCACCCAGGAATCCGATATGGATTATAATATCCATATGAAGGAAAGAGACAGTAAATTAATTATTAAAATAGAGGAGGCACTGGATCGCATTCAGGACGGCACATACGGCATCTGTGAGGAGTGTAATGGTGAGATATCAGAAGAACGGCTGAAAGCACGCCCTGTAACGACTTTTTGCATCAACTGCAAAAAACGGCAGGAAACAAATGAAAAACTCAGAGGCCTTTGATCAATTTTATCCTCCGATAAGTATCCTGATATCATTCATTATCTTGTTTTTATAGTAACTAACCGAAGAATCATTGGACATAATCATATCCAGTTGCCTTGTATGAATACCAAGGTATCCGAGGATCTTGAGACGTTCCTTCATTATTTCCGGTTCAAATCCCTCAAAATGAGCGAGAAGATGATCATTGGTGACCTCCACCCTGAACCCGTAGTCTTCCAGGATTTCCCTGATAAAGGCCACGCGTTTGGCCTTCCTGGCATCATCCGCCGCCCCGCCCTTAAACTGATAGCTTATATAATTTTCAGGAACTCTTTCACTGACAACACTCTCTACAATCGAAAAATGAAATCCCAGCCTTGAACTCAGGCTGCAATAGTCTCTGGAGATAATGAAATAGTTACGATCCCCATATCTCGAGCGAACACCCGTGACCAGGGCCGGATTCGAGGTTGCCTGGAACATTACTGACATAAATCCCTTGCCGTCAACGGGAGGCGGCCCCTCCCATGGAAAGGCCGTGATACCTTCCCACAGGGCAAGCATCGGGATGGAGGAGATATCTTCGATACGGACATACTTTCCTTCCACTTCCTTATTGAATCCATCGTCAAGATTCAGTACCCACCATTGCATGGGAACCTTGATATAGAGCTGTTTGCTGGACCTCTCCGGAAAATGATGATCCTTCCCGAATTTGAACATTTCAATTACTACCTTCTCATGACAGAAACGGGTGATATCATGAAATGTCTTACAATTTTCTCCTTTAAATTCAGGGGAATCGGGATCGAGAAGGTTCAGGGGAATGATGAATTGTGAAGCATTTTTTAGGGCCTCAAATATCGGGCTGCCCTCCATAAGATTCCTTGGACGGGACTTTTTCATCAGCAGAGAATCGATATGCCCCTCATAGATAGACCGGCCGTCGGCATCAACAGTTATAATCTGATCATTAATC
Source organism: Deltaproteobacteria bacterium (assembly GCA_016932235.1). The sequence goes on along the minus strand of JAFGDF010000015.1, from coordinate 4,077 downwards.
AATCTTTCCGTTGCCCCTTCAAGACCGAATATGGCTGGAACATTATACTCCCTTGCCACATTCGCGAGATGTCCCGTGATCGCCCCCTTGGCCGTTACAAGGGCGCTCGCACGATTCAAAAGGACCGCCCATCTTGGCAAAGATTGATCGGTGACCAGAACCGCGCCTTCCGGGAACCGGAGGATATCCGCATCCTTTTTAACAATAAACACTGGGCCTGATGCGGCGCCCGGGGAGGCGGTAAAACCTCCTTTCATTAGGTCAGGAATAGAATCCGATATGGTAATGTCTTTAGAAATGCCTCTTTCCTGTATAGTGGCCTGCATCAGGGGCCGGCATTGAAGAATAGTAATAATACCCTCCTCTGTTATGGCCCACTCAATATCCTGGGGCATCCCGTAATATTCTTCCAATTCAAGTGCCATGCCCGCCACTTCAACAACCTGTTCTTCAGTCAAAGAGGGAAGACGACCTATATCACCGGTAATATCCATTCTGCATATACCCTCATCAGGATAACATACATATTTCTGATCCTTTTCCGAAATAATACTCCGGAGAATATTCATGGGCTTTTCCCTGGAAACCAGATAGAGATCCGATGTTGAGCTTCCATCCACTACAGGTTTTGGAAGGCCCCAAACCGAACTGACGACAATATGTTTTTCAAGATTGCCAAGAGGGTTGCTTGAATAGGTGACGCCACCGCTAACTCCATCCACCATCTCCAGGCATCCGACACACATTGCGACGCTTTCATCCCTCAAACCACGATCAATCCTGTAATTCATGGCGGTTGGGCTGTATTTACCGGCGAGAATCTCTTTGTAAGCCTGAAAAATATTTTCACAGCTTACATTCAACTCTGACCGGTACTGTCCTGCAAAAGAAGATCCCGGCATATCCTCTCCGAGAGCGCTGCTGCGCATGGCTACCTTTACATTTTTGCCTGCCTTCTCTTCTAAAATGGAATAATGTTCCCTTATCGCCTTTTCAATATCAGGGGGAATGGGCGATTGCATAATCAGGTGCTGGATGGAGTTGCTCACCTCGTAAAGATATGTGGAATCCTCGGTTTCTGTGGCCTGGATAAGGCGATTAATTTCCGTTTGGAGATCATTATATTCCATAAAACGCCGATATGCCACGGACGTGACCGCGAATCCATCCGGAATAGTGAAACCTATTTTCGAGCCGATCTCCCCGAGCTTCGCCATTTTGCCGCCCACCAGATCGGTTAGATCTCTGTCAACCGATTCAAGGGAAACAACAAGAGGGCCTGATTCAATTGGAATTACAGGTCTTAAAAAAGGATTGATTTCCCTCTGTATTTCCTTGAACCGTCCATAGAGGACTTTATATTTCCCGGGTGCCAGTTCATTTAGGTTGTATATTATCTGCCATACATTTGTTGAAACCCCGGTACAACGGGATCTTATAAATGTCATTCCAAAAGGTTCCGTCCCTCTGAGGGCCTCCTCCATCTCAGACATGATTTCCAGGGCCTTTCTATTGGCGTTTAAGAGGAGCTTGAAGTGGTGATACCTGGCCGTAAACGCAACTCGAAGCTCTTCTATGTTCGTTTCCCCATGACCTTTCTCTTTTGAAAAAAGGCCTTTAAATACGTTCTTTATAACGCCCATATCCTTATGCTATAATGAAAAAAGGCTAAAAGCAAATTAAAGAGTCTTTCGCTTTTAGCCTCTGTTGTAAAATTTAAAAAAGACAGATCAATGCTCTTCCAAACGCAGGCCCCATCCTTCAAGAAGATACATAATAGCAAACCCGTACCATAACGTATAGACCACATAGAAGATCAATGAAAATGTGACGACCCCGAGGCGGTCGGTTATCTTTTGCGGTTCAATCCTATAATAGTTATAGGAAGTCTCAACGGCTTTCATTTTCATAAGATCGACAACTTTTGCCGCGTCAAACTTTTTTTGCCTTTTCAGGTCCTTATCCATCTCATTACAGGCTAACCACCAGTTGTATAGTACCTGCCTTTCATTGTAACCATACTTTCGGGAAACCGCATTCCCGTCATTATTGTACATGCTGTCCGCATCCTCAATACAGTTTTCAAGGATCTTTCCAAGGTCACCTTTGACCCTGATGATGCTGTCCGAGGCAACAACCGATGCACCGCTTTTTTCAAAAATCGAAATCGCCTGTTCGGCCTGCTCCCTGTCCCCCATATCAACGGACAATTCAATTCTCATCCCCATATATTTATCTGTTTCTGTTTTTACTTTAGGAATGTAATATGCCGACCCTTTTGAAATGGAGTTATAGAGATCATCCAGGTATTCCAACCCGTTTTTATTACCAAAAACCTTTGAGAACATAATCAGCAGGACAACAAAAAAAACCAGGAGCATGATCGACCCGACGGCAAATTTCTTTTTCTTCGCTATCATGACAACACCTCCCTTCCCTTTAGTGTCCCCAGATTTTTGATAAACGTACCGATTACCCACACTGAAAAACCGCCGATAACGATAAAAAAGGCATAGATCCCTATAGTTTCCAAAACAGCTCCCGTGTCCTTTGATATGGGGATAAGTTCCATATCTCCCAATTTCGCGGGCAGGGCGAAGATACGGTTGACAAATCCGGCCAGAACGGCCATTGCATAGAACCCGCGTATGGTAATGCCTGGGACGACCTTGGTAACCATCGCTCCCATCTGAATTCCTATCAAGGACCCCAGGAGCATGCCCATGGCAAGTGTATAGAAGATAAATCCATAAACGGCATACTGGCTGATGGCCGCAAAGCCGGCAGTAAAAACGATCTGAAAGATATCCGTCCCCACTGTCGTCATGGATGACACTCCCATAACATATACAAAAATGGGGAAAGTCAAAAATCCCCCGCCCACACCCATAATACCTGCTGCCAGACCGACAACAGCCCCGCTCATCACCAGGAAAATCCAGGAGATACTCCTCCCTCCGGGCGTGAAATCATGATCGAATGTCACCATTGGTGGTACCCTGACCGACTGAATCCTCTTTGGAAGATTCCCGAGTTCAGCGCCTTCGGATTTTCCACCATGTGCATCTCCTGCCTGGGTTGCGCTCGAAGAACTCGACTTTCTTGTCTTTAAAAAATCAAACATGGCGTAACTGCCGAGAAATCCTAACATCAGAGAGTATACCGTTGTGATAAATGCATCGCTCAGGACGGGATTAAGTTCATACAGCACACGGTTGAGTATTCCCCCTACGGTAGCGCCGACCCCGGATCCTATTAGAAACACTACCGCAAGCGCCACGGAAACATTTCCGAGCCTACGATGGATCACGCTCCCCATTATGGCCTTCGCAAATATATGGAACAGGTCCGTCCCCACGGCCAGGATACCCTTTATCCCCGCACTCATCAATGCGGGAGCGATGATAAAGCCTCCTCCCGCCCCGATACAACCGGTGATAAGTCCGGCCCCAAGTCCTATAAGTATTGAAACGATAAAGATCCCTACTGAATAAAAAGCCGGGCTGTAGGCCTTTTTCCCTCCAAGCAGATCCGGCAATGCTCCTGCCATCTGATCCGCAAAGGCAATCCCGCCCAGAATACATGGTATGGTAAGCAGCCCAAGGATTATCATCCTTTTCTTATCACCAAGAATCCTTTTTGAGACATCAAGTTCCCACTGGGCATGGGCTATGGCGCCGATCATCATAAATCGTCCGATCTCTCTAATAATATGCATCTCTGTTATCAACCTCCTTTCTTAATCCTCTCCTCCATGTATGCTATTTTTCTTTCCTGAATACTCTTTTTCTTATAGGCATCCTGAATTTTATACAAAAGTTCGTCGATATCCATGGGCTTCATGAGATAATCAAAGGCGCCGATCTCCATGCCTTCGATAGCCACCTCCGTGCTTGCATGTCCCGTCAGCATGATAACTTCTATCAAAGGATACCTGTCCTTTATCTGCCTCAGCACCTGAATCCCATTCATTCCAGGCATTCTCACGTCCATCACAACTACATCAGTGGGATTCTTCTCCAGCCATTTAAGTGCGTCCTCCCCGCAATTGACACCGTTAATATCAAGATCCCTCTT
>JAFGDF010000153.1 GCA_016932235.1 Deltaproteobacteria bacterium | reverse complement strand
CGTGCTATGGAAATTCTGGATTCGCGAGGGAACCCGACCGTCAGGGTTTTTGTGACTCTGGATAACGGTCTGAGTGTCTCGGCCTCGGTTCCCTCAGGAGCCTCAACAGGTGAGCATGAAGCGGTTGAGCTGCGAGATGGTGACAAAGGACGCTACGGAGGAAAAGGGGTCTTGAATGCTGTCAAGAATGTCAATGATTTGATTGCTCCGCTCGTGGTGGGAATGGACCCATCCCGCCAGGCAGAAATCGATCGAAGAATGATTGATCTTGACGGGACCCCGAACAAGGGAAAACTGGGCGCCAATGCCGTTCTCGGTGTTTCCATGGCCGTGGCTCGCGCCGCGGCAAAGGCATCAGAAATGCCCCTGTACCTTTACCTTGGAGGTCCTGGAGCCTTCCGCGTCCCCATACCCATGATGAACATACTTAATGGCGGCAAGCACGCCGATAACAGCGTGGATTTCCAGGAATTCATGGTCATGCCGATAGGCGCGCCCACCTTTGCTGAAGCCCTGCGCTACGGCGCTGAAACTTTCCATGTTCTAAAGTCAATTCTCAAAAAGAAAGGTTACAGTACGAGCGTTGGCGATGAAGGCGGTTTTGCGCCAAGTCTTAAGAGCAACGACGAAGCCTGCGAGGTTATCGTTGAAGCAATCGTGGCCGGAGGCTACACGCTTGGAAAAGATATCGCCATTGCCCTTGACCCGGCGGCAAGCTCCTTCTTCGATCAAGGGATCTATAGTTTGAGCAAATCAGGACAGGGAAAGAAGAACAGCTCTGAGATCACGGATCTCTATCGATCCTGGGTCGAAAAATACCCCATCGTTTCCATCGAGGACGGCCTTGATGAAAATGACTGGGAAGGCTTTCGAGAACAAACTGCGTCACTTGGCAGCAAGGTTCAAATCGTAGGAGATGACATCTATGTGACCAACACCAGATTTATCGAAAGGGGCATTCAAGAGAAAACGACCAACGCCGTACTGATCAAGCTGAACCAGATCGGCACTGTCACGGAAACCATCGAGGCTGTGAATCTCTGCCGAAAGGCCGGCTGGGGTTTTGTCATTTCCCACCGTTCGGGCGAAACCGAAGACTCATTCATCGCTGACTTTGCCGTCGCTATGGGCGGGGGGCAGATCAAGACAGGGTCTCTGTGCCGCAGTGAGCGCATGGCCAAATATAACAGGCTGCTGGAAATAGAAATTGAACTGGGTAAGGCTGCCGTGTTTGAGAATCCACTGAACTGTTAATCCGGTTCACTTTTTTCCTTGCTTTGGGATTGCTGTTAGCAATGACACTACCGTTCTTTATGAAGTAAGGAGTTTTCCACCAATGAAAAGTAAGGGGAGCCTATCCTTTAGGCTCCCCGTGCCAAAGGTCGCGATAGGGAAAGGTCGAGGCAAGAATAATGAAATGGACTACTAAAAAGGATTGCCCTTTCTGCAGGATGGGCAGGCATGAGCTGGATTATGTGTCGGTGCTGGAGGATGGGGAGGTGTTGGCTATTATGGATCTGTACCCGGCCACACCAGGTCATGTGCTAATCCTCCCTAAACGGCATATAGAGAATCTATATGAGATGCCCCCGGATTTGGGTTCACATCTGATGGCAGCCGCCATAATGGTGGCAAAGGCAATCAAAGAGGCGCTATCCCCCGAAGGAATAAACCTCATTCAATCCAACGAAACAGCAGCAGGTCAGACCGTCCCCCACTTTCACCTTCACATCGTTCCCCGGTATAAGGGTGATCCGGTGATACTGCAATTCGGCCATGGGAATACCCCTGAGAGGGTTACAGTGCTTGAACGGATTGCCTCTCTGTTAAAGTCTGGACTCAAACCGGATAGGAAAGATCTGGCATGAAAACAAAGAATCGAAAATACCGTGCGCTTATCTCTTCCGACTGGAATCAATGCCTTGCTCCTTCAGGTCCTTTTGATTTTATTACTTTCACTTATCCTTCTCTCGACCCGGAACTCGAAAAGATCTTCAAGGCTTATACCTCTAACCGTATTCCCCTCTTGGAGGCAATCCGGCGAATCGCTACCCTTTTGCCCCGAATGATCAAGGAAGAACAGATGGATGCCTACCTGGAAAACCGCTTCGAAACCTACCGGGGAGTCCCTGAATTTATCGAGTGGTGCGGCAAAAAGAATATCCTTTTCATGATCAACACCACAGGCATGCAGGGATACTTCCAGCGGATATTCAACAAAGGAATCCTGCCGGAGGTACCCGCCGTATCGGCCCATCCGATGATAAAATACGATGAGGAACGAAAGACGGCCTGCCAGTGGTATGATTTACTGGAAATCCAGGACAAGCCGGCCAATACCCGGAAAGTCATGAAAGCATTTGACATACCGCCCGGAAAGGTCATTCTGATGGGTGACAGCGGGGGGGACGGCCCGCACTTTGAATGGGGGGCAAAGGCCGGCGCCTTTCTTATCGGAAGCATGACCAAATCTTCGCTTGATAAGTTTTGCAACCGGAGAGGAATAAAGATCGATCTCTATTTTGGTCCCCGATATTCAGAAGTAGAAAAGAGAAATAATGAGCAGGAAAGTCGGATCGACTTCATGAACCTTATATCGAATATCGAAGCCATTCTATAAAATTCTTCATTCCTCGGCCTGAATCTTTTTTATGGCATCCTGTTAACTCAAACCCCGAGGAGATTGTCGGGATTCTGACCGACATACTGCCAGAATTTTTGTTGACAGATCAAATTAGAAATGCAACAATCCATTTAAGTTCATACTTAAATGGATTTTAATATGGTTGACACTATCCCAGTTCTCAAGGCCCTGGCAGATGAGACCCGTTTTCGGATCATTAATCTTCTTCTGACCCATGACCTTTGCGTGGGCGCCCTTGCGGGCCACCTTAAGATCTCGAAAGCGGCCGTGTCCCAGCACCTGCAAATACTAAGGAAGGCCGGCCTGGTTAGAGGGGAAAAACGGGGATACTGGACCCATTACAGCGTCGATAAAAGCGCGATTTATCAAATCGCTGAAGATCTGATAAAGAGGACCGATCAGGCGCCTGATTTCAAGATATCCTGTCACAGGTCCGTTTTGGATGAGATCAACATAAATGATATGGAAAGGAGGGAATCAGCCATGTGTAAAGATTGTTGCCAACAGCCGGATCGTCTGAAAGGGAAACCCGGGGAGTGCACCCCTGAACAGATCAAGGAATGTCACGGGGATGAAAAGAATCATCACTATATTTCCAGGAAGGAAAAAAAATAAAGAACCTTTGCTCTATGAGTATTTGTCCAGATGGATACTTCAATTATGAAGCATATAAAAAACAATAGCGCCATTACGGTTAAAAATTTAACCAAACGTTACGGTGAATTTGTTGCTGTGGACAATATCAGCTTTGAGGTGCATAAGGGGGAGTTCTTCGGATTCCTCGGACCGAACGGAGCCGGCAAGACAACTACCATCCGCATGCTCACCGGGATAATCAGCACCAGCGGCGGCGAGGCGACAGTAATGGGTTTTCCCGCTGGCAGCATCGAAGCCAAGCAGATATCAGGGGTTGTTCCAGAGCAGTCCAACGTATATATGGATTTGACTGCCTGGCGGAACCTCATGCTCACAGCGGAGCTTTATCGCGTGCCTCCACCGGAGGCGAAATCAAGAGCCGAAAACCTTCTCAAGCAGCTTGGAATTTACGATAGAAAGGATTCCAGGGCCAGGGAATACTCCATGGGAATGAGGAAGCGCCTGCTCCTGGCGGTGGCGCTGATGAACGATCCGGAAATAGTATTCCTGGATGAGCCGACCAGCGGGCTGGACGTCCATAGCACCCGGTTTATAAGAGGACTGCTTAATCAGTTCAAGAAAGAGGGTAAAACCTTTTTCCTTACAACCCATAACATGAACGAAGCCGCCGATATGTGCGACCGGGTAGGCATCATTAATCAGGGAAGAATCGCAGCCCTCAGTACTCCTGAAAACCTGAGAATAACCGCCGGCAATGTCATCATTGTAGACATTTCCTTTGACATGGCTGTCTCTGCCGAAGCATTAAAAGCGGTTCCGGGAGTAATACACGTGGAAAGCTCGCAGGCAATAGACACGGCAGAGCGTATGAAAGAAATGTCCGCCATGGGTGGAATGGGGCCAGGAATAATGAAAGCAGGTATGCTAGGTGGAGTGATGCCGGGAAGAAAGGGGGCGGGCATGGCCCGGACAAGACCTGCCGAAACGGATGAAAAGAAACAATCTTCCAACCGTTTCAGATTGCACACCGAGGATACAGGAGAATTGATGTCCTCTCTCGTCGACTTCAGCAGGGCTGAATTGTTAAAGATGAATATTTTAAATATTCATCCCCCGTCCCTTGAGGACGCCTTCGTCATGTTAACAGGGGAGGCTAAAGATGATCAATAGGATTATGGACCAGCTAATCAGATCCATGGCTATCATCAAAAAAGATATAATGATTTACTACTCCAAGCCTCCGGTGGTACTGATGGGTGTGCTCTGGCCCGCCATAATGTTCGGTTCTTTCGCTTTCGGCCGTGGAATGGCTGTTGAATCACTTATACCGGGACTTATCGGGGTTTCCGTTTTTTTTACATGTTCGGCAATCACTCCGGTGGCATTCCCCTGGGAGACCGCTCAGAGGACACTGGAGAGACTGATTTCTTCTCCGATAAACACGTGGACAATACTTTTTGGCGATATGGTAGCATCGGCCATTGTGGGCGTTATAATTTCCATTGTGCCAATACTCATCGCCATCGCTTTTGGGGTTACCTTCACCAGCCCGATAGCGCTGATATTCGCCATTATCATTGGTTCGATATGTTTCGCCACCATGGCTCTTCTTTTATCTGTTGCCCCGGTCAGCGGCCCCCATTCCACACAGATGCTGAGCACCATCGTAAAGGTCCCGCTTTTATTCATAAGCGGTGTCTTTATCCCCCTTGGCAACTTACCGGCTGCCGCAAGAATGATCAGCTACATCTCTCCACTTACTTATTTTACCGATATCGCCCGCTATGCGATCGGACACCGGCATTATCTCCCTCTTTATATAGATTTTACGGCTATTATCGCTTTTATTATTATCTTATGGGTTATCGCTGTGAAGCTTCATAACAGAACCCTGCCGATGAGGGTCTAGGCACTGTTTTATTTATCTTTGTCAGAAGGAAGGGTATGTGATGACACTGAAAGAGGACCCACAATCGCCCCACTCTATCGTTGTGCAGGGGCTGGCCAAGCGATTCGATGGAGTTCAGGCGGTCGCGGATGCAAGCTTTGAGGTGCTCCAGGGCGAACTTTTCGGGTTCCTCGGCCCGAACGGCGCTGGAAAGACCACCACCATTAACATGCTCACCGGCCTGGCCAGGCCGGACACGGGCACTATCCAGATAAACGGTATCGATTGTACCGGAAATCCCAAGGCGGCCCAGCGCCTGATCGGAGTAGTCCCGGACGAAAGCAACCTTTATCCTGAGCTGACGGGATTCGGCAACCTGTGCTTCTGCGCGGCATTGTATGGAATAAAAAAAGCGGATCGTGAATCACGTGCCGGCAAGTTATTGGAGGATTTTGATCTTGCCGATGCGGCAGACCGGAAATTTGCCGGCTACTCTAAAGGGATGAAGCGCAAGCTTACCATTGCCGCCGGTATCATTCACCAACCGCCGATACTCTTCCTGGACGAACCGACTACAGGCATCGATGTGGCCAGTGCCCGACATATCCGTCAGCTCATTTCTGAACTGCACAGGGCCGGAACGACCATCTTCCTGACCACCCATTATATTGAGGAGGCGGAAAGGCTCTGCGACCGGATCGCCTTCATCGTGAAGGGAAGAATTGTTCGCATTGATACGGTATCTAATCTCATTCAGCCGGTCCGGGAAAAGCATGTGATGCAGCTTGCGGTGTCGAATTCAGAATCCGTGCTTCACGATGAGCTGGTTGAAGCCTTTCCAAAACTGAATTTTCAGGATGTTACAGGTGGTTTGATTCGGTTCGAGGGGAGCGAGCCTGTTCGCGTCGGGCCCCTGGTGCGTTTTCTGGAAGATCAGGGAGCAGAGGTCAATGAAGCTAGGCGTATACAGCTATCCCTGGAGGATGTCTTCGTGCAAATCACAGGCATCGAAGCAGATGCCATGCGCAAGGAAAAAGAAAAGAAAGGGGGCGGGGGCTTATGAAAGGATGGATCGCCTTCTGGAACATTCTTGTCAAGGATATGCGGGCCTATTACCTGAAACCCCCAAATGTCAGCTGGGGTCTGATCTTCCCCCTTGCATGGACAGGGATGTTCTTTATAAAGTCCGGCAGCGGCCTGGAAAGCATCTTTTCTATGTTACCGGGGGTGGTAGTTGTTTCCATTATCTTCGGAACCACCTCCATGCTGTCGGTAACCGTGACCTTTGAGAAAAAAGGTCGATCCTTTGACCGGCTGCTGCTGGCGCCCATACCCCTGGAAATCCTGATGCTGGCCAAGACCTCGGGGGCGGTTATCTTTGGCGCGGCCAATGCCTTTGTCCCCATAATAATCGGGGCCTTTCTTGCAGACCTTTCTCAAGCCCCCTGGACCGTCATTATTCCTGCTATTTTTCTCCTTGCAGTGACCTCCACCTTCCTGGGACTGTTCATAGCCGTCTCTGTCAGTGAAGTCTTCGAAGCCCAGACCTTTTCCAATTTTTTCCGCTTCCCCATGATATTCCTGTGCGGGTTGTTCTTCCCCATCGAACGTCTGCCTGTTTTTTTACAGCCGCTTTCCTATGTGCTTCCACCGACTTACGGAGCAGATATACTCCACGGCGCCTTCAGTATCGGCAACAGGATGCCCATGTTGATCGATTTCGCGATGCTGATCATTTTCTCCATAGGACTTTTTCTCATCAGCCTGCGAAATATCCGGAAGCGATGGATCATATGAAATGGCCGGGACAATAACAAAAAAATACAGATTTAACCGGTTAGAATTCGCCGGTTCCCTTGGGGACCTTGGGACACTTCTTCCCTTGGCGATTGGGATGATTCTTATCAACGGACTGAGTCCCTGTGGCCTTTTGCTCACCGTGGGCCTTTACTATATTGCTTCTGGAATCTACTTCGGGGTTACAGTGCCGGTCCAGCCCATGAAGGTGATCGGCGCCTATGCCATCGCAACGGGAATAGAAGCAACCCAGATCCTGGCTTCGGGCCTCCTGGTAGGTCTCTTTTTTCTCCTCATAGGGGTAACAGGCGCCATAACCTTCATAGGCCGGTATGTACCAAAGTCCGTGGTAAGGGGAGTTCAACTCTCTACCGGGGTTCTGCTCATGGCCGAAGGTGTCAAGTTCATGATCGGCACTTCAAAATTCCAGATCTTGAAGCAGGCCGCAGAACCCTACCTTGGGCTTCAAAATCTCGGACCCGTACCAATCGGTATAATCATCGGTGTAATCGGAGGTGTCGCTACATTTCTGCTCCTTGAAAATCGCAGGTTTCCGGCCGGACTCCTGGTTGTACTGGGGGGAATCGTTGTGGGGCTGGTCCTTGGGACCCATGAGGGTCTCGATAAATTGAGGATCGGAATCAACCTCCCCTGGATTCTGCCTTTCGGGTTGCCTTCCGGAACCGACTTTGCCCTGGCGCTGTTTATATTGGCCTTGCCTCAGATACCCATGACCCTTGGAAACGCGGTGATCGCTTACGTGGACCTATCCGGAGAGTATTTTGACGAGAGTTCAAAGAGGATATCCTATCGAAGCGCATGCATCAGTATGGCGATTGCCAATTTTTTGAGTTTTCTTGTGGGCGGCATGCCGCTTTGCCACGGCGCAGGAGGCCTGGCGGCACACTACCGATTCGGAGCGCGGACAGCCGGATCGAATCTCATGATCGGACTTATATTCGTGGCGCTGGCCATACTCCTCGGAGCGCATGCGCTCTCGGTTCTGTATCTGCTGCCGATGTCGATCCTGGGTGTATTGCTTCTTTTTGCCGGAGGTCAACTGTCTTTGACCTTGATAGACATGAGGGAGCGTAAGGAGCTGTTTGTTTCCTTGATGATCCTGGGGATTACCATCGCCTCAAACCTTGCTGTGGGATTTATAATTGGAATTATTGTCGCTTATGCTTTCAAATCCGACAAACTGAATGTTTGATTCCAAATAGTAGGACTAAGCAGGTTCTCTGGATATTCTTTATCCGTCGAAATCCTTAACCGGATATATTGTATCCGTATTTTACCCATATCCTTATCAATATCACTTTTCGCCCCGACATATAGATTTAGTTATTAAAGGATTCTCCCTCATGCCTCCTTATCCAGGATTTCCCTTACCTTTGCCAGCATGTCTCTGATCTGATAGGGCTTTCCAATGAACCCTGCCGCGCCTGAGCGTATAGCCTCTCTTATGAGATCATTTGTTGAATACCCGCTGGCAATAATAACCTTCACATGGGGATCAATCTCAAGAAGCTCCTTGAGGCACTGATGTCCTCCAATGCCCGGCATATTAACGTCGAGGATAACCAGCTGAGGATGTTCTCTTTTGTATAATTCGAGGGCCTTTTCCCCGTTTTCCGCGGTAATTACCCCGTATCCGTATAATTGTAGGATATCAGTTCCTATATTAAGTATGGCTTCCTCATCATCCACCAGCAATATTATTTCATTCCCGGCAATAATCCTTTCATCCCTTATTTTCTTCACCGGTTCCGGAATACCTCTCTTTAATAAAGGGAAATAAAGCTTGAAGAATGTCCCTTGACCTGGTTCACTGTAGCAATAAATATGCCCATCATGCCCCCTCAAAATGGCATAGACCATTGCCAGACCAAGGCCGGTTCCCTTTCCCACTTCTTTCGTGGTGAAAAATGGCTCGAATATATGTCCCTGGATCTCGTCGCTTATTCCATAACCCGTATCACGAACGCACAACATCACATAATCCCCGGGGCTCACTTCAGGATGCATCCTACTGTATAGACCATCGAGGTAAACATTCCGGGTTTCAAAAATCAGTTCGCCGCCATCAGGCATGGAATCCCTTGCATTGATTCCCAAATTCATTATGACCTGCCCGATCTGAACCGAATCACCATTGATAAGACCAATGTCCTCAGTTAAATAGTGCTTGATACTTATCATCCGGGGGATGGTTCTTTCGAGCAGTTTTGATACCTGCAAAATCTCGTGGTTAATATTAATCGGCCTGAGATCATGTACCATTTTATGGCTGAATATCTGCAGTCTTTGGACAAGGTCCCCGGCCCTTTGGGTCGCTTCTTCAATCCCATGCAATTTAGCATGGTCGGAATCGCTCAATTTGGCTTCCATCAGAAGAATCTGGGTATAACCGGAGATAGCCTGCAGAATATTATTAAAATCATGAGCTATCCCTCCGGCCAGCGTTCCTACGGCCTCCATTTTATGCGCATGGAGGAGCTGGTTTTCAAGCGCCTTTCTTTCGGAAATATCACGCAGCACAACAAGCATTCCCTCTGGTTTACCCTCATAATCATTAAATCGGGAGGCGCTTATGCTGATGTCCAGAAGGCGGCCGTACTTTGTAAGGCGTTTTGTTTCAAAGCCATGGCATGGCGTCCCCTTCTCTAAAACTTCGTTAATGATAATCGAGGAAGCCTTTTCCTCAGATTCAGGAACAAACGGTATCCTGATTCCCTTTAATTCCTCAAAGGTCCACCCGAAAATCTGTGTAAATGCGGGGCTTATATATCTGAGCTGTTCTTTCATATCATATATGATTATGGCATCGGCTGATGAATGAATAAGGGACCGGTAAACCTCTTCAGCCCTTTTGGATTCCTGATAAAGTCTTTTATATTCGCCCTCGCTTATCAGCAGTTCTTCAGTTCTTTTCAGGACTTTTTGTTCTAAATTATGGCTATACTCCTCGATCTCCTTTCTATTGTTTTCCAGTTCACTTGCCATTTCATTAAAGGAAAAAGCAAGATATCCCAATTCATCATTCCCGAGAATTTTCACGCGGTAGGAAAGATTGCCGGACGATATTTCTCTTGTGCCCCTTGCAAGCGCTGATAAGGGTCGTATAAAATTTCTTACGATAATTAATGAAATAAAAACTACAGTCAATCCGATCACCAGGGAAATGATAATGGTTGATCTAATCGAGGATATGAGTAATTCTCTGGTCTTTTCCATTGAAAACCCTATAATTGCTCTGCCGATTGGGCTGTCTGACCTCCCTGTTGAAGGATTCTCCATCACATGAAGTTCTAAATCAGAGGGTTTCCAGAGGGGAAAGGAGGCCAGTAGGAGATTATTTTTTTCAAACAGGGAGAGTCCCGTGGTTTCCCAAGCAGAAGAACAGAATTCCTGCTCCATTTTTTCAGCAGATAAGCGGTTTGTCCGGTCTATTAAAACTTTGCCTCCGGATGCCTGAATTTGAACTAAGGCTATACCTTCTTCCTTCATTATGCCTGCCGTCAAAAGCTCCAGCGACTGCAAATCTTCCAGGAGAACGGGATATTCGCAATTATAGGAAAAGTTTTTTGTCAGGGAGGTTGCCCTGTTATACAGTTCCGTTCGCAGAAGCTTTCTTTGTATAGAAATAAAATATGCAGAGAGGATGGCAACAATACCAAATATAATGGAGATACTTGCCAGAATCAACTTATGCTTGAGACCGAATTTTGGCGAAAATTTAGATTGTTTTATGGTTTCCATATCTTTGTATTCTCAAAATTCCTGATCCACTTTTTCCAAAAAGGCGGGGTCAAAAGAGATTCCTATTGCTTCAGCGACTCGCCTGTTAACTGCTATTCGTACAAGTCTTGGATCGAGTACTGCACTATGCGAGCTCTTTTTTGAAAGTATATCCATGGCAAGCAGTGCTGCCTGTGTACCCATATCTTTATAATCACCATAAAGGGCCATAATAGCGCCGGCCTTTGTGAATTCGGGGGAAAATCCGACAAAAGGGATGCCTTTTCTTAATGCAAAAAGCAATACATACCTTGCGGTCTCCGGGCCGTAGGCAGTGCTGTCAAACACAGACCACAAAACATCAATCTTATCCTTCAGATAATTCAGGGCGGATGGAACATCCTTTATGGAACTAATCGGGCAGGATACCAGCTCAAGGTCCAATTCTGACGCGCTTTTTCTGGCTTCTTCAATGTGCTTCAGGTTAAACTCAGGATTATAGATGACACCTATTCGCTTAACATCCGGGAGTTCCCCTGCTATTATCCTGAATTGAACAAGGCTGGGCAGACTGATGGTTACACCGTAAACATCAGCACGGTCATGAGAGACACAGGATTTTGGATTGGCTACAAGACAGAAAACTTTGGGGATATCTTTTATTGAAATCGAATAGTTAAGGGCCTCATTTCCAAGACACAGGATCAGGTCCGGCCGTTTTGTCTCGATTGCTGAAAAAATTTGCGACTTATCCGACAGATTATCAATGACGATCAAATTCAGTTCCTGTCCCTGAAATCCTGATTTGAATCCGGAAATGGCAAGCTCATACTGGGCCAGGTCTCTGCTTTTAATAGCGAGGACAGTAACTGCCCCTGAATTGACAGGTCGTAATACCGAAATGAGAATTATGAGTAATATGACTCTTTTAATCATATTGTATTAAAACCTGTAGCCAGCCTTGAACAGGAATGTCCTGCCGTCCTGTTCAATAGCGTCCTGGGTATGTGATGATGAAACAGGGTCGGAATATTCTTCATCAAAGAGATTAAAGACTCCTATGGAAAGATCCAGGCCTTCAACTATATTTCTGGCAGAAAGGTTTATGTCGCCGGTAATTGAATGATCAGTCTTTATATAGTTTCGCGTCAGGCGCTCCCCCATATATCTGCACTGAACTCCAAGGTAAAACATGTTCTTATAGACAGGTATAATAACGCCTGATTTAATAAGATAATGGGGAGAGTTGACAACCTGACTGTCAATTTTTTTATCAACAGTGTCCTGGTATGTGAAGCTGACATGACCTCTGACGAGATCAGGCCAGTCTGCTTCAAGCCCGATTTCCACCCCCCTGCTCTTAATCAGCTCCGTGTTCTTGAACTGGAGAAGCCCGTCTTTAGGATCTACCGTCTCTGAGATTAGATCTTTGATTTTATATTGAAAGCATGAAATTGAACTCTTTATGCCGGGATTCCATTCCTGCTCCCAGATCATTTCATAGGTATCCAGGATTTCAGGATCAAGAAAAGGATTGGCCTTGGTGGTAGCATTGCTGTCATTGTAATAAAGTTCATATACATTGGGTGCGCGGAAGGCCCGCCCGTAAAGGATTTTCAGTGTGCTCTCCTTTGTAGGGAAAGCGATTATCGCGGCCCTGGGGCTGACATGATGGCCGAATGTGCTGTAACGGTCGTAACGCAGGCCGCCAATTAAACGAATGCTTGGCGAAAGCTTCCATTCATCCTGTAAAAAGGCAGACCATGTTGTAAATGACCGCCTGTCATCCAGATAGCTTTCCTCTGGTTCCATTTCGAAATTCTCCTGGTCTGCCCTATAATGGAGGATTGCCTCTCCGCCAAAACTGATTGAATGTGAATCAAGGGCTTCCAGAGAATATTTCAACTCCGTCCCTGCCCACCGTCCCGACGCCTTATCCCTGTTAATTGTTATTGGAGAATAATTGTATGGATAGTCCCCGTCATAATCATAGAAGTCAAAGTATGCCCTTGCCATGATTTCTCTGTTTTCGGTAAAAGGGCGCGACCATTTGATCTCAGCAAAGCCGCGTTCATCCGCAGTCTTATACCTGTTGTCATTAAAAATTGTACCATAAGCAGCTGTGGGGACATGTTTTTCCCTCCAGGATATATCGGATAAAAAAGTGAATTCCTGATATGAGGCCTTAAGAAAAAATCTCCGTGCTCTTTCACCGTCGGCATCGATGACCCATCCTCCTGATTTTGAAAAATTATCAAATTCCCTGAAACAGATATCCTGCCCATCGCTGTCCATAAGTGAAAGAGAAAAAATAAGGTCAAGGCCGTTTTCAAATGTTTTGCCGTACATGAGTCCGCCCCTGTATGTATCATGACTTCCTCCCTCGGCCCTAGTGAACAATCCCTCAGCATCCTTTCCGTCTTTGGTTATAATGTTTATCACCCCAAAAAGGGCGTTGCTTCCAAAGAGTGCCGAGCCAGGGCCCCGAACGATTTCAATCCGTTTAATGAGATCCATGTCAATTCCCAGAATCTCATCTAAAAAGAATGAGCCGTATATATTGTCATTACATATGTGCCCGTCCACAAGTTGCAAGACCCTGTTTCCGTAGTCCCCGAGACGTGCAAAACCTCGTGCCCCTATATAGGTGTAATTGCGATCGGAATAGGTATAAAAGCTCATCACATTATCCAGGACATCGGCCAGATTGCGAAACCCGTATCTTCTTATATCCTCCTCTGAAATAACAGTTATGGACGCAGGGGCTTCCTTTATTTCCTGCATGTGCTTGGCTGCCGCAAAAACATTGCCAATCTCCATGAATGCCAAATACTCGGTTGTCGGCTCTGCTCCAAAAGATTCGGAATTATTTAAAAACAGGATAAGAACTGTCAAAAATACCCCAATCATATTACCAGGTGCTTTTTGTACTCGAATAAACATTTTTATCTCCTGTGAGAATATCGGACGTTATCCGACAGGATGCTAACATGACTGTCAATAAACCGACGTAATAACAATAACTCAATATCCGGCTATCGAAATCTCATTATGTGGAACTCCTTCTATCGGTGAAAACCCTGGAAGCATGATAATTACGTAAGATGCTTGCCGGGCCTCTGGCTCTTAACCCCTACGCCTCGAAGATCGTGTGTAATTCTTTTCGATTGTTCAACCTTATTCGGCCCTGACAATAATTGAGATACCCCACGCCTCGTAAGACATCACTGAATAACCAAGCCAGGAACGAGTTCGACCGAAAGAAGATTTTCCATACTGCGATCTCTATGCAATATTCCAGCCAGACATTATTGATTTTGATATAGATTTTTCTTTGCGTATAAAAAATCTTGCGGGTTAAACTCAGGCGATCCAAAGAATATCTTGACAGTCCGTCACATAGATACTATATTCCATAATAGGAATTTATTGAACGGATATCTATGAAAGATTTCATCAAGATTATGAAGGCCCTTTCCGACCCGAACCGTGTCAAGATCGTTAAGATGCTTCAGCACAAGCCAATGTGCGTATGCGAGATGCGTGAGGCCCTCCAGGTATCCCAGCCGACCGTTTCCAAAAACCTGAAAATCCTGGAAGAGGCCGGCCTTGTGGACTTTAAAAAAGACGGGCTCTGGGTGGACTATCACCTCACGGACGGAAGCAAATCGCCTTATGTCGCGAGTCTCCTGGGTAATCTCAGGCACTGGATGGAGGATGAGGCGGAGATGAGAGAGCTCATCGAAAGAGTCCACCTTGTCCGGCGTGAAGAGGTCTGCAGAAAATAAAACCAAATTTTTTTGTTTTTTCTAAATTACTAAATTAGAATATTAGAATATATAAGGACATCTATGATTAAGGAACGCACAAAGATACTCATCATCGCTCTCACTTTCCTTGCCGCGTACTATGTCCCGTGGTCGAGTCCCGCCATTCGACAATCCGGCCTCGAGGCATTCATGATGCTGCAGGAATACGCGCGTGAGCACGTCCTGACTTGCCTTGTTCCGGCGTTTTTTATAGCCGGCGCTATTGCCGTCTTTGTCTCCCAAGCATCGGTCCTGAAATACTTCGGCGCCCAGGCAAGCAGGATCTTATCCTATTCCGTGGCCTCGATCTCCGGCACGGTCCTGGCGGTCTGCTCCTGTACGGTGCTCCCTCTGTTTGCCGGGATATATACACAGGGGGCGGGAATCGGTCCGGCAACGGCTTTTCTCTATTCCGGTCCGGCCATTAACGTCCTGGCCATAGTTTTGACGGCCAGGATCCTCGGATGGCAACTGGGTCTTGCGCGCGCGGTCGGGGCGGTTTTCTTTGCTATAATTACCGGCCTGCTCATGGCCTTTTTCTTCAGGAAAGACGATGCCGAACGGACAACAGGACAGATATATCTCCCTGATGAAGGAGAGAAAGGCAGGACTCTTGCGCAGGAAGCCCTTTTTATGATCACTCTTGTCCTGATCCTTATCTTCGCCGCCTTTGCAAAACCGGCGGAGGGGTCAACAGGGATATGGCCCTTTATCTTTTCCACGAAGTGGTATATCACTCTCGCCCTTCTTATTACCCTGGGATTAATGCTGAAAGGCTGGTTTATGAGAGAAGAAAGGATAACCTGGGTCCAGTCCACCTGGGGTTTCATGAAGCAGATATTTCCACTGCTGGGCGCCGGGGTCCTGGTGGCCGGGTTCCTACTGGGGAGACCGGGGCATCCTGCCCTGATCCCCGAACATTATATACAGTACCTGGTCGGAGGGAACTCCTTATGGGCGAATCTTTTTGCCTCCGTGGCCGGGGCGCTTATGTATTTTGCCACCCTTACCGAGGTCCCTATTCTTCAGGGGCTTATCGGTGCGGGCATGGGGAAAGGACCGGCGTTGTCCTTGCTCCTTGCCGGTCCTGCCCTGTCACTGCCAAATATGCTGGTGATAGGAGGCGTCATGGGCGTTAAAAAGACGGCGGTATTCTGTTGTATCATAGTCGTACTCTCCACTATCGCGGGTATGAGTTATGGATGGATCGCGGGTTAGACTTAACCGCAAAGTCGCAAAGGACACAAAGTTTTTTAATTTCTTCGAGATCATATCGTCTTTGCGGTGAATGAATAATTAAAAGGATAATAACCACGCAACAAAAGGAAAGGGAAAGTAAATGGAAACAAGAGGTTCTGTAAAATCCGCATTTGACGACTATCAGATCACAATGGACAAGATGACCGGAGGGCTGATGCTTCGGACCGGTAACACGTGCTGTTGTCAGGCTTTTGCGTGAAATAGGGCCTGAATTAAAGAATAATTATAAGGTGATAGAGGACTGCAGATATGACTCCAAGAATAATGAAGCCACCTTATATAAATGGGGCAAGATAATAAGCATAGAAAATGATGAGATCAATATTTTAAATATTAAGGATGAGGCGGATGCCCGCGATATTGCGGGAATGATCAGGAATCTTTTGGAGGAATAAACCATGGAGATAAAGGTACTGGGCCCTGGATGCCCTAAATGTGAAGCAACCAAAAAGAACGTGGAAGAGGCGGTAAGTGAATCAGGGATAAACGCGGATATCACAAAAATTACAAACACCCTGGAGATAGCCGGTTATGGTGTCTTCGGCACTCCGGCAGTTATTGTGGATGGCGTGGTTAAAAGTGTTGGGAAGATCCCTACAAAGGATGAGATAAAGGGATGGATTTCCGGTAATAGTGATGGAAGATCAGAAAGATAAGATACATGATCTGGTTATACAAAAATACGCCGGGATCGTCACAGAAGAAAGAGGAGAATGCGCGCCCTCATGCAGTGATGGAGCTACTCCTCTTATCACGATAGAGGGACTTGGAGGGGGAATCTCAAGCATTGTCTGGAAAACGACTCTGATATCAGGGAGATGTTGGAAGGTCTCGCTGGTATTCGAAGGGCGAACCTCTGCCGGATATGATTCATGATATTTATTTTTAAAATCTAAAAAATAAAAACAGGAAGGAAAAGAAAAATGGAGCTGCATGGCGCACAAATTATCGCATTGTTGATTACCGGTCTGGGCGTAGGATTTGCCTCCGGTCTTTTGGGCGTGGGGGGGTGTTTTATCATGGTCCCGGTACAGTTCTGGGCCTTGAAATCCATTGGTGTTGACCCCACCATCGCCATCCGCATCGCCTTCGGGACCAACCTCCTAGTGGTTCTTCCCACGGCCTTTAGCGGCGCCATGACGCACCACAAGAAAGGGGCTGTCCGATGGAGGGCAGGTGTGACCTTTGGCATCGCTGGCGCTGTTGGTGCCTTTTTCGGGGCCTTTATCGCCTCGCACCTGCCAGGGAAGATCCTGACGGTCGCCTTTGGAATTGCCGTCATCCTTGGTGCCCTCAGAATGCTCACGGCCAAACCGCCTAAAATTACAGATGAGCCCTCGGATAGTGTGACCGCATTTATTTTATGGGGCATTCCACTGGGCATCGTCTCCGGCATCATAGGGATCGGCGGGGGCGTCCTGATGATCCCCATCATGGTATACTTTCTTAAATTCAAGATGCACCAGGCGGTGGGCACGTCGACAGCCCTTATGATCTTTACGGCCTTTGGCGGGGCGCTCTCATACTGGGTCAACGGATTGGGGGTTCAAGGGCTGCCTCCCTATTCGACGGGATATCTGAACTGGTACCAATGGATCATTCTGGCCGGCGTCAGCATTCCCTGGGCAGTGATTGGCGCCAGCACCGCCCACGTTCTCCCGGCCAAACAGCTCAGATACATTTTTATTGCAGTTATGTTTTACATGGGGCTTAAGATGGCAGGAGTATTTGCTTGGTTGCACCTTCCTCTGTAGGGTTTGATGAAAAATTTAAAGAAACTGAACGGGAATATTTCGATAATTATAATGCCCTTTGCCCTGGGATTTGCTTCAATTATTGCCTTGATAGGAATCCAAATAAATCGTATCCTGGAATCATGAAAACAACAATCGGTATCCCAGAAAACGGATTGATGCAGGCAATGGAATACACAGGGGCTAAGACTAAAAAGGCTGAGGTCGTCTTTGCATTAAAAGGATCCAACACGAAAATAAATGCTAACAATGTCGGACTATAATGCAAAATTATGTCTAAAGACTGCTGCCTGGGGCCATGAATGTTTAATAAGAAATAAAGGCTTGCAGACCTTGCCAGGATGTTGGGGATATTTGAAGATTTCATGACACAGGATGAATTGAAGATCATGCGCAAAGAAGAAAAATGGGACAAAATGAAAAATGGATAGACTCTCAAGGGTCCGCTGGCGATGAGCCCTTGGCTCTTCACCAGAATGATCACTCAGGCCCGGTGCATGTATTTGATGAAAGAGAAACTACCGGGCCGCGGCTCCTGGTCACCCTGGTCATCAATCTGCTGATCCCGTCCGTCCAGATCCTGGGCGGGATCTATTCCCACAGCATGGCCCTGATCTCTGACGCCGTCCATAATTTCAGTGACTCCGCTGCCATATTGATCGCGTATTTCGCCTTTCAAATCGGCAAGAAGGGGGCCTCGCCCCAAAACACCTTTGGATACAAACGGGCTGAAGTCCTCGGGGCGGTTATCAACGTCGCTATTCTCCTTGCCGTGGCGGTATTCATCATCTATGAGGCATTCGAGCGGCTCTGGCACCCCCGGCCGGTAATCGGTCAAATCGTGATCTACCTGGCGGCCATGGGCATTGCCGGAAACGGTCTTTCGGCATGGCTGCTCCACCGGGATTCCAAACACAGTCTCAACGTGCGGGGTGCTTTTCTCCACATGGTGGGAGACATGCTCACCTCCGTTCTTGTCCTTGTGAACGGAATCATCCTGGTGCTTAGGCCGTGGTATTGGCTGGATCCGTTATTATCATTCTTCATTGTGATATTCATTCTCAAGAACTGCTGGTCCATTCTCAAGGAGGCGACTGACATCCTGATGAACGCCACACCAAGGAACCTTGACCTTGAAGAGATCGGGAGAACGTTACTGAACATACCCGGTGTCTGCGGCGTCCATTACCTTCACGCCTGGAAAGTGAGTTCCGCCAGCATCGCCTTCTCCTGTCACGTTGAGGTGACGGACCAGCTTTTAAGCAAAACCGAATCCCTCTCAGAAGAAATCCGCCACGAACTTTTCCACCGTTTCGGGATCGATCATCCTGTTCTGCAATTCGAGACCGCACGGTGTGGCGATGGTGGCCTGCTCTGCGATTTATCATGCGGGAGGGAAAGTGATTAATACTGGCCGGAGGGTTCCCTTGCCAGAATCCATAAGCAAATTCACAAAGGACTTTTTCTGTCCCGGATTTTGGGAGACCCCTGATTATCAGTGCAAAACCAACGGAAAATATGATTCTGATTGATAGAATGCTTTATCAAATCCAATAAAGAAGGCACCCCTAAAGGATGCCTTCTTTATTTTGCTCAGACTATTAATAAGTTGCTAAATCATGCCGATTTACTCATCTAAAGCGGTTTTCCCACCGCCTAGCTGCTGCACTGTACCGTACTCTTCTGTTTTAAAGACATTCTCCTGAAGATCTTCCTCAGTGCATGGATAGATCTTGCAGAGCAGGCAGGTAAGGTCAGGAGAACCGTACATTGGATCAAGATGATCATTGCTGGTTAACACATTCGGGTTGGAAATGAACAGCCCGTGATAAGTCTCGGGGGGTTCTTCGGGATAGAAACAGTTGGCAGTCGCCATTAAAACACCCTTTAAAATACCGGGGAATACCCTGCACTTTTGTCTGATCCTTCCTCTGGGCGACTCTATCCACATCCAGTCACCGTCTTTAATGCCGTATTCTGCCGCTGTTTCAGGATGTATTTGCGCGGTGGGATATTCCATGAAACTTCTCAGCCATGGGATATTCCTGTACTGTCCAAGAAAATAGAAAGGCGAACGGTAGCCGCTCGTCATTACTATAGGATATTCCTTGTAAAGTTCCGGTGTTGAAATGGGACTTTCGCCGGGTTCCCTGTAACCCGGCAACCCGTCATAGCCGAGTTCTCTCAATCTCCTGGAGTTGAATTCAAATTTCCCGTTGGGAGTTGGAAAACCTCCGCCCTTTCTCCAGTAATCGGTTTTATACTTGTAATAGACCTGATCCTTGCCCCAGCAGCCGCTTACGGTGTTTTCACTGAATTTCTTCCAGTTCATAGCGGCACCTTTGCTGAGCTGATAATCAAGAGCCTCATATTCATCCTTGAACCATTTGTCAGGCACGACCCTCTTGCCGATCTCGTTGAATATCCAAATGTTGGGCTTTGCCTCACCTGGTGGATCAACTACCTTGTTGTGCGCCTCGATCATAAACCTTGGATGCATGTCATAAACATCATCCATCTCGAGATAGTGAGCGGATGGAAGCACTATGTCCGCCGCCTGGGCCATGGGACCCATGAACTGGTCGCAGTGAACCAGAAACTCTACCTTTTCAATCGCCTCCACGACCTCCTTTGTATTGGCCATATGAACGATCTGCTGACCTCCGATACTGAGCCATACCTTGATGGGGGCAGATCCTGAAATTATCGCCTTTACCATGGTATCCGGATTGCATGTACGAGCCGCTCCCATCTTGAATTTATCAGCGCCTATGATCTTGCTTTTCATCTCCTCGGTCAAGGGCAGCTCATTAAAGAAGTCTTCTATAAGCCCTGTCTCAGGGAGAACCCAGCTCATCATGCTTCCGGGCCTCTCAATGTTTCCTGTCAACCCTATAAGGCATGTAATCCCCCTCATGGTATTGCCACAATTTGCCTGCCTTTCTATGGAGCTTCCGACCTGGATAACGCCGGGAGTGTCTATAGCAAACATCCTGGCCGCCTGGATAATCTTTTCTTTGGGGACCCAGGTTATCTCAGAAACCTTTTCGGGAGGATAATCCTTCGCGCGCTTTTTGAGATCATCAAAATCGGAAGTCCAGTTGTTGACGAATTCCTTGTCATAAAGCTCCTCTTCGATGATAACATTGATCATCCCCAGGGCAAGGGCGCTGTCCGTACCGGGCCTGAGCTGAAGATGCATCGTGGCCCTGGATGTATAGGCGGTGACCCTCGGATCGACAAGAATGAAATTTTTACAGTAATCCAGGGACTGGATAAACCAGTTGCACAGTTCGGAATCGGCACTGCTTATCTCGAGCTGCTTTGCCCATGCAATCTGGGTCTTGGGAAATTCTCCTCCCCAGCCGTGATAGTCGCAATAAAGACGTCCATACCCCGTCACCAGGCCGTACATCCCGAGCCTTGGGCTGTGGCATACGTACCCTGGAGAGATGACATTAGCCGTTCCAATGGACCTCGCCATACGGTGGATGTAACGGTTATAACCTCTCCCTGTTCCCTGGGATACCGCGATTGTATGCGGTCCGAAATTCTTTATGGCATCCTTCATCTTCTCCGCTATTGTATCCAGGGCCTCGTCCCATGAGATCCTTTGCCATTTACCCGAGGCCTTGGGGCCTGTCCTCTTTATCGGATATTTAAGCCGGTATGGATTATCAATATGCTGAATAGCGGATAATCCTTTGGCGCACATTGTCCCCCTTGTCAGGGAATTCGGGTTGCCCTCTATGTGCACGATAACTCCGTCATCCGTTGTTACTTTTATTCCGCAACCTCCATGACAGCCGCAGCAGGTTGAGTAAATTACTTTTCTTTCACCCATTTTCTTCTCCTTTGATTCTTAGTACCCCTGCATCAAAATCCTGGGCACGATCGGTTTATGAATACCCACTTTCAAAAGGCAATATTTCAGGGAAAATGCTCCAATGGTATGGCAAATGATAGCCCCGATCATTAATGGCAGGGAAGCTTTGCCAGCGAACAGGCTTAAGAATGATACCAGCAGCGGTATTATGATCCCGCATATGATAATACCCACCCAGAAAATAATCGCGACCCTGCCAATAACAAGTTCTCTCACAGAGAAGCCTGCTGTGTCCGATTGATATGAGGCATTTAAAAGATAAGTTCCAAGAAGGATGGCATTTACCCCCAGGACAATTCGGCTTGCAAATTCCAGGGCGTGGAAGTTAACACCACCGGTGAATATTCCCACTCCCATTATAAGCGCTATGCCGTCCGCCAAACCGGCATTAAAGATGACAATTGGGAGAATCCCCGTATTCCAGAAAGGCACACTCTTGCAGTAACTCATCATAAAACCGCAGTATATTCCTGTGAGGATAACGAACACACCAGCTAAAATCTTCACCAGTATGTCTAATGCGTAAACCATACTAAAGGCCGTTCCCGTAAATATATCCGTGTAGATCAGGAAATAGGATATTACAAGCTGAGCAAAGCCGAACGCGCTGAAAAAACCGGTGAATACAACACCCCTGGCGATCCATGATGTCTTCCAGGCGTTGGAAAAAGGAGGAAACGTTCGCCAGAATCTGAGTGGCTTGCCAAGGTACAGTAAATGCAGGGGGAGTTTAAGGAACATAACAATGGCCCACCCTATCAGGGCCCCCCACCAGTTATTAACAAACAGGGCGACCAGGTACATACCTGTGCCCAGCGCGGAAAAGACCTCCGAAAGCCAGACCAGCAGGCCCTGCCTTTCAATCCACTCCGTCTGCTGCATGGGATTAACCATCCATTCATGCGTTATCATCCATTGACGTGCTGTTTGTGTTCGCATTTCTTAAGCCCTCCCCCTTTCCTTATAAATATCCGCGAAAACCTCCCTGGCTCTTGCCTCCGCAGAACTCAAGTGCTGCATGTAACTTCCTGTCTGGGCCTCAACGGGTGCTTTATTCGATTCCTTGCCGCCTATCTTACCATCAACATAATAGACTGAGGGGTGCGTGCCGTATTCTTCCTGAAGTACAAAGCCGTGCCTCTCTCTTATGAGTTTTGAAACATTGCTGTCCGGATCATCCAGGTTTCCGAAGGTCATGGCCCTCGCCTGGCATGCATTCACACATGCCGGTGTTGCCTCCCTGTCAATACCCGGTCTGAGACCCTTTTCCAGCCCTGCATCGATCCTCTCCACGCAAAAATTGCATTTCTCGGTCGTGCCGACCTGATGCGGATACAGTTCTTCCCCCTTTATCTCAAAGGCCGTCTTTTCATATCCAGGGAAATAACCGGGATGCTTGTCCTTTGATATAAAGGTGCGGTTTTGATAGGGGCATGCGATAACACAGTACCTGCAACCTATACATTTGTTTGAATCAATGACTACGATACCATCCTCCCTCTGCGTCGTAGCCTCAGTCGGGCATACCTTTACACATGGTGCGTCCTGACACTGGTTGCACCTGACCGGCATGGTCGATAACCATCCCTTTCCGGCAGTTTCCGTTTCTATGGCTATCAATCTTGGCCATGTGACGCGCAGGGGCAAAAAATGTTCTATCCTGCAGGCCGCCACACACGCATGACAGCGCATGCATTTTGCGAGATCTATTACCATTCCCCATCTCATTTTTATTCTTCTCCTTTTTTTTAACTTTATGAATACTTATTGATATTTTATCTCATTTTCCCTATCATTTGAGGCTATTCAACCTAAAAAAAGAACGCCCGGCAATACTTGAAAACTTTCAAAAGTAATCTGAAGGGGGTATTATGGACAGTCAAGTACACATGATAAACCCTGATTTGTAATACGTTTAGCAATTTTCGTGCCATTGCCGGAGCATGCTAATGCCTTGTTATTACGCTACAAATTATTTTTTATTCAGAAACTAATTTTTTTAATTTATTTTATTTAATAATATTATTATATTTAGTAATGTTATTAGGCAGCGACTTTCTGCTCCGGGGTTTATTGGGTATAAACAATGAAAAGATTAAGGGATTTAGCCGAATTTGACGATTATGAAAAGACAATCTTGATTCATGCCGCTCTTCTTCCGGAAAGCATCTCCCTGGATATACTGACCGCCTCTACCCAGATCGGGGTAATAAAAATCCTTCAATTTCTTGAAAAACTTGTTGAAAGAAAGGCCCTGAGTACCAATAAGAAACTTGGTAAAGGATACTATCAATTTTCGGATAATCAATACCCGAGGCTTATACTGGAAAAGGCAGAAAAAGCTCAGCTGCAAAATTCAGCAAAAGCCTTGATCAGCCTTTTCGAAAAAACTGCTGAAGAAGATAAAGAGCAGTTTCTGAACCTGGTCCACCTCTATCAGATCTCCGGCTTGCCTGTAAAAGGAACCTTAAGCCTGTTCAATATGGCCGAATATTATCGAAAAAACAACCAGACCGAAAATGCGGTAAAGTATTATCAATTCATTCTTGATAACCCTCCGACTTCCAAACAATCCCCGGTTGAGAGAAGAGCCTTTATCGATGCCGCGCTTGGCCTGGCGGCGACGAGGGAACACCTGGTAACAGCAGATCAGAAAAAAGGATATCTCAAGCGTGCCCGAAGGATGGCCATAGGATTACAGGATAAAGAAAGAGAAGCAAGAATATGCATGATATATGCCTACCTTATGAGCCGCAGTGAAGACGACCTGAAAAAAGTAAGCCCTCATTATCACCTTATGTGGAAGCTCACACAGGAAATCGGAAACAAGGATCTGCTCAAGGAGGCCGCTCTGATGAGTATCGATTTTTTATGCTGGCAGGGTCGAATTGCAGAAGCCGTAAAAAGATATGAAGAGGTCATAGGAAATCTGGAGAATCTTCCTTCCGATGAAATTACGCTGAGAGCATGCTGTCTATTGGGCTGGTGTTTCAGTATATGCGGGCAGACAGCCAGAGGAATCGGCCTGATTAAAACAGTAAATGAAAAGGCCAAGTTACAAGGATGGCCTGGACTTAAGGCTTATTCGGATATTATGTCCGTAATGACCCTTCTTGAAGCCCGATATGTCGAAGATGCTGATATCTATCTGGAACGGATACTAAAAACACCTAAAGACAATCTTGAATACTTTGTTCTCTGGATGGCGTTGAGAGCTAAAGCGTATGTGCACTTTAGCCGCAAGGACTATAAAAAATTTATACAATATCTTCAACAGGCCCAGGAGCTCTCCGAAAGATATGGCTGGACCTTATACAGGGGCTCATGGAACCTTGAGTGTATTCGCGATCTCGAACTGGAAGGGGAAATAGATATTGGAACCAGTTTAAAATCTGAGATTGAATTACTGATGAAGTGGCCCGATATTTACATGAAGGGTGTTGCCTACAGATACAGGGCTGAGAAAAATTTCTTCGGTAACGGTTTCGAAGAAAAGATTATTCAGAAAGACCTTTATAAAAGTCTGGACCTCCTGGTGCAGTCAGGTGCCAAGCTCGAAGCCGCGAAGACAAAAAATGTCATAGCAAGGTTGATGTTAAAAAAGGGAGAGCACAAAAACGCTCAAGATCTTTTAATGGAATCGTGGGAGGTTATGTCTCCTGTAAACAGGAAGTTGTTTCCCAAGGATCTCAGAAAATATATCCTCGATTTTAACAGGGAAGAAAGAACCATAAAAGCCATTCTCGAAGTGGGCAACAGCCTTGGCGCTCTTAGAGATTGGAAAGCGCTCCTGAATAGAGTCATCAGTCTCATCATGGGATTTACCGGAGCGGAGAGGGGTGGCGTTTTTCTACCTGATGGCGATAAGGTAATCATGGTGGCCAGCCGTAACCTAAATCCGGATGTCGTGCAATCAAAGATATTTGAACCCAACCTTAAGCTCATTGAAAAAGTAGTTAGATCAGGCAAAGAGATCGTACGGGGGATTGAAGATTTTAAAAATGAAAAATTCGGCAACATAACCGAAGCAGGATGGATGATATGCACCCCGATAACCCTGAAGGGGAATGTTTTAGGTGTCTTTTATCTCGATGCCGACAGAATAGAAAGCGCTATCGCCCTTCAGGACCTAAGACTTTTAGGGGCTATTACTAATCAGATCGCCGTATCTCTTGACAATGTCAGGGCATATGAAGAGATCTCCAGATTAAAAGACCGGTTGAATGAGGAAGCAAGATTATATCGTATGGAGCCGTCATCCTCTCAATCTGCTGGTGAGATCATTGGAAAATCAGATGCGATTTTTGAAATCCTGGCCGAGATGCAAAAAGTTGCTCCAACGGATTCGGCCGTTCTTATAGCAGGGGAAACCGGGGTTGGAAAAGAGATGATTGCCAGGGGAATCCATAAATTAAGCTCAAGGTCCGAAGGTCCTTTTATTCCCGTCAATATGGCCTCGCTGTCGGAAAATCTCATACCCAGTGAGCTTTTCGGACACGAAAGAGGTGCTTTTACGGGAGCGGCAAGGAGAAGAATAGGACGGCTTGAACTAGCTCATGACGGAACATTGTTTCTTGATGATGTCCAGAACATACCAATGGATATCCAGGCGAAACTTCTAAGATCTATTGAGGAAAGGGCATTTGAAAGGGTGGGTGGCACTGAGATCATTCATTCTGATTTTCGATTAATTGCCGCGACGAACATACCACTTGAGGAAATGGTCGAAAAAGGACTTTTCAGGATGGATCTTTTCTACAGGCTAAACGTGTTTCCTATTCATGTTAAACCCTTAAGAGAACGCAAGGAAGATATCCCTCCTCTTGTACTGCATTTTCTCGAAAAATATAAAAAGCGATTTTCAAAGGATCAGATACACGGAATTTCCAATACAAACATGAATCGCCTTATGGAATATCCATGGTCCGGAAATGTCCGCGAACTCAAGCATATCATTGAGCGGGCTGTGATATTAAGCGATGGTCACTCTTTAAACCTGCCAGGCTTCATAGGCTCCAGGCCTAAAGATGAACCTGTCAAAACACATCTGACCATGAAAGAAATGGAGCTATCCCACATCATCAGCGCACTTGAAAAATGCGGCTGGCATGTCAGTGGGGATAAAGGGGCTGCCAGGCTCCTGGATCTGAATCCGCAAACCCTATATTCAAAGATGCGAAAGCTCGGGATAAAGAGGAAAATTATTCCGGAAAAACGGCCTAAGGAAAGTTGAATCAACTGTGAGGCTGTCGGACTCTATCCGTCAGCCTCCTAATAAGATTTAAGATTCCATCCGTTTCGGGCGATATTTATTCCCGATGTCATTTCATGTGGTCCGGTAAATATAGACTTAAACTGATTAACCGAATAGAGAATAGGAAAGGGGCAATGTAGTCATGAATCATAAAGGGCAATTTACCAAAATAGGAAAATCCAAAAAACGCATGTACGGCCCCAGGGCATTGTTGGTTTGCGGCTATCCATTAAAGGAACGAGCTGTCTTACTTGATATGTCTGATAAGATCGGTCTGGCTGGGACTCGTATTGTTTTCGCATCATCCCATAATCTTGGGACAAGCGTCGGTGATATTCTGACCCATGAGGATAAGGCCGGATTAGACGACGTCTCAAGCATGCCTAGGGCTGTAATAATGTCCGGATTGGCACAGAATGAATTACATAATTTAATGGCGGCCTATAGGAAAGAAGGGTTGTCCAGACAGATTTGGGCAACTCTGACCCCTGTTTCTGAAAAATGGCCGCTGGAAAAGCTGCTCAACGAACTTGAGGCAGAGGACCGGGCAATGAGAATAAGAAAAAAAGCTGAAAGGAAGAAAAATGAGCAAAGACAATAATCCAACCACATCGCATTTACCAGAACCTTCAAAATGCAACCCCGACGATATAAGGGCATATAAAAGTATTTCCGGGCAGGAACTCAGGGCACATATTTTTTCCCCGGAAAATCTCAATAAGTCAGAGAAGCTTCCTGTATTTGTCTTTTTTCATCCAGGCGGATGGTCCATGGGAGGACCGGAATGGGGCTATGATATCTGTTGCCACTACTCTCGTCTGGGTATGGTGACCATCTCTTTTCAATACCGGCTGTCCTCTATTGGTGGTTACAGCCCTCTGGATGCTGTTTGGGACGCCAGATCGGCACTGCGATGGACACGACAAGAGGCTGCTGAACTCGGCATTGATCCAAACAGGTTAGTAGCGGGCGGAATATCTGCCGGAGCGCACCTTGCCGCCTGTGCAGCCATGATCCCTGGGATGGATGACCCGCAAGACAATCTGGCTTTCAGCCCTGTTCCCCAGGCCCTTGCATTACAATCCGCATGCGTAAATCCGGTTATCGAAAGCCATTTTGTGGAACTGTTACAGAACAGAGAAAAACCTGAGAAACTGTCTCCTGCCCACCATGTGAGGGCGGGTCTGCCTCCAATGTGCCTTTTTCATGGCACGGCGGATGAAATAGTGCCGTATCATACTGTAAAGGAATTTACGGAAAAGATGCGAGGAGCCGGAAACAGGTGTGATCTTCACTCATTTGAAGGTGTTGACCATTTTTTTATGGATGGATCAGCTCAGGCCAGGGTGCCGGGATTAATTGAATCATTTCTAAAATCTTTGGGATATTGTTAATTAAAAAAATCACATATCGAATTCGATAAAAATTCAAGCGGCACCTTTTCCAAAGGATGGGGTGTTCGGGGTAAAATCTGAAATTCCCCGTCCTTAAGCAAATGGTAAATCCTGAGACTCTCCTCGATTGTGACCATCTTGTCCCTGTCTCCCAGACAGATCCTTACCTTTTTTTCAATCTTTTCGATATCCTCATCCCTGAGAGGATTATTTACTGCCAGAAAATTATGGAAATCTTTCGCCTTCCCGAGCAATACTTCCCATCCTGACGCGACGTGCCTCTCCTCCAGCATTCCGGCATAATGTGGAACTTTTTCCCTGATCTTATCAGGGTCCAGAAGGGCATTCTCTTTTTCCGCGATCTCGGGAGTCCATAAAAATTTAGTCCCCAGCGTGAAAACCCCGTTAATCCTTTCAGTGAAAAAAGCGGCCATATACAGGCCCACATGACCTCCCAGGCTGTGGCCGAAGATATCGGCCTGTTTGATTCCGTTCGCATCCATATACTCAAGCACATTTTCAGAAAAATTCTTCATGCTGAACGGTCGATCTTTGACCTCTGATCTTCCATGGCCCTCAAAATCCGGGGCATGGACATCAAATCTATTCTCAAGATATGGGGTCAATGTTTCAAACTGTATGCCCGCTCCCAGTGCGCCATGTAAAAGCAATAATTGTTCTTTCATATAAACCACCCTTCTGCAATGTAATGGGGACGTCCATAAGAAACTAAAAAACTTCCATTATTAATTGGATTTTACTATTTTTCACTGTCATTTCTCCTCGATCGACAGCATATCCAACAGCAGGCTGTGTCAAATTCATTCGTTTTGCTATACAGGTCATGCTTTCACCGAGTTCTCTCACACACCAATAACAAAAGACACTCCTCGCTAGTGATATCGCATGCTTCCTACTGCCGGAATATAATTCATCTCTCTTGACTCCAAATACTTCAATAACCCTCTTTTCTACTTTTTCAATATCATAACCTTGACTCTTAAGCCTGTATCTCCGGTCTAATTCATCATTCGCTTCGGAAAGGATCTGCTGCACAAAGCCGCTATCCCCGAGTATCCTTTCATCACTTTTTATCCTGTCATTCCCGTTCAACGGATTTCTCTTTAGCTCAGTCCATCCGCCCAGGCTCCTTATCATCCCTCCACCAACCAACTCGGGCCTTCGGCCTAGCTTAATCCCTGATTCAACAAATTCCAAATAGCCTTTTCTTGCTTTTGACAAATTCCTCCCAAAATAACCCATAATATAGCCTGTATCCTGCCATTCTCTATTTCTATTATTCGTCAGAGAGCTATGCCCAGAATAGGGATATTTGTTCAACTCTGAAATGTCTGATACAATATTAGCTCTTAGAGGATTAAGATGAATATAACGGACTAATTCCAGAAGATACTTGTCTTCCTGGCAAATAATCGATTTATACCGGTTCTGGAATAACTGACCATGGCGATTATACCTTCTATTGAAGCTTAATGCATATCCTGTAAGAAGTCTGCACATAACCTTTGATATACCGTATTTACCGCTCCTGAAAAGGAAATGGGCGTGGTTTGGCATCAGTGACCAGGCATAACATGATGTGTTGGTCTCAGGCAGGATGGTGGATAATCGTTCTATTAGATTATCACGGTCTTTGTTATCTCGGAATATTTTGCGACGCTCTATTCCCCTGATCATAACATGATGCAATACGCCAGGGGAATCTAATCTGGCAAGTCTGGGCATAACAAATAAATTATCAAATCTTTTCTGGCATGTCAAGTTTTTTAGTTTCTTATGGACGTCCCCATTAGACGATCCGCCTCTTTAACCGATCCATATCCCATTATCTTTGACAGATGTTCATAGACCTTCTCAGAACCGTTGATCCCCGTTTTCTCAAAACTTGACAGATCACGGTGCAGCAGCGAAAGGGTATTATCAGAGTAAGTCTCAAGCTCACTCTTTAGATAGGTTTCAAAGGATGTGCCTCCCGCCATATTTTCAGATTCCATAAGTCTGCGCGCACCGGCCATGAGGCTGGGATACTTTGCGAACATCTCCCGTTGCCACCGGAGCTCTATCTCGGTGATTGCATCAACAAGAGGATTCAGGTTTTTTCTGGGAATGATATTATCCATACGCGCGTACTTGATTGTCATCAGGTTCAAGCCCTCTTTCTCCGCACGCTGAAGATCATCCATATAGCTTTTTAGAGTATCATCGCTCCAGACAATAAACTGCGCTCCCCTGTGTATCCTGAATCCCTCGGGATTCTCCTGGCAGCTGTAAACACCGTCCGACGGAACAGAAATGAACATCTTCAGTTCCAGTTCAAGAATCTCTGCTATAAGTTTCTCTTTATCAGGCATTTATTACTCCCAACAATTTTTAATCTCTGCATGAGTAATTCCCCGCTCCTTGGAACGTTTCTGTCATTCCTACGAAAGCGTGAATCCGGCTTCCGGATAAACCCTTTGGGTTTTCTGGAATGACTACTTGATACCTCGCTACTCTGCGGCGGGAAGGTTCATTTCACTACCGATAACCTCCCGCGAAGAAGAGGTTCCGAAATTCTTTCCTGTATGCTTCCTGCGTGATCAAGTAAAAAGCCGCTATTGGAATCAGAAAGGCCTTCGCTCCTGAGTTCCCTGATTGTCTCAACGCATATATTTTCAATTATATCAGGCTTTTTCCACAAATCTTCCTCTCCAACAAGATCAGAGATCATTTTGTAAACCCTTTCACCAAGAATCGGAAGATCCTTCAGCCCCCTGAAAATCCACTTGTAAAAGGGCCTATATTTCTTATTTAACAGGTATATGAGGGAAATGATCTCTTCACAAAATTTGATTTCCGAATACCTGGCGGCAAAGAGGTCATTTCTTTTTAGAGATCTTTCAAGATTATATTGACCTGCCTGCGCGGCGGTAATACAGCGGGACGCCATTTTCTTCAGACGAATATCTTCAGGGAAATAATCCAGAAGGGCTTTTCTCCATCGCGTAAATTCACCGAGAGGATCTGTAAATACCCTTCCATTTGTACAGGTTGCCAGACCCTGTTCCGGTACATTGAACCACTCATTCAATGTTTCGGGGACATGCTCAAGACCCGTGTATGTCTTGTAAAATGCGCCGATCTCGCTCACGCCGGTTCTTCTCTCCTCACCCGGACTTGTGATGCGAGGGCCGAATTCCATAAATCTTTTTGGAAGATTCCGATAGGCATTTTGCAGCTCTCTGCCTATGCTTTCATGATCTTCGGAAGTCAGCCAGAGACAGAATGCCGGTCCCCAGTCATGATCCCGTGATATTTCATCATCAAAACCAAAACATTCCGATCCTGGGCCCGCAAATCCGACAGCTATTCTATCGACATAGGAAACAAATTGATTCGCGATCATGGCGTTGCCGTGTCTTTCATAAAACATTTCCGCGAGATCAAGACCTTTCATAATTTATCTTCTTTTAAAACTAGATTCGCATTCCGGAATTTATTGTCTTTTTAGATATACTCTTTCTTCTTATCAGTCAAGTTACCGCTTTTCGGCGCCTAGCAGCCTGTCGGACTTTGCCCGACGGGCTGCTGAAGATATGTTGTTTATATTCTGTTTTTAAATGGATTTTTTCTATAAATCGAAAAAATCTGTATAAGGTATTGTAAATTTCTTTAATAATTATATATAAATGACATATATAAACCAATCATAGAAGAGAAATATTTTTATACCGGAAAGGAGCGCATGTGCACATATATCGTGGCTTGCGACAAGAAGATGAGCAAAATTAAATACCCCAATCTCTTTGCACCCATTCAATTCGGCAGAACTATCTACCGCAACAGGATATTCGGAGCCCCTACAGGACCCTTCTATACTACCCCGGAGGGTTCCCCCGTACCGGATACCATCGCATATTATGAGATGAAGGCTATGGGAGGGGCCGCTGCTGTAACTGTCGGTGCATGCGTTGACCGAAAATACGGCATGGGAAGCAGTCATCATATCCTTTTGGGCGATCCTTTGAACCCTGCCCCGATGTCCGCTCTGGCCAATGCCATAAACCGTCACGGCGCGGTTGCCTCCGTGGAATTGCAGCACGCCGGCATGTTTGCCCGCTATTCCCATGAGAAAGGCGCGCCTCTATACGGCCCTGTTGCCTGCGTTAATTCCTATGGCCTTGAGGTAAAGGAGATGCCCGTTGACGTCATTCTGGAGACCATAGAAGTATTCGGTGATGCGGCAGCCTGGGTGAAGAAGTGCGGCTTCGGGATGGTACTGATTCATGGCGGCCATGGTTGGCTGCTCTCCCAGTTCATTTCATCCAGGATCAATACTCGTCGTGATGAATGGGGAGGAAGTCTTGAAAACCGCATGCGCCTGTCGCTGGCGATTGTGGAAAATATCCGCAAAAAGGCGGGGTGCGACTTTCCTATAGAGTTCCGAATGAGCGGTTCCGAGTGCGACCCCAATGGCTATGATATTGATGAAGGCATCGCCATCGCGAAAATGTTTGACGGCAGGGTGGACCTGATACATGTATCGGCAGGAAACCATGAGGTCCCGGAATCCTTTTTTATTACACATCCCACGATGTTTCTGCCTGACGGGTGCAATGTGAAGTATGCCGCGGAGATAAAGAAACATGTAAATACGCCTGTTGCCGCTGTTGGAGCGCTGGCTGACCCGGAACTGATGGAGGAGATCATTGCCTCGGGCCAGGCGGATGT
>JAFGDF010000152.1 GCA_016932235.1 Deltaproteobacteria bacterium | reverse complement strand
TTGCGCTATGACTTTGCTACCCGGGTCTTCGCCGTAAAAAGGGCTCCCCAGGCCACGGCTCTGAGACCACATGACGCTATTTTCATGCATTGTGGAGGCCCCTAGGGCCATGAATGTTTAATACGAAAAAAAAGTTTAACAATGTCGGTATATAATTCAACGTTATCTCTAAAGACCATGGCCCTGAGACCATATGGCGCTATTTTCATTCATCGTGGTGGCCCAAAGGGCCATGATTGTTTAGAACCAAATATCATTTGGAACATCTCCGGTTAGGGAATTGCATATAGATCTATCCCATGGTCCGGATATTATATGAATCAACCTTCCTGCTTCACCAGACCTATAATGGATTCTCTCGTATGCCTTAATAATATATCCATCATACTTTTTGAATATTCCTTTACCCTAATTGCTTTTCCGATATTCAAGAAAACAGTCCCTTTCTTTATCCTTAGGCTTCCTTTGGGTGCGATATCCCTGCTTTTAACAACACCGAGGGGTATAATGTCGCATTCTGATTTCATCGCAAGATGGAATCCGCCTTTTTTCAGATCCTGAACATTGCCGTCCACACTCCTTGTTCCCTCAGGAAAAATCAGGACATAAGCCCCTGTTTTGATTATTTCAGCGGCCTCATTCATACTAAGAATTGCCGTCCGGGGATCTTCTCTGTCTATGCTTATATAACGGGCCCGCCTCATGGCCGTTCCGAATAACGGGATCTTCATTAATTCCTTTTTCAAAATAAATTTAAAATCAACCGGCAGGCCTGCAAGGAGCACAAAGATGTCAAAAAAACTCTGATGGTTGGACATAAATATCTGGGGAGAATCATATTTCAGGTTTTCCAGACCCCTGACAACCAGCTTCACCCCGCACACCCATAAGATCGTTTTTGCCCAGGGTCTGGCCGCATATCTATGTATTATTATCCCATTTTTATCAAAGAGCGATATCAATATGCCCCAAATACAGAAAATAACAGTATTCAGACCAATAAACGCATTTAAACACAGGAATCGGAACATAATATCTCTTTCATCCGGATGAGCGTCCCTCGCAGCCGGATCATATAATCTGTATTCATTATTGTTTATCTTTGCTAAAAATGGTATATTATTTCTGAGCCGGAATGAAAAACAGGTCCAGTTTAGAGATTAACTGTTTTTTAAATCTATTTCACGTTTTTTCTGCGAAGTAAAAAATTTATTGACATATTAATGTATTTATACTATAAAAATGTATAATTGAAATATAATTAAATAATATTTTCAGACTCAATTCAGCGGAGTTTAACATGCCAAGCTATATTGTTTGCCAGAAAAAAAGGAATAACCCTCGCATGGATGTGCGTATCTGCGAAAAGAAATGCGATCAAAAAGACACGTGCAATGAATACCTTTCCTTTCATAAGTTGGCACATCAGGAAGGAAGCATTGATATACATGAGGAAAACGGCTCATTTCAGCAGATTGCGGCCTGATATCATACTAACAGAGAGTATTTAGAACCGTTATACCCTACAACCAGCTATAGATGCATCTTGTTCATATCCTTCAATATCCTTTTCTGCCGTTCAATTACAGTCTTATTAGGATTAAGGGGAGACCATACATGAGGACTGGGTAAAATAGCCACAAGCAAAGATGCCTGTGAAGCTGAGATATTTGATGAACTTTCATGAAAATATTTCTGTGATGCCGCTTCAGCTCCCATAATCCCAAAGCCCCAGTCCACATAATTCAGGTAGATCTCAAGGATTCTGGTCTTGCTCCAGAAGATTTCAATCAGGACAGTATAGTATGCCTCTATCATCTTCCTTGCCCAGCTCCTTTCCGGCCACAGGAAAATTGTCCTGGCTACCTGCATTGTAATCGTGCTGGCTCCCCTTACCCTCCTTGCCGATATGAGATCTTTAACGGCCCGATTCATCTCAATAAAATCAAAACCATTATGAGTCATAAACCTCTGATCTTCACCGGCCATGACAGCCTTAATGAGAAAAGGGGATATGTCCTTAAGATCACGCCATCGCATATCAGGTATGATATAATGCTCTGAATGGATCTTCGCCTGTATCCGTTTCCAGGTGATATATACCGTGGAAGGTGGATTGATATATATTATTAAAGCAACCTGGGCCGCAGTGAAAAGAATCAATAGGATAATGGCTCTTAGAAAAAATTCGATGAAAGAGCGTAGAAATCGTCTAAAACCGCCCTTCTTTGATGAATGGGACAAGGCTCCTCACTCCTTGATCATTTTTATCTTATCCCAGGACCGGTTCATCTCTTCAACAGTAGCGTCAAGAATCCCTATTCCATCAGATGCGAGATCATCTTCCATACACTCATAACGCCTTATAAATTTCCGGTTGGTACTTCTCAACAAATCCTCGGCATTAAACCCCCAGTGCCTTGCGAGATTAACCAGGCTGAAAAGGAGATCCCCAAGCTCTTCACCGACCTGTTCCCTGTTGTTTTCCTTTATACTCTCCTCCAGCTCAAGATACTCCTCTTTGACCTTTTCAAGTATCTCAGCCCTTCCGGCCCAGTCAAAACCGGACTTGGCCGCCCTTTGACTCAACCTGTGGGCTCTTAATAGCGCGGGAAGGTTCATTGGAACGTTTTTAAGCATGGATGATGTCTTCTCCCGGGCCCCTTTTTCATCCCTTTTTATCTTTTCCCAATTATCCGAAACTTCTTCAGCGCTTTCAACCCTGACATCGCCAAAGACATGAGGATGACGCTTAATCATCTTATCGGTTATTCCTTCAAGCACATCATTAAGATTAAATTCTCCCCTTTCATCCGCCATTTCGGTCAGAAATACAATTTGAAAAAGCAGGTCCCCGAGTTCCTCGCAGATTTCTTGATAGT
The DNA here is from genome assembly GCA_016932235.1 of Deltaproteobacteria bacterium. The sequence continues at coordinate 9,554 of JAFGDF010000152.1, read as the reverse complement.
CTCCCTTTTCAATAGCGTCCGTAACCTCATAGGCCTCTTCTATCAGATACATCTTGACTGTTGAATCGGTCTGCCGGGCATCCCATGGGCATCCACCAGGGCCTCTGAGTCTGGAAACAAGTCCTGTTAGCGCGCTTAATGCCTTATATAATCTTTCCTGTTCCATTCTTTAATATTTTCCTTTAACTTCACGGACGGGCTTCATCTGACTGACTGCTGAAATTGCCGGACTTTATGCTATCCAGCTTCTTTATCTCACCAACAATCTTCATCTTACATCTCTGATAAAAATCAGGTGATATAAGACTTGACATGGACTGATATGACCTGATCACCCAGGGTGCTAAGGCAGAGCCGGCGATAAGCGGAGTCCTGGCTGGAAGGAAAAAGGTTATCAGGACCAGACCAAGATATACAATCACGATCCCTTTCAATAAGGCCAGGCACGCGCCCAACCCTTTGTCGAACCATCCCAGAAATGCCTTTTTCAATAACTCATGCATGCCCCAGCCCAAAAGATTACAGGCGAATAATACCGCTGTAAAGATAATGACAAAGCTGATTAACGGGAGTACCTGGATATCCGGAAGATAGATCCTTAAAAAATTCGTCAGGTCAGGGAGAAAGATATAGGACAAGATTACACCGATGATAATACCCGCGAAAGATGCTATCTCCTTTATAAACCCACGGAAAATCCCTTTTAAAAGAAGGTAGACGATAATGATGACAATAATATAATCGAGTAGATTCATATATGGATCTTTATCAGAGGCATCAAGATTTCGTCAAGATCAATGTTGCGGGCATTCAAAACGCTGCGGCAATTTATCAACCGGAACGCCCTAATTTATTTATTGATTGTCCAAAACTTTGATATATGTTATAAGAATAGTTTAAGAATAATCTGTTTAAAAGGAGTCTGATCATGATGAGCGAAAAGGAAAAGATTGATCTCATCACGCAGATTAGTCTGGATATTAACGAGGTAAAGGATATTGATCTCCTCCTCGAGAGTATTTTGACAAATGTAAGAAAATTCTTCAATGCCGACGCAGGCTCAATCTACCTTAAGGAAGACGACAAACTGAGATTCAGCTATTCACAGAACGATACGCTGAAAAATCGTCTGGAGCCCGGTAAAAAACTCATATACAATACCTTTTCCATCCCTATCAATAACAAGTCAATTGCCGGTTATGTGGCCAATAATCATGTCCTTGTTTCAATCCCTGATGTTTATAATATAAAGGGGTCAGTGCCCTATGCTTTTGATTCTCATTTTGACACCTTGAGTGAATACCGCACCCGTTCAGTGCTAACCGTCCCTATTACAACGCAGCGTAATGATGTTCTTGGAGTAATGCAGATTATAAACGCCCAGGATGACGACGGGAAAATCATCGCCTTTTCCCCTTCCGATGAACCTCTTATCAAACACTTTGCCACCAGTGCGGCCCTTGCCATGGAACGCGCGCAGATGACCAGGAATATAATCCTGCGAATGATAAGTATGGCGGAACTGAGAGATCCGAAAGAAACCGGCGCGCATGTTAACAGAGTAGGGGCCTATTCGGTGGAGATATATGAGGAATGGGCCAGGCGCAAAGGGATCCCCGACGATGAAATAGAAAGAAAAAAAGATCTACTGAGGATGGCCGCCATGCTGCACGATGTTGGAAAGGTTGCAATCAGCGATCTTATTTTAAAAAAACCGGCGCGCCTCACAATGGATGAATATGCAATAATGAAAAGTCATACTTACCTGGGTGCAAGGCTCTTCGGGAATTTACAATCTGACTTTGATGAAGTCGCCATGGAGGTGGCATTAAGCCATCATGAAAAATGGGATGGCACAGGCTATCCGGGCAGGATTGATCCCTTTTCAGATAATATTATGCATGGTATTGGTAATAATTCTGAACAGCCTGAACCCGTAAAAGGTGAAGAGATACCCATATTCGGCAGGATAGTTGCGGTTGCGGATGTATATGACGCACTATGCTCCAGGAGATCCTATAAAGAACCATGGGATGAAGAGAAAATTATGGAAGAGATTCGGATTTCATCCGGAACTCATTTTGATCCGGAAGTCGTGGAATCATTTTTCGCCTGCCTTGATGTCCTGAAGTCCATCGCAAAACGTTACCCTGATGAGGAATAGTAAACAAATGGAAGGATTAAATCTCAATGGATTCACTGAAAATAAGACGATTGCAAATCAGGTTAAAAGAGGGCTTTATATACAAAACCCTTTTAATTCCGTTTCATTTCTCAAGGCCAACAGGATTTCGCTGGATATTTCATACATCTTTGACACCCCCGTAAAACCTTCGATTTCGAGAGAAAATATTGAATCATTAATCCCGGATATCCTCAATGCGCACAGGGCCCTCCTGAATAACGAAGGGGATGTAATGGATGGGAATACCCCCATGACCGGATGGCAAGACCTGCCTATAGAAATCGCTGATACTCACATTGATGAAATAAAATCAGCCGCACGAAATCTTTCAGAAGATATTGACGCATTTGTCTCAATCGGCATCGGCGGATCATATCTGGGAATTGAGGCAACATTTAGGGCACTTACCCATAACTATTTCAATCAATTATGCAGGGAAAAGAGAGGAAACGCCCCGGAGATATATTTTTTGGGCCATAATATGGATCCTGATTATTTCAGAGACACCCTGGATATGCTGGAGGGGAAAAGGATTGGAATCAACGTTATATCCAAATCCGGGACTACCACCGAGACCGCTATCGCCTTCAGGATACTACAGCAGCTTATGGAAAAGAACTGGGGAAAACAATCTAAAAAGCTGATTATTGCCACTACCGATAAAAGCAGGGGGGCATTAAGAAGCCTGGCGGAAAAGAGGGGCTACCGTTCGTTTGTTATCCCGGATAACATCGGCGGTCGATTTTCCGTACTGACTGACGTCGGACTTTTCGGGCTTGCAATGGCTAAGATTGATATAAAGGAATTCGTTGAGGGATTCAGGCGAATGAGAGAAATCACCATGTCTGATGAATTCTGGCGGAATCCCGCACTTGTTCACGCTGCTGCAAGACACGCGGCATGGTTGAATAACAAAAAAGTCGAAGTGGTCGCCTGTAACTCCAGCTCAATATTCTATGTGGCCAGATGGATGGAGCAGCTTTTTCCTGAGAGTGAAGGACACAAAGGTCATGGTCTATGGGTTTCGCCGTCCCTATACTCCGAAAAGCTGCACGCCAACGGCCAGATGGTCCAGGAAGGAGAAAGGAATATCCTGGAGACGTTTCTTCTTCTTGGAGATCATGACAACCGTATCGATGTCCCTGCTGATGAAGATAATCTTGATGGGCTTAATTTCCTCTGTCAAAAGGGTATGGATATGAACTCCATAAACAGAAAGGTCATAGAAGGCCCGGCTTACGCGCATTATCAGGGAGGGGTTCCGAATATGACAATCAAGATACCGAAAAGGAATGCGTTTAACCTTGGACAGCTCTACTATATGCTGGAAAAATCTGTTGCCATAAGCGGCTATCTTCTTGGGCATAATCCCTTTATCCAGCCTGGAGTGGAGGCTTATAAAAAGGCAATGTTCTCCATGGTGGAGAAACCAGGATATGAAGATATTTCCAAAGAAATGGCTCAAAATATGGCGAAAATCGAGAGGATCATAATAAATGGATCATAGAATCCTGGTGCTGGCGACTCGTAATAAGGGAAAATTATTGGAACTGAAAAAGCTTCTTTCCTCTTATCCTGTTCATATTAAAAGCCTTGATGATTTTGGGCCAATCCCTGAAGTTTTGGAAGATGGCAAGGATTTCGAAGAAAATGCCTATAAAAAGGCCCATTTCACTGCCAAAGTCCTTGGTCTTCCAGCTATTGCAGATGATTCGGGCCTGGTTGTGCCTGCCCTTGGCGGCGAACCAGGAGTGCGTTCAGCGCGATATGCCGGTGAAAATGCCGATGATGTGGAAAACAATTTGAAACTTGTCAGGGCAATGGCAGGAAAAGAAGACAGGGATGCATATTTTCAAACCGTGATTGCCATTGCCGTCCCGTGGGGTCCGGCGCTTATCTATGAAGGGAGATGTGACGGCAGGATTACCCTGAAACCCGAGGGTGCAAATGGTTTTGGGTACGATCCCGTTTTTTATTATCCTCCGCTGAAAAAGACCTTTGCCCAGATGTCCCTTGAGGAAAAAAATGGTGTAAGCCACAGGGGAATGGCGATGTCGGAGATGAAAAATGAATTTGACAAGGTCCTAAAATGGCTGGAACTCAGGTTAAAGGAAGAGCCGCAATTTGAAAATGAACCAGCTTTGTCCGGTTAGAAAATTGCAGAGTAACTCCTATATTCGAACGGTTATGGACAAGGAGGTTTCTTTTCAGCTTCTCCGCCATATCGCCTCAGTTCCTGGAACGGCACCTATATACTGCGCACATTGGGGGAGCCCCACAAAGCATGGCTCCATGAAATACCATCTTCTTTTGTGCCTTTTCTCAGTCGCCCTGTTTCCCTGGATGGGGGCGATTACCGGCGCATAAGGTATTTGGGCGGAGAAGCTGAAAAGAAACCTCCTTGTCCTGCAGAGCTTAATAATTGCAAATTTGAACCGGACATTAGTGAAAATGAACCCTGATTGAAAATGCAGAGCGAACGCATTCCCCGTCGCAACTCGACTTGAGGACTTCGAGGGAGAATCAATACAGAATAAAAAATAATTTGACATAAACTTATTAATGTATAATTTAAAAACTAATTTATAACTCGAGTTTAAAGGAGGCTGGAATGTTTAACGTTACGGAAAAAGCAAGTGAAATGATTAAAGATTTTTTAAAGGATAAGGATGAAAATTCCCATATAAGGGTCTTCCTCACCCAGGGCGGCTGAGCGGGGCCCTCTCTGGGTATGGCTCTGGATGAGCCCAAGGACGGGGATGAGACCTTTCAAGACAATGGGATTAATTATATCGTGGAAAAAAATCTTTATGAAAGAGTAAAGCCAATCAACGTGGATTTTGTCGATTCGGCCATGGGATCAGGGTTTTCTATAACATCAAATATGTCAAAAGGTAACTCATGCGGATCCTGTAGCTGTTAAATATATCTGACAAAACTCAACTCATGCCGCTCCTCCGTTTCTTGAGAGCGGCTTTCTTATTTAAAAGCACCGAGCTGGCAGGAGACTATTTTTATACCGAGCGATTCGCAGGCGGCGCTGACTTTCATCCTTCCTGTACCGAGCCTTTCAGCAATGTCCCATGCTGATTTACATGAGATTTTATCATTTTTCAAAGATATTCTGATCGCTTCCTCCAATTCAGGCGGAACCGTTTCAGCCGGCTTCACACATTTACCCTCAGGATATCCGAAGAGTCCCATCTGACACTTACAAATACTTACTTCAAGGAAATCAATAGTCTGTCCCACCTCAGAAGGGGAGATATCATACTTTTTGGCAATGCTGTGGGCCTTAGCGCATGATATGGCGCCTTCCTTAATAACTTTTTTCATGGCCTTCTCAACGTCACGGTCTGCCTTGAAACCAGGGGGCAATTTCTTTGAGTAATGTCCTTTATCTTCGCTTGTCATTCTGTGATCTCCCGAATATATCAGCAACCCGTTTCTCTAAATCCGAAGTGGCGGTTAACCTCCGGCCCGCCGCAGGCGTACTGGATCAATATGGAATTGCGCCCCTTATGATTCATTTAACCATCATCACAGGACATGTCGCAAGGATACCAACCTTGTAACTGATGGTGGCCCATCCCTCACCGGAGCTAAAATCCTCTATCTTATGGGAGCTCAAGATAATAAGATCTATCTCCCGCTCGTTCGCGAAATGGATAATCTCCGCAACCCGTTTACCCAATATTACATCTTTATTAATCGTGATATCTTTCTCCTGATACCTGCTCGCCATTTTTTCTAATGTCTTATAGGCGCGATTCGTCAGTTTATCATAGAAAGCATTGAATTCACTGTCTTCAACCCCATCTATGCTTTCAATCACGTGAAGCAATGAGATATCGCTTTTGTAATTTAACGCAATCGAAACAGCTATATCAAAGGCCTTCTCGCTCTTTTCAGTGAGATCCGTAGGAACAAGAATGTTTTTAAACATTATAACCGTCTCCAAAAACATTTTTATCCATATTTTTTAAATTTCATAGGGACATAAAGCGGAAGGGGCTTAAGCCCCTTCCAGTCTTGAAAGCTCCGCCTTTCTTAGTTCAATCCTTGCTTCAGCAAGCTTCGCATAGTAAATCTTAATCTTCTTTGAACGTCCATTCACTATCGCCTTCAAAAGATCACCTTCCAGCTCAGCTACCTCAAGCAGTTTGTAATAATCCAGTGATTCCATCAAATGAGCCATTACTATCATTCCCGTGAGAATTGGATGATTGTTGGTAACATTTGCATCCTTGAACTGCATTCCATGCTCGAGCTCCACCTCCAGACCTTTGCGAAATTCGGTCGGGTCGATTTTCAAACCTTTAGTATTTACCTGCTCCAAAATCTGCCTCGCCTCTTTCAGCGCCACGACAGGTTCAACTTTTCTTGTCCAGTCGCTGATTTTCAGCTCACGACAAATCCGCTTAACCTCTTCTATCGTAACGTAAGTAGGAATTTTCATGGATCGCTCCTTTCTCAATTGTCCATTATCTGATATGGAAAACTTCTGCCTTAAAGTTGTAGTAAAGATAATATCCCAAATATTAATAAAGTCAAAATATAGTTAATACAATACCGCTCCAATGTAAGTAACAGTATTTTTACCATTGTTATATTTTACGCCGACTCTCTTGCTTAAGGCCATAACATCAATGCCGCAGGCCTCCAGTGAGGGAAAGGCATCCCCGGGAAACAGACAGGCCTTATGCTTAATGCAGGCACATACCTTACAGAGCCGGCACGCCCCCGCGCCTAATAATAGCAGTCTCTGTTCAGAGTCCTTTTTAAGAATATCTCTTTTTAATCTGATCATTCTTTTCTGGAAATCCGCCATCGCTTCCAGCCAAGTTTTTATATCAAACGGGCCGTTTGTCGGATAGGCCTTTGTTACCATCAAACCCTTTCTATATGAATATATATCCTTCTTCCACTCCTCTATACCCTTAATCGCAGGAGGGCACATATAATTGGTTCCATACTGTCCGCAGGCGTTCTCCTCGCAGAGATCTCTGATCCCCTGATCGATTGTGATCAGGGCCACATCGAATTCCTGCTGTTCATTAAAACAGTATTTTCCAGGATCAATATCCAGATTCATAATTTCTATTATTAGCTTTTTTATGTTCCAAAATCATTAATACTTTCTTAAAATCTATTTGATTATAATGAAATGAAAATATTTGTGTAAAGAGAAATGTTATGTATGATCAAGAAACCAATCAGGAAATTTTTAAAAAAATAGTGAAGACACGAATGCCTTTTGGAAAATACAAAGGCCGGTTGCTGATCGATCTGCCCCAAGCCTATCTCATCTGGTTCGCTCAAAAAGGTTTTCCGCCTGGAGAACTCGGTATGATGTTGAATACCGTGTATGAAGTAAAACTAAACGGTCTCGATCACCTGTTCAAACCATTAAGGTAGGCTTTCAACCGGTATTCTATAAACATGATGATCGTAACATCTTTTTTCTCTCCCGGGTGATGAAGATGAAGCCGATAGGTTCAGGGATTTTGCCGGACAAGCACGCGCGTCACAAAATATCTTGACAAAGGAGCCATATAAAGTAATAATATATATGATAGGAGACAGAAAAAAGGTTTTGATGCGATGGGGAATTTAAAAAGTAACGTTTACGAATTATACTGGTGCTGGTGGGACGGATGGAGGAGTTTACCGTCCTGCTGATTTAGGCTTATACTATCGTTATGAATAAATCGGGGACTGTGGGCTCCAAACCCACGGTCCTTTTTTGTTTAATGAAAATCCGAACCTTATCAGGAGCCTGTGTTCTGAAGACCGGCAGGCTCCCGATTAAACAAGGGAGTTAAAATGCTGATCGTCATGAACAAGAATGCGACCTCCGGGCAGATCGATTCGGTCATAAACGCTATCAAAGAACAAGGTTACACACCGCGCCCCATACCCGGAGGAGAGAGGGTTTCAATTGGAATCCTTAACAATGAAGGGCCGGTTGACGGTTCTCTGTTCATCGTTATGCCGGGAGTAAAAGAGGCCATTCCTGTCACCCGCCCTTACAAGCTTGTAGGCCGGGAATTCAAGCATGAGGACACTGTAATTCGTGTAGGCGATATTTCCATTGGAAACGGTTATCTGACATTGATTGCGGGCCCCTGCGCCATTGAAAGTGAAACACAGGCGCTAATAATCGCCGAAGAGGTCTCTCGTGCCGGGGCGCATATATTCCGGGGTGGGGCCTTTAAACCGAGAACAAGCCCCTATTCATTCCAGGGTCTTGGAAAAGAGGGATTGAAGATCCTGGCAAAAGTTAGGGCCGTAACGGGAATGCCTGTTGTTACGGAAGTTCTTGATCTCGAAAATTTCAGCCTTGTTGAGGAATATGCGGACATAATTCAGATTGGAACAAGAAACATGCAAAACTTCAGCCTCCTTCGACGGGCGGGTAAATCCTCCAAGCCTATTTTACTCAAGAGAGGCATGGCAGCGACTATTGATGAATGGCTCATGGCAGCCGAATATATCCTGGCCGGAGGGAATACGCAGGTCATACTGTGTGAAAGAGGTGTACGAACTTTTGTAAATCACAGTCGCAACACACTCGACCTTTCCGCGGTGCCCTACATCAAAAAAGAGAGTCATCTCCCGATCATACTTGATCCAAGCCACGCGTCCGGTAAAAGGGATCAGGTGATCCCGTTGAGCCGGGCTTCCATAGCTGTTGAGGCCCATGGTATAATGGTGGAAGTGCATCATGAGCCTGAAAAGGCCCTGAGTGACGGCGCCCAGTCTCTTTATCCCGAACAGTTTTCAAAGCTGTGCAGAGAGGTCCGGCTGATCCATGAAAACCTTCATCTTGGGAATAACGGAGTATAAATATATTGGTTCTTCTCCAATTCAGTTGAAGAAATCCGCCAAAAATATACACCAGGCTTATATTTAGCCTGGTGGCTAAAGATCACGCTGATCTTCATGCAGATATATATTAAAAATTATTTCCGTGTTAAAAATTCATGGCCCCAGGGACGCCGCGATGCATGAAAATAGCGCCATGTGGTCTCAGGGCCGCGGTCTTTAGCGATAATGTTGCATTATATGCCGACATTGTTAGCATTTATTTTCGTACTGAATTGGAGATGTTCCATATTTTATTACCCTTGACACAACATAGAATTATAAATAAGCGAATTAACATATTTCTATATGGGAGACATGCCTTATGGATCCTTTAGCCTGGATAGTTATTAAAGATTACGAGCCTTTCTGCTTTCGGCCATGACAGCTATCCCCATTTTAATAGGATACGTGGTGGCGCGGTACATTTTCCAGCACGTATCCGCTAATGTGGTAGGCCTCCTCGCCGGTTCAACGGCAGGTTTGATGATCTACATCACGG
>JAFGDF010000151.1 GCA_016932235.1 Deltaproteobacteria bacterium | reverse complement strand
TTGCGCTATGACTTTGCTACCCGGGTCTTCGCCGTAAAAAGGGCTCCCCAGGCCACGGCTCTGAGACCACATGACGCTATTTTCATGTATTGTGGCGGCCTATAGGGCCATGAATGTTTAACACTCTTTTTCTTATGCTTCCTTCCGTAGCAAAAGCCTCGGATTAGAAACCCCAAGCCACCAGAACCGGGAACGAACAAAACCCATCAGGTGAATCTGACTGATGCGGAGTCCCGGATTATGCCTCAATCCTGCACTTGAAAAGAGTTCAGGTCTTTCTATTTATAGAAAGACCCCTTCAATGGATAAAGTTTCTTGACATAATATTTTAATTATTATATTTTGAGTTCAAATATTCATTATTGGTACTATAATTAAACCGAAAAATTAATATACCAATGACACCCTGATCAAATTTTGATTAGAGAATCTTCATTTATTAAAAGGAGAAAAAATGGCAAGTTTAGCAGGGATCATATCACAAAATGGAAAGATTGAATTTAACGGCGCTGAGCAGATGGGCAGGATGTTGAGTGCCATGAGGCATAGGGGGCCCGATAACACTGTCATACGATCCCTTTCCGATGACAGAGGCGCCCTTGGAGCAAATGAAATCAATCTTGCCCCTGATCGAACCTATTGTACCTCATTTAAAGACATGCCGTATATTCTTTTTGACGGTCGTCTCTTTAATGAAAGAAAGGACAGCCAAAGGGATATAGAACTCTTCAGGGAGATGTATATAAATCATGGAAAAGACTGTTTCAAACATCTGGATGGCAGCTTTTCATGCGCTATTATAGAGAAGGATGATGAAGTCATCCTTGCGAGGGATCATGTCGGCGCGAGGCCTCTCTTCTTCGGCATTAATAAAGGCACTTTCTATTTCAGCACCGAGATGAAGGCGCTTGAAGACCATGTGCGGTTCAACATTGAAGAGTTACCTCCGGGGCATGTTTACAGTTCTAAAAAGGGTATGAAATCCTTTGACGCATACTCTCCCGACGTGCCCGAACCGGCGGATCTCGAAGACGCTGCTGCAATATTAAGAGAATTGATCATTGAAGCGGTAAGGAGAAGAATGGATGATGCGAATGCCGTTTCTCTCAGCGGAGGGCTGGACAGCTCTATCATTGCAGCCATTGCAAAGGAGTTCAATCCTGATATTCACCTTTTTACAGGTACGGTGCAGAAAGCGCCTGGACCTGACCTGGAAAATGCAAAGCTCATGGCCGATTTCCTTGGACTGGAGCACCATATCTATGAAATTACCGAGGATGATATAATCGATTTCCTGCCTGAGGCAGTCTGGTATCTCGAAAGCTTTGACGAAGACTGCATATCCGGGATCATTTCCAACTACTTCGTCTCCCGTAAAGTAAAAGAATATTCCAATGCGGTTCTTGTCGGTGAGGGCGCTGATGAATTATTCGGCGGATACCGGATGGTGCTTAAAAACCCTAAAGTCACGAGCAACGAAGAAAGAGAACGACTCGCTCAAAAACTCCTCGATATCGCCTACAATACGGCCTTGAGACGTCTTGACCGCGCATGGATGGCCAATGCCGTAGTTTATAAGACACCATTTCTTGACACCAGGGTCGTGGCCTTCAGCAAGAAAATCCCCATGTCATGGAAGATATATGGAGAAAAGCAGACCGAGAAATACATCCTCAGAGAGGCATTCAGGGACATGCTCCCTGAACGGATCGCAAATCGAGAAAAGCTGCGCTTTGCCATGGGAACAGGCATGGATGACGTGATGGATGATATTATATCTAAAATAATTGATCCCGAAGAGTTAAAATATTGTCCCAAGGCGGCGTACGGACTGCCCTTCGCTTCTTTCAAGGAACTCTATTACTACGACGAGTTTCTAAAGCGTTTTCCGCCTTCTTACGAACAACAGACCGTCCGATGGGATCCCTTTAAATAAAAACATAAAGGAAGGCGGCAAGCAAAGGTCCTGCGACCCACAGGCCAAAAAGAGCTTTTGCCCGGATTTGCAACCCGCGATATTGAATAGACTTTCATATACTTTTACCCATCCCCGATCCATTAAAAAATTTTTGACTAATCGGATCAACTCTTCTATATTATCGAAAATGATGGATTATTGCGATTGCATTGTAAGGAATCTTTCCGCCCTCACGTAATACCCAGCGGCTTGCGCGGCAGATTCCATTAACAACCATATGACATCTTAGTGAGATTTCATGGAAAAGGGTTTCATTTCTAAATTATTTCTGTCTATCCTTCTAGGATTCCTCATTCTTCTCTTTTATCTTTTCTGGGCATATATATCCGCTATTATTCTCGCCTTTCTGATCGCAAGCGCCTTTTATCCCATATATTCCCGAGTCAAGAATCTTTTTAAGTGGAAAGAAAAGACCGCTTCAATCGTAATGACCTTTTTTATCCTGCTTGTATTGATTATTCCTGTAGGCGGCTTTATCGGTACCCTCTCCAACGAGGCATTCGATTTCTATGCAAGGACAAGAAGTTCCGTATCTCTTCAAAAAATACAGGCAGGTCTTTCGGGCGATTCCCTATGGGCGCAACGAATAAGAAGAGCCGGGGAAATCGCGAATATAGAATTAAGTCCTGAAAAAATAGGGGAACTTGCCACGCAGATAGGAAAAGGCATCGGGCTCTATTTATCCAGGCAACTCAGCTCAATCGCGTCAAACATTTTGAGCTTCCTTATCCATTTCTTTCTGATGATGCTGATAATCTATTACATTTTCAAGGACGGGGAACATTTTAAAAAGTATGTACTTGAACTGATACCATTTCCTATCGAGCAGCAGGAACAGGTGTTAGTAAAATTTCGTGAAATGGGCCGAGCCCTAATCTTTGGAAACGGTCTTTCCGGAATCATTCAGGGTATCCTGGGAGGTTTTGGCTTTTTCTTCTTCGGGCTGGGGAGCCCTTTTCTCTGGGGAACGGTAATAGGTTTCATGGCATTTCTGCCGATAATAGGCGCTTCCGTGATTTTCATTCCAGCGACCTTAATATTTCTCGTCCAGGGGAAGATCTCAATCGGATTTGGATATCTTTTGTATAACATCTTATACAGTTCCATAATAGAATATCTCATTAAACCCCGCCTTATCGGCAAGGGCATGAAGATGAATTCAATCCTGATTTTTATTGGAATTCTCGGCGGTCTTAAACTGTTCGGAATCTTGGGAATCATATACGGCCCGTTAATCATGACGATTTTTTTCACCCTAGCCGAGATATACAGGCTCGAATACAGTTACAATATAGCATAAGGAGGATGACTCATGACTACGAGAGTTGGGACAACGATTATTCAGCACCTGCTGGAGAAACAGAGAGAAAATCCTGAAGCTACTGGAGCATTCACGCATCTGCTCACCGAATTGATTGTGGCCGCAAAGGTGATTTCCCGTGAAGTGAATAAGGCCGGTCTTGTTGATATACTTGGCTCAACAGGTGATATCAATGTGCAGGAAGAAAAGGTGCAAAAGCTTGATGTATTCGCTAACAGGGTAATCATTGAAAGGATGCAACATATCGGCCAGTTATGCTGTATGGCTTCCGAAGAAGTGGCGGATCTAATAGACATTCCGCCTAGGTATCCTAAAGGAAATTACATCCTTGTCTTCGATCCCCTGGACGGTTCATCAAATATAGACGTTAATGTAAGTATCGGTACGATATTCGGGATTTATCGAAAGCGTACCGATGAAAATGATATCAATTTTCTCTTAAGCGAAACTCTTCAGCCCGGAATAAAACAGGTTGCCGCCGGTTATTTTGTCTACGGCTCAAGCACCATCATGGTTTATACTGCGGGTAACGGGGTACATGGATTTACACTTCACCCCAGTGTCGGGGAATTTCTGCTTTCCCATGAAAACATAAGAATCCCTGAAAAAGGCAAGATATACAGCGTAAACGAGAGCAACTATGAATACTGGGATGAGAAGACAAAAGCACTGGTAAACTATTTTAAGGCAAGAGACAAGGATACCGGACGGCCCTATACATCTCGCTATGTGGGCAGCCTGGTGGCGGATTTTCACCGAAACCTCCTTAAAGGTGGAATATTCATGTACCCGGCGGATCTTAAGGATCCGAAGAAGCCCTCAGGCAAACTTCGACTGATGGTCGAAGCAAATCCCCTTGCCATGGTTATAAATCAGGCAGGTGGATACGCCAGCGACGGCAATGGCCCCATACTTGAGATTGAACCCGAAGAACTGCATCAGAGGGTCCCCTTATATATTGGAAGCAAAGAGGACGTAAAAATCGCCGAAGAATTCATCAGTGGAAAACGCTAATGTCCGGCTGAGTCCTAGGCTTCAACCGAATAGAACTCCATACACGTCAGTTCAAGGCAGGTTAGTCTGTTACCGAAAACCGCGCCTGTGTCAATTCCTATCTTATTTCTCATCACGAGAGGCGAAGTGAATGGGGTATGCCCGAAAATCACCTTTTTACCGAAATCATACTCAGAAAAGATAAACGGATCCCTAATCCATAGCATATCTTCATCGGTCTGCTTATTGATCTCTACTCCGGGCCTTAACCCCGCATGGACTATATAATAATCGGCAAGTTCAATAATCATGTCAAGAGATCTTAAAAAGGCTATATGCTCCTCCGGAATATGTATCTTACCATTGTTTTTATAGCTCTCGAGTGTTGTTTCTCCTCCATTATAAAAGAAAGTAATCGTATCAGTTCCATCAAGATAATCCAGGAATATTCTTTCATGATTACCCTGCAAACACTGAACAAGGCGTGATTTCCTTCTTAGATCCAACAGATAATCAATAACACCTTTAGGATTCCTTCCTCTGTCAATATAATCACCGAGAAATATCAGTCTGTCGGATTCGGGCCTCCATTCAATCGTCTCCATGAGGTCCTCAAACATCTCAAGGCAACCATGAATGTCCCCTATGATGAATGTTCTCTCGCGATCCATAATTATCGATAAATCAGCCTCATCCTGTCCCGAAGGTCAAGTCTGTTAAGGCCTTTTCTCCTTGTTATTAATAATGCTTCCCTGAATTCCTCTGCTGAAAGCCTCCTGTTGATAGGATCTTCTTTCTCCAATTTTCCGCAGGGCCTGTATTGATCCATCAGATTTATATAACTGCATTTTGAAACTTCCCTGGCGATAAAATCCATTATCTCCGATGTACCGGCTACGTTTTCAGGCATTACGAGATGCCTTATAATAATGCCCTTCAGAGCAATTCCCCGGTCATCCAGAAAAAGATCGCCGACCTGCCGATGCATTTCAAGAATGGCTAGAATAGCATATTTCCTGTAGTCGACGGCCTTGCAATACCTATCGGCATATTTCTCATCCCAGAATTTAAAATCAGGCATGTATATATCAAACACATCTTCAAGCAGTTCCAGAGTCTCTTTCTTGTCGTAACCACCGGTGTTATAAACAAGGGGGATATTGAGGCCTCTTTCTATCGCATAAACCAGCGCCTCAAGCAGTTGCGGGACAACATGTGTCGGGGTGACAAAATTAATGTTATGGCACCCGCTCTCCGCCAATTGAACCATCATCGAAGCCAGCTCTTTCGGACCCACTTCGAATCCCTCATTGAGATGACTGATTTCGTAGTTCTGGCAAAAACTGCACAGGAGGTTGCATGAACTGAGGAAAATAGTACCTGATCCATGTATCCCCACAAGGGGACCTTCTTCCCCAAAGTGCGCACAATAACTGGCCACCCTGGCTTTTCTTCCTGTCTTGCAAAACCCGATTTCTCCCTTAAGCCTGTTGACCCCGCATTCCCTGGGGCACAGGCGGCATGAATCCATCAGGTTCAGAGCCTTCTCGACGCGCTTTGAAAGTATCCCCTTTTCGTACAACTTCAAATAGGACGGGTTCATCATCTATGACTTATAAAATTAATATCCCCCTCACAGACCTTCTGCCGTTGTCAGGGGGATTTTATAGAACGAAATCTTTTGATACCTGTGTGAAAAATCTTTGAATTAGACAATTGACTTTGTAGATAGCATTCAGTCGCAAGAAAGAGATTAATCCCTACCCTGTCCGAATATCCTCAAAAGCATTAAAAAAAGATTAATAAAATCGAGATAAAGTGATAACGCCCCCAGAATCGCTCCTTTTCGTATAACCGCCCCGTCCAGGCCCTCAGGCTGGGTCATGGCCATGTTCTTCAATTTTTGAGTGTCCCAGGCAGTAAGGCCCACAAAAACTATGACCCCTATGTAGCTTACGATCATACTCATGGCGCTGCTGCGGATAAACATATTGACCACGGATGCGATAATAATTCCAAAAAGACCCATTATCAAAAATCCACCAAGGGAGGTTAAGTCTTTTTTAGTTGTCCACCCGTAAATACTGCATGCCAGAAAGGTTGTGGCGCAGATAAAGAAAGTGCTTACTATAGATGCGCGAGTATAGATCAGAAAGATGAAGGAGAGAGTTACGCCGTTCAGCGCGGAATAAAGAATGAAGAGGCCTGTTGCTGTTCCCGAACTCATTCTATTGATCATACCGCTTATGGAAAATACAAGCCCCAGTTCGGCAATAATAAGGATAAAAAAGATTATCCTGTTACCGTAAACAAGGTTGAAAATTGGTTGGCTCCCGGAAACATACCATGCAGCAAAACCAGTCAAGGCAAGGCCTATGAACATCCAGTTATAGACACTCCGAACAAAATCATTGACAAGGACTCCGGTTCGTTGATGTTCCAAGGAAACAGTTTTCATTTAAAATACCTCCTGAATCTTCATTTTATCATCTCTATAATATTATAATGTTTAGGCTATATAATTCAAGTGTTCATTTTATAGGCAATGGTATTTCCCGGAACATGATTATCATCCGGCATGTGCCTGATCGATACTCTTGATATATGATTCGATGCCGGAAACGATACCATCGGACAGGAGTTCAAGATATTTTGGATCAAGCAGCCTGCTTCTCTCCAAATCATTCGTTATGAAACCGGCCTCGACAAGGATGGCGGGCATCTCCGCGCCTATAAGCACATAAAAAGGCGCCTGCTTTACGCCAAGGCTTTTACTGTTCCGTGCATAGCTTTTTACCCGACTCATCATGCCTTTCTGCACTTCATGGGCCAACCTGCTTGATTCAGTGATCTTGGTATTAAGCATTAAATCATTCAAGATAGACTGTAGATCGCTTATGTTTTTTTCAGAGGTGGCATTCTCCCTGGCAGCCACCATGACCGCTCTCTCATCCGTAGCCATATTCAGGAAATAAGTTTCCACACCGAACACGCTTTTCTGTTTGTGGGCGTTAATGTGGATAGAGATAAAAATGTCACCCTTTTTAACGTTCGCAAAAGCGGTCCTTTCATCAAGAGGGAGAAACTCATCCTTAGATCTCGTTAAAAGCACTTCGCATCCGATCCTTCCCTCAATTTTCTTGGCCAGCCCTTTTGCCAGCTTCAGCACGATATCCTTTTCCTTGATGCCTCCCTTGTAGTAAGTTCCAGGGTCCTTGCCTCCATGACCCGGGTCGATTATTATCCTGCCCACAGAGAGCCCCAGTTGCCTGGCGAGGGAGATATCCTTGTCATGCTGGACTCCTTTTTTTATCCCTTTTCCCACTTCTCTTTTGTCAATTTTACCGTTTGTCTCCAACGACCGACCATCGTTCTCTTCCCCGCGCACATCCACAACGATACGAAAAGGATCGTGCAGGTAGAACGTCTTATAGCCGGCAATATTTTCAATATCCAAAACGACTCTAACGGTGGTTTTATCATATTGTCCCGCTCTGGCCTGTTGAAGGAGGCCATCCTTGATGGGGATGATGCTCTCCATCTCAGAACTGACATAGGTGCCTTCCAGGTCCAGGTAAAGTCTCCTCGGCTTATTATTATCAGGATCCCGCTTAAGGAGATTTGATGTATATTTCACGGGATTTTCGAGGTCGAGAACCACTCTTGTATATGTCGGTGTCGACCAGTGACGAATATTTTTTACGGCAGTCAATCCAGTCCTGGAAAGGGGCTCCTCCCCGCCCTTGCTGTCCGTTGTTTCAGTCTTGCCCAGCTGTACTGCCAGTCTGTCCATCATTGCCCTTGCTTTTGGACGCATATCTCCGGAGGGGAATTTGATGTCAACTTTCAGATATTCAACATAGGCCTGTGCAGGGTTATCCTTTATATTGCAATATATGTCACCGATTTTATACTGCGAATCATCAGCCAGCCTGTGGTCGGGATAATCATCTGTTAGTTTCTGATATAATTTTATCGCCTCATCAAGATCGCTTTCCCTGCCTGAATACCTGTAGAGTTTCTCATGCAGCCCTGCGCTGTGGTATAAGGCCCATATCGCCTGTTCACTATCCGGATATATTTTCTGGATATTTTCGTATTCCTTGATACAATTCATCCAGTTATGCCGATATTTCATCTTTGATGATGTTTTAAGAAGGGACTTCCGACACCCGTCTGCTTTCTTTAAAAGGATTTCCGGCTTTTCCGCTGCCTCTCCCGGATAGGGGGCCAGGGAAAGACAGAAGATCAAGATGATGGATGCCCTTAAAGCATCCTTAAAAAATCTTTGTCTCATTTTCCTTTCTCATAATATATTTTTGGAGTTTCTCCAGTTCAGCTATAGCTTCAAGCGGCGTCATCCCATTGATATCGAGCCCCCCGATCCATTTTCTAATTTTGGATTCAGGACCGGCAAACAAGTTCAACTGTGTGTTATCATCACGCTCCGGCCCTGACCTTGACATGGCAAGCCGCGGCCTCCCGGCTTCATCAACATCCTTGCCTTCCAGATTCTCAAGAATCTCTTTCGCCCTTTGAACAACCTCCTCCGGTATACCTGCTATGCGGGCGACCTGTATTCCATAACTTCTGTTAGTACCTCCGGGCACGAGTTTCCTTAAGAATACTATTCGATCATTCCACTCCCTGACGGCAATATTGAAATTCTTCACCCTTTTTCTGGTGGTTAAAAGCTCCGTCAATTCATGATAATGCGTTGCGAAAAGAGTCCGTATCCCCTTCCCGTCCCTATCATGAAGCGCTTCCGCTACCGCCCAGGCGATACTGAGGCCATCGTATGTGCTTGTGCCTCTTCCGATCTCGTCGAGAATAACCAGGCTTTTTACCGTCGCATGTCTTAAGATGTTTGAAGTCTCATCCATCTCAACCATAAAGGTGCTCTGTCCTCTCGCCAGATCATCAGAAGCCCCTATGCGTGTAAAGATACGGTCCACTAAACCGATTGTTCCTTTTTTTGCGGGAATAAAACTTCCTATCTGGGACATCAGGACCGTCAATGCCACCTGCCTGAGTATCGTGGATTTTCCAGCCATATTCGGGCCTGTTATTATCAGAAACTGTTGCGAAGAATTATCCAGATGAATGTCATTTGGGACAAAATCCTCATTTTTGACTGTCTGTTCAACAACCGGATGACGACCATCCTCGATATGGATCACACCCTCATCATTGACTGTTGGATGATTATATCCGTTGGTTTGTGCTACCTCAGCCAGCCCTGCGATCACATCCACCAAGCCTATTAACCGCGCGGTGTCCCTGATGCGCTGATTTTCATGAGCTACTTGTTCCCTTATCCGTTCAAATATCTCATGCTCAAGGGTTATTCTCCTCTCCTCTGCAGTAATGACCTTGTCCTCATGTTCCTTGAGGGCCTGGTTTATGTATCTTTCACCATTGACAAGCGTCTGTTTGCGAATATAGTCTGGAGGAGCAAGATGAATATTTGATTTTGATATCTCAATATAATATCCAAAGACTTTATTATAGCCGATCTTCAGGTTGGAAATCCCGGTCCTTTTTTGCTCGGAAAGGGCAAGTTCGGCAATCCAAGTCTTCCCGTCACGTGTTATGGATATAAGCTCATCCAGATCACGATCAAATCCCTCTTTTATTATCCCCCCTTCAGTCAGGGAGATGGGAGGCTCATCTCTGACAGACTTTTCAATCAAGTCAGAGATATCCTGCAGAGTGTCAATCTTTTCTGAAACTTCAGCTAAATATTCGTTCGCTATGCTCTCCAGCTTCTTTTTAATCGCCGGCAATCTCCTTATTGAGGCCTTCAATGCGATCAGATCCCTCGCATTAGCCCTGCCCAGTGACACACGACCGTTAAGTCTTTCCAGATCGTATATCCCTTCGAGTTGATCCCTTACGTCATCACGCAACATGGGATCATCCTTAAAGCTCGCTACAGCCGACAGCCTCAGGTGGATCTCTCGCAGATCCACAAGCGGGTATCCTATCCACCTTTTCAAAAGTCTGCTCCCCATGGGTGTTTTCGTCTTATCCAGGATGTGGAAAAGAGTACCTTTCATGGATTGTCGTCTCATTGTCCTGAATAACTCAAGATTCCATATAGTGGGCTCATCCAGGAACATGAAGTCCCCGATATGGTAGGTAATTATCTGCCTTATATGTATGGGATTGCCCCTCTGAGTTTCCTTCAGGTAATAAACAATCGCCCCGGCTGCCACAATTCCCTGATTCATACCATGGCATCCGAAACCGTCCAGAGACCTGACTTCCAACTGCTCCTTAAGAAGAGATTCCGCCCGCTCAGTATCAAATTCCTCCCTTCTAAGAATTTCCATCCTGTATTGCCAGAGTTCCATTCTTCGTACGCTCATATCATCTTCCAGAACAAGCAGTTCAGCGGGTGCAATACGCCCAAGTTCACCTGTTACCTCTTTCCATTTCTCAACTTCAGTAAGACGGAATTCACCTGTTGATAAGTCCACGTACGCAAGACCGAAAGTGCCGTTATTTCCGAAGATTGCTGCCAGATAGAGGTTTGTGTTACCATCAATATCGGTATCATCTATTACTGACCCCGGGGTTATAACCCTTGTTACTTCCCGCTTTACAATTCCTTTGCACTTCTTGGGATCCTCCACCTGTTCACATATTGCGACCTTCCGGCCTGTTTCGATGAGTTTCGCGATATAAGATCTGGAAGAATGATGCGGCACGCCGCACATAGGAACTTTCCGGCCGTTATGGGAACCTCTGGAAGTCAGTGTTATCCCGAGTATTTTCGAGGCGGTTTGAGCATCTTCAAAAAACATCTCGTAAAAATCGCCCATACGGAAAAAAAGTATCGAGTCAGGATAAGCGCTCTTGATTTCCATAAATTGTCTTAGCATCGGGGTCACCTGACTCATCACTTTTCCCCTGGTTCTGCGTTGAATAACTCTAGAAAATTATCATGAACACGCGGTTCAGGAAGACTACCCGAAGTTTTTGAGCCCATAAAGTTTATTGAATCCCATTTCCTGCATTGCGGGCATTGCCATTGAAGATCAGTCGGCACAAATCCGCAATTTGAGCATTGAAATTCCATATACTGGAAATTCAGGTAGGGGATAAGTTCCCTGTATGCCTGAACGGCTTCGGCATTCCTGTTCTGCTCGAGCAGCAGTTCCCCCATAAATCTCCTTGCCTCCCAGAAAAAAGGATCAAGTTTTAACGCACTCCGGAGTTCCTTAATCGCGCCGTCATAGTCCTGTTCGTTGTACAGATATCTTGCCAGAGCAAGGTGAGTAAAAGCGTCCGAATTGAATTGCGCACACTCCTTAAGAAATTCCTCTACGGGTCTTAAATTCTTCATTTGCAGGTATGCCCCTTCAAGGCGTCTGTAGGCCAGGAAAGTGAAATGCGGCGACATGCTGACCACTTTCTTCCAGGCGTCAATGGCTTTTTTGTATTCCTGGTTCTTAAAATAGAGATCACCCAGATGAAGGTATGCGTCAATACAGCCGGGATCGATTGATATAGCTCTTTTAAAAGCGGCCTGAGCCAGAGTTTGTTTGCCTTCCTCTACATAAGCCTTGCCAATCTCAGTCTGGTGATGAGCCAGGATATTGTTATGGTTACCCTCCATAAGTCTCGCGATCTTCTGCCGTGTTGTAAAGGCGTTAATCCAGTCCTTGAGATCCTCATATATTCTTTCGATTTCCTGCAAGGTCTCCAGATTGTTGGCCTCCGTTTTTAGGACTTCAAAGAAAATACTCAGCGCCCTGTTCAGGAATCCTCCCTTCCGGTAGTCTATCCCCAGATCAATGAGAGCCCTTATCTTTATCTGTTCATCGATATTAGGCCTTAATATTATGGTCTGGCGGATATGGATCGCCCTGTCAATATCACCCTTTAATCTGTATAAATTTCCCAATGCCACGTAAGTCTCGATGGTATCTGAATTAATCTGCACGGATTTGGTAAATTCCTCGATAGCCTGATCACGGTCGTTGGAAAGTATGTATTGGATTCCTTTAAAAAATGCGGCATCGGTCTTTATTTTTTTCTCGGTTCCAATCTTTCTGTTTTTCAGGTGTCCAAAGGCAAAACCGATTATAAAAGAGGAAACAATTAAAATAATGAACAACTCATGATCAGGTTCCTGGAACCAGTTCCAGAGCGGAACAAACATGAAACCACCTCCTAGATATCTCTCTCGGTTCCATTAAAATGGCTTGAACTGACGTCGGAAGTGATAGGAAGATTTCTCAAAGAATTCAACTCTTTATCCTTTTCTCTGGATGAATTGATAAGGGTTTTTATCTGTTTTTTAAGGTTAAACCTTTCAAACATACCATAAAATCCTGCTATAAGAATTCCCAAAAGAAACGTAACCGCAACAATATAGTATAAAGATATCTCTCTTGTCTGAAGATTTATAGAAAATAGCTCGAGTTTAAATATCACTTTTGTTGAAAAGGCTTCGTGGTTTTCAACAATAACAATGATAACCAGCATCATGACGATAATAGCAATTATGAATTTAATATGCTTCATCCAGGACCTCCTGATCATAAAGTATTTATTTTAGTAATATCCGCAAGTTACTTCCTCCAGTGTCTTCTTCCTTAGAATAGATACAATAGGAAAGACATTTTTCAATCTTGATGCTTGAGTTACTGTCTGACCGGAGAATGCGATCTTTTTTAAGAGCGGCGGGCGTTACCGGAAAATATCACAGGTCTCTCCTCTTTCAGGACGATCACCTTCCGCTCCATATTGATGCCTGCTTTAATTCAGGAATCTGATATTTCCATAAAATGAGATTTCAGCTTTCCATAGGTTTCCCGAATATGCTCGGGGATTACTCTGACATCGCTAAAAACCGTCATATAATTCGTATCACCGCTCCATCTGGGAACAATATGAAAATGCATATGCTCCGCAACTCCAGCCCCGGCAACCCTGCCAAGATTCAAACCCACATTGAAACCTTCGGGGCTCATGAGTCTCTTCAGGATATCAATGGAGCTACGCACCTTAAGAAGCAAATCTAGAGATTCTTCAGGGGAAAGCTGATCCAGCCCCGGCAGATGCCTTTTCGGAGCAACCAGAAGGTGAGCATTGTTATAGGGGTATTTATTCATCAGGATAACCGACTTGCTTCCTACATACAGTATCAGTCTTTCTTCATCATTCTCGCGATTATCTCCCGGACAAAATATGCATCCATCACCTTCATCACCCGAAAGGACATATTCCATTCTCCAGGGAGCCCAAAGTATTTTCATTGAATTCAGCTCCTCTAGGGCCTGCCGGACTTTGCCCGACAGGCTCCTAATATGATTCAGACATTGAAATACAGCTTCTCAAATTCTTTTCACTGGCCGCAGGGCAAAGTCAGACGTCCTGTTAGACTTCGATTATTTCCCCCTGAATATCGTCATCTATCTCCAATATACCGATAGTATGTGTCCCGAACTTGTGATAACCGATGGCCGTGCCGGGATTGAAAAAATATATTCCGTTTTTAAAATGGCTCGAGCTTTTATGGGAATGCCCATATACAATGATATCCACGTCCGCAAACTCGCTAATTATCCTATCTTCAATCCCTTCAGCCCCCCCCCAGCCATGGATTAGTCCCAAACGATAAGATCCTATTCGAACCGTCTTTTTTACCGGGAGAATCCCCCTGACTCCGACCGGATCCATGTTCCCTTGAACACCATGAAAATTTCCTCTGTTCAGATATTCCACGACTTCCTCAGATACAAAATCGCCCGCATGGAGGATCATATCCATATCCTCCAGGTATCCTTTATAAATTCTTTCAAGAGTTCCGGTCACCTGGATTATATGTGTATCCGATAAGACACCTATCTTCATGTTTTTACCTGCCCATGCTCCTGCTGGATTCTGTCTATAAAGCTACCGAGGAGATCTGCTTTTTTGTCGATATGGCTATTATATATCACTGATATTATCCGGAAAGTTATAAATATAACGACTTGAAATAAAATCGTTTCTCATTGTTTTTTAAGCAGTGTGCAAAGCAAAATCCTCAAGGCTGTCGGGCTTTTTTTCTCAAGGCCTTTATCAAAAGCCTATAGTAATCTGAGAAAAAAAACAAGCCGTAATATATGTACACAAAATAATTGACTGAGGGAAAAATATCCTGTATCTCAGACAAATTAATATCGGGTTTCATGGCTGTCCAAGAAAAATCCGTATTCGGTTTTACGGCAAATAAAAAAGGTTTAAATATGCCAATTTATGAATTTTACTGCAGTAAATGCCACATGGTCTTCAACTTTTTCTCCGGTTCTGTGAATGTGGATAAAAGGCCATCCTGTCCAAGATGTAAAAAAGAAAAACTGGAACGAAAGATGTCGGTTTTTTCCGTTTCTCGCAAGAAAGGTAATGAGGAAGAGATGCCCATGCCTGGCCTGGATGAATCAAGGATCGAGCAGGCAATGAGTACCCTCGCGAGGGAGGTTGAAAAAATTGATGAAGAGGATCCCAGGCAGGCTGCGAACCTGATGAGAAAATTTACCGACATGACGGGCCTCAACCTCGAACCTGGCATGGAGGAGGCCCTCTCAAGAATGGAAGCGGGAGAGGACCCCGGAAAGATTGAAGCGGAGATGGGGGATATGCTTGAAGGTGAAGATCCGTTCAGCTTGAAGGAAAAGGCATTCGCGCTCCTTAAAAAGAGACCGCCAGAAGTAGATGAAAAGCTCTACTATATGTAGCTCAAGCCGGGTTATAACCCAACCAATTCTATATCACCCCATGTCGCCATTCCATCATCAATAATTGCGACGCCTCCCAGTATTCCCCCTATTTCCCCGGCCCAATTCGCCACTTGTTCCAGATCTTTTTTTGATTTTATGCGGTTGCCTATGGATGTGGCCGCGCTGTCTGCCAGCGCGGCTGAGGAAGAAACAATACATACGGCATCCGATTTTCCCATACTGAAGGAATGCCCGACCTTTCCCGATGATGAACATACACCGACAGGCATATTCCTCAACGGTATAAGCATACCGATCTTTTCGCTCAGAGGTGATTCCCCCGCAAAGATTGAGACCGTTACAGGCCTGTTCGCCTTTAAATATATATCCCCCCCATTCTCAACTATTACCTGCTCGCTCATTTGTAACAGACCGTTTCCGACATATTGAGCAATCATACCGGCAACAGACGCCATGGGCCCTACACCGGACTTACCGGCTTCTTCTATCATCGTCCTTACAATCCGCGGCGCATAGATGTCTTGGGGATAAGGGAGAAGACTGGTAAGAAATTCTGGGTGAGACTTTATATAGCTTTCTATCTGATAGCGGCAGCTAAAAATCAGATCTGTACACTCTTTTTCAAGTTTACGGTCCGCCTTGATCCATAAATCCGTCTCCTTTACCGCTACATGAAAAGACACCATTCCACGCAAACTGGTCCTGTTTCGGTATGAACGGTTGGTATAATCCATCATGATGAGCTTATAAGCTTTCTTTGGGCAGTGTTATCCTACGCGGCGTCTTTCTTCTTTTTCATACGCCGGATTAGCGCCAGCCTTAACGTGTTTAATCCTATTGTCGCGGCACGCAGGCTAAGTGAGAGCGGGTCACCTCCTGTCCGCCATTGAAAAGAATATTCCAGGTCATCTCCCGCTACCATGGCGTACCCGTCAACAATATATCCTCCATCGTCCTTTTCGGGAAATCCAAGCATACTGAGAGCCAGATCCGATCCGCTTTTATACCGCGCCGCCCTGCACAACATTCTCGCGGCATTTTCCTGTTCAAGGGAGTCATCTCCATCGAGCCACTTTCTTAACTGGGTTCCGGATGGTATTACATAGCTCTCGACAACCCGGCTGGAAGGGAGGCTTAATAACCTTGAGGACAGCGTGCCCATGGAAAAGGTCTCCAGAACAGACAATGTCAAGCCGGTCCTTATCAAATGCGATTCAATGATCCCTTCAAGAGTGTCATCATCCCTGCCGAAAACGGCATCTCCCAGAATGGAACATATACTGTTTTCAACAGGGATTATCATCTTGCGCGCCTCTTCTTCGCTGTCTGCTGAAGCCGCGATACGGATTTTTATCTCTCCCATCGAAGCGAGCAATCCGACTTCCGGGTTTTTCCCTTCGCCCATGTATTCCCTTATCATTTCATCAACAGTGCCCTCTCCAATGCCTACTGTTTTCAAGACACTGTAAACTATCTTGTGCCCCTTTAATTTGAATCTCTCCGCTATCCAGGGAAGAACCTCATTTTTCATCAGGTACTCAAGTTCCCTCGGTACTCCTGGCAGGCAGATAACCGGTACGCTTCCCAGTTCCGAGATAAAAGCTGGAGCGGTCCCCACCGGATTGCTTATGATACGGCTTCCATAAGGAATGAACGCCTGCCTTCGGTTGTTATCCGGCATCCTGATACCCACCTGCCTGAAAAAACGGCTGATCTGTTCCATCAGGTCCTCTCTGAACTCGAGATCTCTTCGGGTGGCCTCTGAAACAGCTTCCCTGGTAATATCGTCAACGGTCGGGCCAAGACCGCCGGTGGTAATAACCATATCGCATCTTTCTGCGGCAATTCTAAGGACATTGACGATGTCTTTCATACTGTCGCCTACGCCGGTCCGGAAATCCACGGATACACCGATATGACACAGTTCCCTGGAAAGAAAAGAACTGTTAGTATCGTCTATCTGGCCGAGCATCAGCTCGCTTCCAATGGTAATGATCTCGCATGTTGTTGACTTAATATCTTTATTCATAACTTTAACTTTCCGCCTTATATGTTTTTTATTAATACCTTTTTTAATAAAACATCTCAGTCCCCGATACGGCAACTTTCAAAGATGGCCTGGGCCCTGTTTTTCAACTCAAGGGCAAACCGGTTATTTTGTTTAAGGTTGATTTCAATCGATAGCAGGGTGTCATAATACAGGTCCCATCCGATTCTCTCCTCCTCATATCTTTTTTTCAAAGGGCTCTCAGGTCCGGAGCTAAATTCAATGGCATGATTGATCCTTTTTACGCCATTGATCATGAATTCAATCGCTTCATCATCTTTTCCGTCGTAGAACATCTGTGCCGCTTTCAGACAAAATCGGAGAAGCACCAGTGTCACGGGAATCTTTGATATAAAGCAGCCGGTAAAAGGATCAAGGAATTCCTTTATTTCCCTTATTTCATCCCTTATTTCAAGCGCATAGGCTGAAAAGTATAGTATCCTTATATAGTCCCCTATCAGCTTGGAGACGCGTGCCGCTTTAATAGCATCCCCTGCAAATGCCTCCTTGTCATGCCGCATTATCAGCCCGTCCTTATGCAGGTAGGCCAGCCTGGGACCATCCCTGTTAACGGCTGACATGACATAAGCCTGATCTTCAGCCCTCCCGATAAAGGACGGGGTAAAGGGACGGTATCTCTTCAGGGAATCAATGAGTATTCCAGTGGTTCCGCCCGTAACATGGACCCGCTGAATGCATCTGGTTATGCCGTCTATACCCTCGGGAGAGTATCTGGCTGACATTTCGGCTTCCGTGGACAGGGCCTGCGGAATTGAACTCTTAAAAACATATTCATCCAGGGCGATATGATCGCCGGGAAATCTTACGTCAGGGCTGAAAAGGGACTCTTCCATGTCACCCTTATTTACGAGAGCGCCCGCTATCATCCCGAGATCCACTGATTTACCCGTGCTGTCCATCCCTGCTGCGCCCCACAAATCCGTCCGGAAATGATCAAAGGCTGTGGCCCCGGTATCCCTTAAGAGCTCATTCTGCGGAAACACCTGATCGAGGTCTATCTTGAAGGTAGCCTTGAGATCTTTCTGAACAAAGCACTGCCATAACGCGGAGACGGCCTTCAAAAAGCTGTAATGTCTTCCATACTCTCCATCCACCCCGAACATGGCCATGAGTTCAGCGGCATTATTTTTATCGTAAAAGTATTCGGCTGCGGGCGCGAGGATCTCATCCAGCATTTTCATGGTATCCGCTTCGGTAAATACATAAAGGTCCAGATTATCGAGACCGCCTGATTCCTTCAGCTGATCCTCAATGTATTCCCTGGCAATGGAATGGAGTCCCCTGTGTGTCACTGAAACGGACAATACGCATGTCACTCTCTCATCGTCCCCCATATTGCCGTTTTCCTTTTCAAATTGTACAGCCTCATCCAGGCCGCGTAGGCCATACAGTATTTCATTTTTCTCAGGCGTGACTCCCACCTGAACCGGGTGGTCATACCAGTAAAGCTGTTCCTCCCCCGAGATCGATTTAACCGCATCCGCTGTTTTGTCACTTAAACACAGGCCTTCACTTCTCTCAGATAAAGGAGGAACGGTGAGGAGTGCATTGGATGTAAACAGGATTTCTACAGCAGGGTTGCTTATGGGGTCCCTGTTTATTTCCGCTATATCAACCACGCGATCTGATCGAAGAGAAACAACCATATTCTCTCTATTTTTACGTATTCCGGTACCTTCGGGGAAAAACAGGGACCAGATTTTCTCAATCCCGTTTTCATGCTGGTGTCCTTTAACTCCTGCAATGAGAAAATCATGGAGCGAATTGAGATTATCGGAAAAATCAGGATCAAGCCGGCAGGTATCTTCAATCTCCCTGCGCATCATTTCCGCTCCCCTGATAAAGAACTCAGCGATATCAGACAATGATGATCTTTTCATTCCTTCTAGAAAACCCTTTGCCTCATTAAATCTCGCATGGCCCTCGTTTGCCAGATAGATAAGAAAGGCGCTGTTCAGGGATTTGATAATGTCCGCCTTTCTTTTGGGTCTTGAATCTAACTGTTCGGACAGGTCAAAACCTGAAAAAGACCATTCTCCGGCACTGGGAAGGAATATGGCCGATATGATTTCTCTGAATTTCTTAATCATATTGTTTCCTTTTTGAGTATTTCGCCGGATGAGTTTAATAAAAAGACCATTAATCCGTTTTGCGAGGCGTATTTTAAGAGATCTTCATAGAGGATTGCATGGATTTCATATGCCAGAGAGTCATCCTTTTTCAAATGCCTGAGGCATATTCCCGCATCATCGCTGCTGAGAAAGGCAGGTATGAAGGATATGTTTTTCTCCACATCCTGCTGCCCGAGAAACGCCTCATTCCCGCCTGTATTCTGCACGATCACATATACCCACTGATCCTCTTTTACAATATCATTCATCCCCGCACTCCCTTCTCTGAGAAAAAATAGGTGTCAGGTCTTCATTCTTGACAAAAGATCCAAGGCCATGATAAAAGCTTTTTAATAATACAATAGAGGATGAGTCATGGCCCGTTCTTTAAGGATATCATATCCAAACGCTTTTTATCATATTACATCCAGAGGCAATGAACAAAAGGCTATATTCAAGAGTAATAGAGACAGAGAGAAATTTCTTGAATATCTTGAATCTGCGACAAGAAGATACGATGCTATAATTCACGCCTATTGTCTTATGGATAACCACTACCATTTTTTACTTGAAACACCAAGCGGGAATCTTTCCCAGATTATGGCTCATATCAATGGCGCTTATACTAATTATTTTAACGCTAAACGCAAAAGATACGGTCACCTTTTCCAGGGGAGATATAAGGCTATCCTTGTCGAAGCTGATGAATATTCTATGGAATTATCTCGTTATATCCATTTAAATCCGGTAAGAGCGAAAGTGGTTGAACAACCGGAAGAATACGAATGGTCCAGTTATTCTTATTATATAGGAAAGAAGAAGGCGCCCGAATGGCTTAAAATGGATTTTATCCTGGGATATTTTGGCAGGGAGATTCCGAATTCCCAAAAGGCCTATAGGAAATTTGTCGCAATATTGATTAATGAAGAATATAAAAGCCCATTAGAAGATGTTGTCAGGTCCACATTATTGGGGACGCAGGAGTTTATAGAAATTATCAAGGATAAATATCTGACCGGGCGAAAAGAAGACAAAAACATACCTGCGTTAAAAGCCTTCAAGAAAAGAATAACGATAGAAGAAATCTCAAAAAAAGTTGATGAAATTATAAGAGATGATGGTAAGCTAAGGAGAAACATAACGATATATCTAGCGCAAAGACATACCGGCAAAAGACTAGATGAGATTGGAGAGCATTTCAGCATAGGAGGATCAGGCGTTTGCCAAGCCGGAAGACGAATTGCCGTAAAGATGGAAACGAATAAGGCGCTGGCAAAGAACATCAAAAAGATTGAAGATTATCTGTCAAAAATGAAGACCTGACACCTATAATTTTGAGAAAGGTACCAGTATGAGCGATAGAAAACTACCGAAAAAGGATATTGAAAAACTTTCAAAAAAGCTTGTGCATGCGCCCCAACTGGTCTGGGACGCGATATCAGACAGGGAAAAAGAGAAAGTCTTCAAATTTGGTGAGGCTTACAAGTATTTTCTGGATAATTCAAAAACCGAAAGAGATGCCGTCCTGACAATAAATGGCATAGCATCAAAAAACGGCTTTTCTTCGAGGTTCGATCCCCGTTCCTCACAGCCCTTTATAAAAACCTTTAGAGAGAAGTCCGTTGCATTGGTCAGTCCAGGAGATGCATCTTTAAAATATGGTATCAATCTGATTGTATCCCACATAGACTCTCCCAGGCTGGATCTGAAACAAAGACCTCTGTATGAAGATGTTGACCTCGCGTTCTTCAAGACGCACTATTATGGCGGAATAAAAAAATTCCAGTGGCTGGCGCGACCACTTTCTATTCATGGAAAGATTTTAAGATCCGACGGGTCGCATATTGATATTTCAATAGGAGAAGATAATGATGACCCGGTCTTTACTATCCTTGATCTTCTTCCGCACCTGGCAGGCAAGGCCCAATACACAAAGAAAATCGATGAGGCCGTTATAGGAGAAAAGTTGAATGTCCTAATCGGGGGTCTTCCACTTGGCGATGTCAAGGTCAAAGAGCGCTTTAAGCTGGCTGTCCTGGAACGTTTATACAGGACATACGGCCTCGTTGAGGAAGATCTGATCAGCGCCGAACTTGAAGTTGTCCCTGCCGGAAGAGCCAGGGATGTCGGATTTGACCGCTCCCTTGTTGGGGCATACGGGCAGGATGATCGCGCTTCAGCATTTACAAGCCTAAGGGCGATCCTCGACATGAAGAAAGCCGAAAAATCTTCCGTTGTTCTTTTCGTTGATAAGGAAGAGGTTGGAAGCGACGGTGCTACCGGCGCGAAATCCAAATTTCTGGAATCGGTCATCAGAGACCTCATGCTGAAAAAAGGGGAAAACCCAAGCGTGCTTGCCATCGACAGTCTCCTTGCTTCATCAAAGGCTATTTCTGCTGATCTTAACGGCGCTATTGACCCTGATTATCAGGATGTCCATGAAAAGGGGAACGCTGCCAGGCTGGGTTACGGGGTATGTCTGACAAAGTTTACAGGACACAGGGGAAAGTACGGCGCCAATGACGCCAACGCCGAATACCTGGGATGGTTGAGAAACCTCTTAAATAGGAAAAAGGTGATATGGCAGACCGGTGAACTTGGAAAAGTAGATGAAGGCGGCGGAGGGACCGTCGCGAAATTCCTGGCAGTTTATGGTATGGAGATTGTTGATCTGGGACCGCCCGCGCTTTCAATGCACTCCCCTTTTGAAATTACGCATAAGGGCGACATTTACATGGCCTATAAAGGATTCAGGGCTTTTCTGGAATCCTCTGTTGAGTGATTCTTTTTAATCTAGTATAATATGGCAATGGAAAAATATCTAAGGCATAAACTTCTTTAATACCATTTTCTCAGGAGGTTGCCATGGGAATTCTCATTGCCAGAGATATAATGAACAGGGACGTCCTTACGGTCCGGGCGGACTGGCTGGTTGAACAACTTGCTGATTTTCTGGTTGAAAATTCAATCTCCGGAGCGCCGGTAATATCGGAAGACGGAAAGCTGATAGGAGTTGTGTCTTCAACCGATATAGTCAGATATAAAAGCATCCCGATAAGTAATCCCCAGCCTGATACTCCCCATGAATATTATATTCACGCTCCGGACAGGCTTTATTCAGCCGAAGAGATTGAATCCCTCAGAATCGAAGCTGAATCACTTATCACGGTCAGGGACATCATGACACCCATGACTTTAAATGTCACGGAAGGCACAAGTGTCCAACAGGTCGCAGACTCAATGATAAGAGGGAGAATCCACAGGGTCTTAGTTACTGAAAATGATGTTCTGATCGGTATTATTACAAGCATGGACATGCTCAAGATTATTAGGGACCTTTAAAACCACATGATATGTCTCAATCCGATTACAGCATGATCCATTTCGAAATATTCCGTTTAAAAAAAGACACAGGAGGAGATATACAATGAGGAATTTTATTCTTTTCTTTTTTACCATCATTCTTTCAATAACACAGGCCGCCGCAGGAGAACTAAAGGAAATCCAGCTGAATGACGGAAGTATTCTTTTCGGTGAGATAATATCCATGAACAATGACATCTATATTGTTAAGTCACGAAGTCTTGGAAATATTGAAATAAATAATTCAAAGATATATGCCATTAACCCGATGGAGATTTCTAAAGAGCAATACCAGGAGCTTCAACAGAAGATGCTGGATGATAAAGACATCATGGCAATCATTTTATCTTTACAGAACGATCCCGATGTCATTGATGTTTTGAACAATCAGGACCTTATGGCAGAAATTAATGCTGGAAACATCGCCAACCTTAGTTCAAATCCTACTTTTATTAAGCTTTTAAGCAATCCCAAATTCCAGGAAATTTGGAGGATGATAATAAAGCAACATTAACTGAAAAACAAGCGGCATAAAAGACTTTTTGAAGATAGGCAACTGGCATATTAAGAGATTCCCGGATATTTTTCTTCAGGCAGAGTGAAAGATTATGCTTTTTTAAAAAGCGCTTCCAGGGCGGCCTTTGCATCCTGGGTTCTCGTGTAGTTTCCTCCCCTCCCTTTGGACCCCCTGATCATAAAGAAATCACAGAAGTTGGCCCTTTCCTTATCAACGATGCGTTCGGCTGATACTTCCCTGCATTCATTATAGGAGTTAGGATCATAAAATTTACACTGTTTGCAGCATCTGAGATCGCGCCCGCAGTGAGGGCACTCATCTTTTCTGTCCACAGTTCCTTTGACAATTATATTGCCGTTACAAAACGCACACTTCATTATCTGCTTTCCTCCTGGTCATAAATGGTAATTTTGTAACCACTTCAAATTTTGACAAAACCAACAAAACTGGCTAAAATTTATTAATGAAAATATCTTCTTATGGCTGAAGCATGAATACTTCTCATCCCTGTTACAAGATTCTGGATCACACCGCAGACCTTGGTATAATAGTAAAGGGAAAGGATCTACCGTCACTCTTTCGAAACGCCGGGGCCGCCCTCCTGGATATTATGATAAGGGGCAATTCGCATGAAAAGCCGAAATCCATGAATCTAAATGTGACGGGAACGGATCTCCCTGACCTGATGGTGAAATGGCTTGGAGAAATCCTCTACATCTTTGATGGCGAAGGTCAAATTGCTTCGTCAATAAATATTCATTCCATATCAAATAATAGCCTGGACGCTACGCTCACTGCGGTAGCTTTCGACCCTGAAATCCATAAAGTCCTTACGGAAATAAAGGCAGTTACTTACCACCGTATCGAAGTTGTTGAAAAATGCAGCGTATGGGAAGCCAGGGTCATTTTTGATCTATAGGGAGCCGTAATGGAAATCAAGTTAAAACAGATTGACCAAAATCGATGGCTGGTCCCAAAAATAAATGCAATGCGCGTACCAGGCCTCATTTTTTCCAGTGAAACCATGATAGAAAAAATCCTAAAGGATCAGAGCTATGTTCAGGTCGCTAATGTAGCCACACTTCCAGGCATTGTAAAACATTCCCTGGCAATGCCGGATATACATTATGGTTATGGTTTCCCCATCGGTGGTGTCGCCGCCTTCAACATGGATGAAGGTATCGTATCACCAGGAGGTGTAGGATATGATATCAACTGTGGATGCCGCCTCATGACAACATCACTACAGGCCCATGATATCAGATCCGAAATAAAGAGATTAATCACGACCCTTTTCAATAATATCCCTTCAGGAGTTGGATCAAAAGGCCTCATCCACCTTTCAAAAAAAGAAGAGACTCAGGTTGCTCTCAAAGGTGCGGCATGGGCGATTGACAAAGGCTACGGCAAGCCCGAAGACCTTGAAAAAACTGAGGATTATGGTTGCATGAAAGGAGCAGACCCGTCGATCCTGAGTGAAAGAGCTTTTACCAGAGGCTCAGACCAGCTGGGGACCCTCGGTTCAGGAAACCATTTCCTTGAAATCCAGGTTGTTGATCATATTTTTGATCATAAAATTGCCAATAATTTTAAGCTATTTGAGGGGCAAATAACTATCTTTATTCATTCCGGCTCCCGGGGCTTCGGTCACCAGATATGCGATGATTTCCTCAAAGAAATGGTAAAACAGCCAACATTAAAAGAACTTCAATTACCCGATAGGCAACTTACATGCACCGGATTAAAATCAGCTTTGGGTCAAAAGTACCTCGCTGCCATGTCATGTGCAGCAAATTATGCATGGGCGAATCGTCAGATTCTTATGCATTTAACGCATGAAACAGTCATAAACACATTATCCCTGCGTCCCAATGAATTGAGAATGGAACTTTTATACGACGTATCACACAATATAGCCAAAATCGAGCGCCATACGGTTAATGGGCAAGAATTACTGCTCTGCGTTCACCGTAAAGGAGCGACCCGTTCTCTACCTGCAGGACACCCACTGCTGCCTGAGAGATACCGAAAATCAGGTCAACCCGTCCTTATACCCGGCGACATGGGAACATATTCTTATGTACTGTCAGGCAATCAAGGAGCAATGGATCAGAGCTTTGGTTCGTGCTGCCACGGAGCCGGTCGCGTTTTCAGCCGAAGTCACGCCATTAAAATGGCAAAAGGTAGAGCCATAAACCGTGAACTGGAAGACAGAGGTATTGCAGTTCTTTCACGGGGCAAAAGGACTCTCAAAGAAGAGATGCCCGATGCCTACAATGATATATCCCAGGTCGTTGAAGTGGTACACAAAACAGGATTGGCCAGTAAGGTTGCCCGCCTAAGACCTCTAGGCGTAATCAAAGGCTGAAACGCCAATTTATAAACTGAAAAATAATTATTAAGCGATTATAAAACAGATTGATAAAATTCTTTCAGGCTTTGTCCCATAGGATTCTAATAGCATATTTTTATCAGTTAAAAACAGTCGGGTCAATAGAAAAATAATGAATCCGGTTGGCAGATATCATTTTAAGGCGTTTGAGTACTTTTCCTTACAAAGAATTCCCCTATATTCACAGTGAAGGCATCTTCGCCCGTTATAATCCATAATGCGTGAGGCCTGCATCCATAGTTCCCTATCCATACCGTACTCATCTATTGCTTCCAGTATTTCATTAATTATATCAACCGGTTTTCCTTTCCATTCGCTTTCCAGGAGATACCCTGTGTCCGTAAAATAAATATACTTGTGCCCCACATTTTTGTTCAATATCTGCTCAACCGCCCATTCGTAACAGGCGACCTGAAGGACATAGTCATTCTCCTCGGCAATTTCTGTCGCTTCCTTACATGTCAGATCATTGGTCTTCCAGTCCAGAATTAGACAGCTTCCCTTATCCTTATCAATAAGAAGCCTGTCGATGACACCCCTGAACTCGCAACCATTTCTGATCTTAATGAGAAACGGCAATTCCGAAAAGATCTCCCTCCCCTTCATCATCTCCGACAATCTTTCATCTTTCAGCACATTGTTTATGTGTCTAAAGGCCCTGTCGCCGAGACTTCCGGACGGATTACTTCCCCTCTTCTCCATATCATCATTGCAATACTTGTTTAATAATCTTTGAAAAAGTTCATCATCAAATGGTTTCCCGGGAACATGCATCTCAAGGTACTCATGAACGATTCCGCCAAGCGATAGGGAGTCTCCCTGTAGAATGTCGGTGTCAACATTTTCCTTGAATCCCTCATATTCTTCATAATTAAGGTGAACATCTCTTTCACCATGATCCATCCAGTCCCATCTCAAACCTGACACGACAGTGTAAAAGAATCTCAGGGGACATTTTCTGAACATACTCAACGACCTGAAGCTAAACTGAAAATACCCCGGAACCTTTACAGGATCCGAGAGATCAATCTTCCTGATCCTGTCATCGTAAATACCCAGTTCATCCTGTGACACCTCTTTGCCGCCCCGCCTCAGGGACCTGTAAACTCTCTTTTCAGGTTCCAGCCATATTACTCTGGGGAGTGTTTCTTCACTCTCCGGCGTATTTCTCCCGTTGTTTTTTGGGGCTTCATGGAAATGGTAGATATCGTTAAGAAGTTCCAAAATGGACGCGCGCTCCCTGTAATCCTGAGGAGTAAGTTCTGATCCATTCCTCGTTCTCGAACCTTTATTCATATGGCCTATGAGGACAAGATGCTCCTTCGTTCTTGTACAGCCCACATAAAAAACCCGCCTGTTTTCCGCAATCTCTTCAAGCCTGTTTCTCCTAACAAGAAGCCTTCCAAGGGGACCATAATTCTTTTCAAAATCAAGCTCAGGAATCTCCAGAGGCCATACCGGGAGTTCTCCTTCAACAGAATTCCACCTTTCGGCCGCGTCATTCTCGGAACGGTAGACACGCATGGGTTTTCCTGTATCCGGCAGGGCAGGAACGCGTCGATCAAGGTCAGGGATAATCACCATTGGGAACTCAAGACCTTTGGCTGCATGGATCGTCATAAGGTTAATCGGGCTTTCATCACTCGTAATTAAAAGTGCCTCACCTTCCTCTTCATCTTCTTCGGCCATTCGCAGGCAATGATCGACGAAATCCTTTAGGTATCCCTTATCCTCCACCTGGAACCTGCGTGCTGTCTCGATCAGTTTTTCCATGTTCGCCAGCCTCTGCTTTGAATTTGGGTGAATGGAGTTAACGGCTACAAGATATCTGTCCTGGATCACTTTTCTAATAAGCTCCGCAACGGTCAGGCTGTTTGAAAGCCTCCTCCATGACTGTATCTGTTCTCCGATCTTCCGAATCCCCATATTTTTAAATCCCAGCAGGAGTTCTGTTGAAACATTTTTATGATAGAAAAGGTCGAATATCTCAGAATCTTTCAACCCGAAAATCTGACTCCGCAGTACAGACAGCAGGGAAATATTCTCTCTTTCATCCGCGATATAGTTTAGAAGCTGAACAATCTCCATAACTTCAGGAGTTCTGAAAAGTCCCCTTCCCCTGTGCACCTTAAAAGGCAAATCTGCTTCCCGCAATATTGTTTCAAAGATTTTAAGGTTATTGAATGAAAAAAACAGCATCCCTATTGCAATACGATTTGCCTTGATATTCTCCCTTACGGAAGCGTATGTCCTGTATTCATAACAGTTCTCCCCGTGCCTGCCCAGGATCGATTCTATTATTCCCGCAACAATGACCGCCTCGCGCTCAGCCCTATCCTTACCTTTTGAAGAAGAACTTGTCAGATAAACCGTGGCAGAGCCTTTACTTCCGGTCCCATTCTCTTTCTCAGCCATGACTATTTTTCTGTTTAAAGTCTCATATTCTCTGGGATCATCAGCGAATCTGTTACTGAATATCCAGTCAAAAGTCCTGTTTATAAAATTCACGGGACATAAACTACTCCTGAAATTATGAGGCAAATAGATATCTCCTTTTAAAAAGCTCGCTTTATCCTTAAGGGGAAGGCCTTCAAATTCTTTAATATAGTCTAGAGGTTGCCTGTTATGTTCACCTGTCATATCCATCATGAGCGCCTTAATGCCGCTGTCCTTCCAGAACATCTCAACAGGCGGATCGGGATTCGACTTCAGTATCTCTTCCGTTACGGATTCAAACACGGTCACATCACCCCCCCTGAATTTATAAATAGCCTGTTTCTTGTCTCCCACGACAAAAAGCCTGCCCGGCTGGATAAAATAGCCGTCATAACCTCCCTTCCCGGCGCACAGAAAGCGAATTATCTCCCATTGAACACGGTTTGTATCCTGGAACTCATCAACCATTACATATCTGAATTTCTGACAAATGCGCTGCAAGTCATAGCCAGCCCCCGAGACGCTTAATCTTCTGAGGAAATTGTGTGACCTTGTTTCCAGGTCCGCGAAATCCAGGCTGTTAATTTTTTCCTTTTCTTTCGCGTACTCCCCGAGGCAAACCTCGGATATCCTTATAAACAGATCAAGCTGCTCGCTATATACTCTATCAGCTGAACTATTCATGAAAACGTCCGGGAACCATTCAGCCACAAGATCCACGTATGATATCTCCTTCAGGCCTCTGAGTATGGAAAGTCTTGGGCTGCCGGATTTTCTTTTGCAAACAAGATCCCGGAGTTTACCGAAAAGAACCGGAATACCTGAGTATTCCATATCCGCGCTGCTTTTATGCCATTCTTCAAGTATCGACCTTAGCTCATGATATTGCCCGCCGAGGGATTCCGCCTCTCTTAATCCAGTTAGATAGGGAACAACAAGATCATCCCTGAGATGAAGGCAGTATTCATTAAACACTTGCATCTCCCAATCCTTAAGAACGAAGATCCGTTTGCTCGTGGCGGCAACTCTTTTCAGCGTGAGAGGATGGGCCATCAGGTTGCGAACGCCGGTCTTCAACCTTCCATAGCCGTTGAAGCTCTGAAGAAGTGAGGACACATTTTCCTTGTCCTCATTCCATATCATAGATATCCCTTTATCGATGGATTCATCCATCAGCTTTCTCTGCTGGGAACCTTTAATGATTGAAAACTCAGGGTCGATACCGGACTCAACAGGATGCTCGCGAAGCAGATCAGCGCAAAAAGAATGTATAGTGGATATCCTGTTCTTATGAAATTGAACCCTTGCCTCCCTTGCCCTGTTTCGCAAGAAATCATTTTCATGCAATTGATTTTCGAGATGTCCCAGCATGGCATATATCCTGCCCTTCATCTCTTCCGCGGCCTTTTCGGTAAATGTGAGGGTCAGGATATTGGGAAGAAAAACCGATCTATCGGTAAGCAGAATAAAACAGAAGCGTTTGCTGAGAATTTTTGTCTTCCCTGATCCGGGTCCGGCCGTGACGACCATATTCCTTTTGTAATCAAGGGAGCAAAACTGTTGAAAAGTCAGATCTTGGAACATATCTTCTCTCACTCTCATCTTGAATCTTGATTATTAACATAATCCGTGAGATAAATAAAAATACAATAATAAGTTTTTGTCTTATTATTAAGCGATAGAGCAGGGAAAATAAAATCATGAGAGACGGGAAAAAGGCTGCCTCTATAATATTTGCCGCAGGCAGGGGAAGCCGGATGAAGGGTTACGAGGGCAATAAGACTCTTCTTCCTCTGGTTCCCGGAGAATCGTCGTATGAAGGCAAATGCCCCATTCTCCTCCATATTATTGATAATCTTCCTTCGGGACCAAAGGCTGTTGTCATAAACCACAGAAAAGGGGATATAACCAGGTTGACCGGACATCTGGGAATATCTTATTGTGAACAGCCGGAATTGAACGGAACGGGAGGGGCGCTGATTGCCGCAAGCAAATTCATCAAGAGCGTTGATATCGACAGGTTCATAATCACAATGGGAGACATCCCCCTTGTCAAAAGCACCACCTATCACAGGCTGCTTGACACCCTGGATAGATTCAGCATGTCTGTCCTCGGATTCCACCCCGAAGATAGAAAGCAGTACGGAATGCTTGAGATTGACGGAGAAAAGGTCAACCGTATTATAGAGTGGAAATATTGGAAGGATTACCCTGAAGAGCCTTTTAAAAACCTGGAAATATGCAACTCCGGCATTTACGCGGTAAAGCGTGATTGTCTTCTCAAATACTTGGATATATTGGAAAATAGACCTCATCTTGTAACCAAGGAAATCAATAATGCGTTTGTGACAGTTCCCGAATACTTCATCACTGATCTGGTTGAGCTGATGCGGGAGAATGGTCATTCAACGGGATATATCATCGCAGAAAATGAACATGAGGTAATGGGCATAGACGACCTGGCAGCCCTTAAGAAGGCACAGAATATCTATAAGATGGGAGTATGATTATCTTCCCGGGTTAAGCGTCATCAAATTGTTTTATGGTTGGTAAAAGCGAAAAAGATATGGCATAAGATCAAAACCTCGCTTGTCAGGGTGAAACATATTCACGGGATTATGGAAAATGAAAAAAATTGACTGGGAAAGAGAAAAAGAAATAAACCGTAAAGAGGCGATTGAAAATCACGAAAGGCTTCACAAGCTGTTTGTTGAGAACAGGTTCCTTTTCGAACAAGAGAGAAAGAGGATGATAGAAGAGGTTATAAACGGTGCTAAAAGCGAAAAACAGAAAGATGAATTAAAGGCTCTGCAGAAATCATGGGACGACAAGATGAGGAAAGCGGGAACAAATCATAACCGCCTGGTTCTCGCGAAACATATCCTGATGAAACATATAGATGAGGTCTGGAACCCGTCCCTGCGCGAACTCAGCAAATCACTTAAACAAATCTCTTGTAAATATCCGGCTCTCAAGAAAATACCCTGACCATCAGGGGGATTGCTACCAAAGCTCCCAGCGAACTGCCCATATTTGTAAATACCACGACCATAAGGATCCTGGTAATCTTGTTTCTCCAGAATCCTCTTATCGAAAGGATATCCTCGGCCAGGGCCTCGAAGTCCTTAACCTTCGGCTTGCCGAAAAAAACCTCGACAAGCCCGGCAACCCATCCCGCCGCGATCATCGGATTCAGTGATGTGATAGGTGACGCGAAAACAGCCGAAAGGATAGTAACCGGATGAGCAAAAGCGATTGCGGCCCCGATTCCCGCCAGAAGTGCGTTCGCAATCACCCAGTACTTCACCATCTCTTTACCCGCGGAAGCGCCAGCCATGAAAAAACCAGCTATTATCATGCCTATTATAGCGACAGGGATAACCCACTTCAATACCGGAACAAACCTGTTCCGGGATGGCATCTGCTCGAGGGTTTGAATATCGATCTCTTCATTCCAGTATTTCATTATTCCGGGAACATGCCCCGCCCCCACCGCTGCCACGATTCTCCGTCCCGGCGCTTTTCTTATCTTATAGGCAAGATACCTGTCTCTCTCATCAATAATGATGCTCTTTAACTGTGGGAGGGTTTCACCAATCTCGGCGAGGATAGATTCAAGCACGTCTTTTTTCTTCATCGCCTCGATGTCCTCCTCACTAATATCCTCCATCTCGCCCATCGACAGTATGAGCTGGAATATAAACTTTATCTTTGTCCAAAACCCTATCATCCTCCAGGTCCTGGAAAGCGTCGTCCGGATATCCCTGTCGGCAAGTAATATCTCCGCCTTCACTTCCTGCGCTGCATGAATGGCCTGTAGCATCTCTTCGCCGGGCTTGATTCCCAGCTTATGGCCTATCCTTTTCTGGAATGAGGCAAGCAGGAAATTCAGCAATAAAAGCAGCGCCTTTTTCTCTCTGATAACCTTAATGAGGTTTGTTTCCTTCCACTGGTCCTTCTGAGTGATGGCCTGATATCTTGACTCACACAGTTCAACACAGACAGTGTCCGGTTTTTCCTCTTCTATAATCCTCTTGACCAGATCAGCGCTCTCCTTTGACACATGGGCGGTCCCGACCAGGCTGATCTCTCTGTCTTCATATATCAATTTGTGAATGTTCTCATCCAGCATTTTGTCCCAGCCGATTCTTTATTTGACTATCATTTCGAACAGATTAAAGGCAATATCCACAATAAAGCCCGGACTGTATCTTGAAAAGTTCGTGATACCGGAATCCGGGCTCAGATATAAAATAGTGGAAAGAGGAAATGATGTCAAGAACATGAAATATTTGAGAATACTTTCTGCCTTCCAATGGACTGCCTTTTTTCTCCGGCCATCAAATCTGCATATGCCTGAAGCCCTCCCTCACGTATGAATTGCCAGATCATTTATCTTTTGACAATGATAAGCAAATTTTCATACTTTAAATAAACTCCTATTTCTTGATATTAATATCAAGATAATAAATCAATTATCATAGTGACATTAATCGATTTTAGCTTAAAGTGGCAATCCTGGCTTGGCGTATAACTGCAAAATTGCCGTTTCGTCCATGGTATGGCTACAAACAGATAAGGAGAGATTAGTGAAAAATTATCAGCTTTTGATAGACCTTCATAAAAACGCATTACGGCTATGGTGTATATATAGCAAGAAAGTTGGTTTAGAGAAAGCCATAACAACCCCATCAATTTGGGTTGACAATTCCGCCGCGCTCCATTGCCATCCGGTAATGCGGGGGTTATTCCACCGAGGAGAATCTATTTTACCCGGCCGATATTGATGTTGACAGCTTAAATCTACCCGGATACAATCCGTCCACTCAAAATCAAACAGGAGAACATCGAGAGATGGATGAACAAGGTTTAAAACTGCACCGCATTCAGAGGCAACCAGGAGGCGTGTCTGTAGTTCTTCACAAGCTCGTTGAGGAAGCGAGACGAGTGAACAGCGGCAAAGACAAAATGAGACATTCGAAAGAGGTGACATACAGGTTCCTGTCCGCCATGGCCGGCAACTTCCCCGGATTCGAGGAGGCGACAAGGGCATTGTTTGCAGGAGATTCCGAGCGTTTCGAATGCAAGGATCAAGCTTCAACCCTTGTTGAATTGCTGCACTCGGACACATCTTATCCTACTGGGAATCGGGGCCTTGAAAAATGAAACAGTATTTGATTACACCGGCAAGCGGCAAGCGATTGATCGGCAGAGCCGTTGCATCAGATCCCGCAGTATTGCAAGCCCTCGAATCCGGCACCGTGGCTATCATCGCCGGTACGACAAACGGGTATGTGGCGGAGGAGATCCTCAAGCTTACAGATCAGAAGAAAGGCTTTTCTCGCAAGGGATTTTTTCGAGGCATCACGCTTCCCCCTGCGCAACCCACCACCGAAACCGGCAGGCTTCAGGATGAAAGAAAATTTCCCGGAGATGTGATAATAGTCAATGGTATATGGCGGAAAGGAAAGACTATCTTCGACATAGTTGATAATCTGAAGCGTGGCGATGTTGTTCTAAAAGGCGCGAATGCCCTGGATATCGCGCAAAAAAGAGCGGCTATTCTTATAGGTGACCCGAAAGCCGGAACAATCGGCGTTATTTTACAGGCAGTAGCGGGCAGGCGGGTTCGGCTGATCATTCCGGTGGGTTTGGAAAAACGTGTCGCCGTCGATCTGGACATGCTGGCAAATACGCTTAATCACCCCGACGCGCAGGGGCCTCGTCTCCTGCCGGTATCAGGACAGATAGTTACTGAAATCGACGCTATCAAATTCCTGACCGGAGCGGATGTTGAGCTTGTTGCCGGAGGGGGAGTGGGCGGAGCGGAAGGCAGTGTCTGGGTTGCAATCTCTGGAAATAAGAAACAGATGAAAGAGGCCGAAGGCATCATGTCATCAGTCAGCAAAGAACCGATGTTCCAATTCTGATGGACCTATCAGGGCATTGGAGTTCAAATACGCAAAAGATTTCCACGGGGTAACCGTCTTAAAGGAAGAATTCGCATCAACGTTTTCTACATTTATCATACGCCATGGGCCACAAGAGGAAACAGCAAAGCCCCACAACAATATCAACCATTCCAATCATAAATATCCTGTTCTCCCAGGCAAGTGAAATAAA
The DNA here is from genome assembly GCA_016932235.1 of Deltaproteobacteria bacterium. The sequence goes on along the minus strand of JAFGDF010000151.1, from coordinate 13,224 downwards.
CTGCATACCCAGGCTTCCGCTGAAAATAAATGAAAAAGTCATCATTGAAGAGGCGGCACCGGCTTCATTATCCACCTGCTCAAGGAGCAGGTTCACGCTGGGGGGTCTGAGCAAGGATGTGCCGATTGTGGCCGGCAATAAAGTAACCGCGAATATCAGAGGTCCATTGGTTCCAAGGAGCAATACTGAGATACCGCTTATAGACGTCAGGATAAAAGTAGAGCGGATAATATTTGATATGTTTATATATCTTGATAAGAAAATATAGAAACATGGTCCGAGGGCGGAGAACATGGCGTTGCCAGCGAAGAAAAAACTGTAAACCTGCTCGCTAATTCCAAAAAATGAAATAAAGATATCAGCCGAGGCCCCCAGATAGAGGAAGAAAGGTATAGACATCGCGGAAAAAAGGGGCAAAGGGTAAGCAAACCCGGGATTCTCCAGGGTTCTGTACAGGTTCCTGATGGTCTGCAAAACGCTCATATCCGTTTTTCTTGCCGCTGTTTCATTCATCACGAGGGCGCCGATAAAAGCAATTACTCCCGCGCACCCCAGTATCAAGAAAATACCACGCCAGGAAAGCACCTTAAGGATGACAGATCCGATTATTGGAGCTGTGATCGGAGCCATAAAGGAAAGCGTATGACAGATTGCCAACACCCTCGCTCTCTCCTTCCCTTCATACATATCCTTCATTACCGCCATTGAAACGGTTATAGTAGCGCCACCGCCGATTGCCTGCAAGATTCTGAAAATAATGAGCTGCAGGACAGTGTCTGAAAAAGCGCATAAAAAACTGGACACAGTGTAAACCAGGTTGCAGATGATCAATATTTTTCTTCGTCCGTATTTATCGGACATTGTGCCCCAGATCAGGAGGGATACACTGAAGAACAGGAAAAAAAGCACGAGTGTAAGATTAATTTGTCCTACGGTTGTATTAAAATGCTCTACCATGGTCGGAAGGGCAGGCAGATACATATCCGTTGTCATCGGTGGAACCGCACTCAGGAAAATCAAATAGGGCAATAACCACCTCTTGCTGTTCATTCTTTCCATAAAAAAACCGGCAAATGAGACGTGAGACTACCCATTGCCAGTTATCTCCTTTATTATTTCTTGTCATGTGTTTAAGAAAGCACTGTGATGATAATTGATGTCAGATTTTATGTCAAGAAAAGGAAATGACGGCGATTTCCTCGAGTGGCATATTAATAACTTGAAATCAGTTCAATAATAATATATGCAATTATGCAAAATTTTTAAGGATCTTTTTATTATGAAAATCGCGATAAGCGGAAAAGGCGGTGTCGGTAAGACCACATTTGCTTCCTTTCTGATAAAAAATCTTTCAAATCTAGGAAAGAAAGTGCTTGCCATTGATGCCGATCCTGACGCAAACCTTGCCCAGGCTCTTGGTGTTAAGGGCGACATTAAAATCGTGCCGATATCAGAGATGAAAGAGATCATTGAGGAAAGAACAGAGACAAAGATCGGGAGCATGGGATCGTTTTTTAAATTAAATCCGAAGGTGGATGATCTTCCTGAGAAACTCTCCATTAGTATCGATAATATAAAATTAATGGTTCTCGGAGGTATTAAGACAGGCGGCGGTGGGTGCATCTGTCCTGAAAGCGCTCTTCTGAAAGCTCTAATCACGCATATTGTGCTTGCCCGAGACGAAGCCGTGGTTCTTGATATGGAAGCGGGGCTCGAGCACCTGGGCAGGGGAACAGCCCTGGGCGTAGACAAACTTATCGTTGTAGTTGAGCCGGGAAGAAGAAGTATTGAAACAGCCAGAAATGTTCTAAGGCTAGCCGGCGATATCGGAATAAAAAATTTAAGTTTTGTGGGCAACAAGATCAGATCTGAAGAGGACAAGAATTTTTTATTAAGACACATGGAAGAAACTGAATTTTTAGGATTCATACCATTCGCCGATGGAATTATTGAAGCGGACCTTAAGGGTCTTCCCCCTTTTGAAAAGGATATAGAAGGCCTCATGGCCGTAAAGGATATGATAAACAAACTGAAACTGAAGTAGTTTTTTGCTCATTATTTATTTTTTAGAGGAGAAATATTTATATGGAAAAGAGAATTCATAATTTCAATGCCGGTCCGGCAATACTGCCCCTTCCTGTTCTGGAGGAGATCAGGGATGAATTTATCAATTATAAGGGATCAGGGATGTCAATAACCGAGGTTAGCCACAGGTCAAAGTGGTTTGACGACGTCATAAATGAGGCGATTGAAAGGACAAAAAGGCTATTGGGTCTCGATGATGGATACAAAGTGCTGTTTATTCAGGGTGGAGCAAGTGTCCAGTTCTGCATGGTCCCCATGAATCTCTCCGTAGAGGGAAAATCCGTTGATTATTTGAATACAGGGACATGGGCAACAAAAGCTATCAATGAGGCGGAGATACAGGGTAAAAATGTCAGAGTGATAGCGTCTTCAAAAGACAGGGATTTTGCCTATATCCCCAGAGATTTTAAGATAAATGAGGATGCTTCTTACCTTCATTTCACCTCCAACAATACCATTAAGGGAACACAGTGGACCGAATTCCCGAAAGTCGCAAATGTTCCTCTTGTCTGCGATATGTCATCAGACTTCATGAGCAGGCCTTTTGATATAAGCCCTTTCGGTCTTGTATACGCTGGGGCGCAGAAGAATATAGGGCCTTCAGGAACGGCACTGGTCGTCATTCGCGAGGATATGCTGGAGAGAGTCCCTGCTAATCTGCCATCCATGCTCAAATATACGACTTTTGCGGGAAAAAACTCCATGTACAATACCCCTTCCTGCTTTGTTATCTACGTCATAAGCCTTGTTCTGAAATGGCTTGAAGAAACGGTTGGAGGGCTGGATAAAATGGAAAATATCAATCGTGAAAAAGCCAGGCTGATTTATGATCTGATTGATTCATCTGATTTTTACCGGGGAACCGCTGATAATGACAGCCGTTCCATGATGAATGTCACCTTCAGGCTCCCGGATGAAACGCTCGAAGCGAAATTTATCTCCGAGTCACAAAAACAGGGAATGGGTGGTTTGAAGGGACACCGGTCCGTGGGAGGATGCAGGGCCTCAATATACAACGCGTGCAGTATTGATTCCGTCAAAGCGCTTGTTGAATTTATGGCCGAATTTGAGAAGAAAGAGGGATAATTTGCAAAAAACCAGGATTCAAAAGGTCCTTTCTGAAGGAAAAATCGGTGATCGTGTCACGGTTGCCGGTTGGGTGAGAACACGGCGTGACTCAAAGGGGGGATTTTCCTTTATAGAAGTGAATGACGGATCATGCCTCAGCAATCTCCAGGTTATCGGTGACGACCGGCTTCCGAATTACAGCGACGTCATTATTAAAATGCAGACAGGATGTAGCGTGAGGATATCCGGAATTATCATGGAATCACAGGGCAAAGGACAGAAGATTGAGCTGCGGGCGGAAGAGGTGCATATCCTCGGGTGGGTCGACCAGGACGCCTACCCGCTACAGAAAAAGCGGCACTCCTTTGAGTTTTTAAGAACAATCGCGCATCTGCGCCCCAGGACAAATACCTTCGGGGCCATGGTAAGGATCAGAAACTCCCTCAGCCGGGCTATACACGATTTTTTTCAGGAAAACGGGTTTCTTTACATACACACCCCCATAATCACGGCAAGCGACTGCGAGGGAGCAGGCGAGATGTTTAAGGTATCTTCCTTTGATTTTAAAGACATCCCGAAAAAAAACGGGAATGTCGATTTTGAAAAGGATTTTTTCGGCTCACCAGCCTATCTAACCGTGAGCGGTCAGATGGAAGCGGAGATATATGCCCTCGCAATGACCAATGTATATACCTTCGGTCCCACATTCAGGGCCGAAAACTCCAATACCTCACGGCATCTCGCCGAATTCTGGATGGTAGAACCTGAGATGGCCTTTTGCGACCTGAAGGGAGACATCGAACTTGCGAATGAATTCCTGAAGCACATACTGACTTATATACTTGAAAACTGCAAGGAAGACATGGACCTTTTTAACCGGTTCATTGACAGTTCAATAATCAGGAGCCTTGAGGATATCGTAACCCATGACTTTGAAGTTCTCCCGTATACAGAGGCAATAAAAATTCTTTCAGGATCGAAAAAACAGTTTGAATTTCCCGTAAAGTGGGGGGCGGACCTGCAGTCCGAACATGAAAGATATCTTTGCGAAGATGTATTTAAAAAGGTTGTTACCGTAATTGACTATCCAAAAGATATCAAGGCATTTTATATGAAGCTGAATGAGGATGGAGAAACGGTCAGGGCCATGGATATTCTGGTGCCCAGGATAGGTGAAATAATAGGAGGAAGTCAGAGAGAAGATGATTACGACCTTCTTCTGAAGCGGATAAAGGAACTGAATCTTAATCCGGATGACTACTGGTGGTATCTGGAATTGAGGAGATTCGGATCAGCGCCTCATTCCGGTTTTGGGCTTGGATTCGAACGGTTGGTTCAATTCGTGACAGGGATGAAAAACATCCGTGATGTTATTCCATTCCCCAGAACGCCAGGGAATGCAGGCTTTTAACGGCGGAGCTTTCTTTCGTAGAATAACCCTTTGTGTATTCCTATATTTTATTGACAGTACAGGTGAACTATTTTATACTTATCTTAGGGTGTATTCTGAGCCTATGGGCAGCAGCGCGGAAGGGATGTATGGATCTTCTTTTAGAAAAGAAGGATAACGGTTTGCACGCGTTTGATGGGTTTTATTAATTTCAAATTTCTTTAATTTACAAAACCGGAATGAATCTATTCCGGGATATTTTTTCCTTACCTTCATTGGGCTACAGCCCATCTATTATCAATCTATTAAACGAAAAGGGGGCTATTATGAAGAAACAAAAAGTGTATTTCTTTATAGGTATTTTGTTGGTTTTTGCTTTTGCCTCAATGACTTACGCCGATACTATCCAGCTTCGGTTTGCGCATCAGAACCCTGAGACCGCTTATAGCTCCATTAATTGCTCGGAACCATGGTTCAGAAGCGTGGAAAAATCCTGCAACGGGAAGGTTCAAATAAAGGGGTACTACGGCCAGAGCCTGGCCAAGGGTCCAAATATGTGGGATGCCGTCAAGAACAATATAACGGACATAGGCTGGTGTTTTCATGGATACTGGCCCAACCTGACCCCTATTACCGATGTGATCAGCCTGCCTGCCCTGCCTTTTACAACAGCAGAAAAGGGAAGTGAGGTCTTATGGAAGCTGTATGAGAAGTTTCCTGGAATCCAGAACGAATTTAAAGATGTCCACGTTATCCTGTTTTATTCCAGCCATCCATATGGCCTGATTACGACGAACAAGCCCGTTAAAACCCTGGAGGATCTCAAGGGTCTCAAAATAAGGATGACAGGCGGTCCACCCACTGATATGGTTCGCACCCTGGGTGGCATCCCGATGCTGATTCCCATGCCGGATAATTATCTTTCCCTGCAAAAAGGCGTAATCGATGGTATGGGAGCCCCATGGGAAGCCATTGATGGGTTCCGATTGTATGAAGTGACAAAATACCACACTGAAACGCCATTCCCTGCCGTATATTTTTCCGTTTCCATGAACAAGGCAAAATGGAACAGCCTGCCCCAGGATGTCAAGGATGCCTTTACTGCACGAGGAAGTCTCGAAGGTTCTAAATATTGGGGTCATGGTTTTTTCGATGTCATGAAGCCGCTTACCCTGGAGAAAATCAAAAAAGAAGGCAAAGAATTCAACCTTTTCACACTCACCTCCGCCGAACGTGAAAGGTGGTTGGAAATCGGCGGTAAACCTATCTGGGAGAACTGGGTGAAACAAATGGAGGCCAAAGGTTGTCAAAACGCCAGGGAAATCCTTGATACCACTATTGCCCTGAGCAAATAAACTAATACTAACCGGATTCTTTTTTATTTAATCTGGAAAAGGGTCCGGTTGCCGTCTTGATCAAGAGGCAAAAATGCATGAGTTTTCAAGGCGTAGCGGCTCGTTGTGACCGGATAATCCACCCATTAATCCGATTTATAGGGTTTATTGCAGGTGGCACGCTCTTTTTTATGATGGTTCTAGTTGCCTGTGATGTTATCCTGCGATTTTTTAACCGACCGATTTCAGGGGCATACGAGCTTATCGAATACAGTATGGCCGTCACTGTATCTTTCTCAGTGACGGTATGCGCGCATCAAGGCGGGCATATTGCTGTGGACATATTGACCGATGCCTTTAAACAGACTGTAAAGCGTGTCCTGGCCTGTCTCATGACCATACTGGCCATCGCCTACACCATGTCTATAACGTTGATGACCGCCAGTCAGATCCAGGAAGTTTATACCACCGGCATAACCTCTGCGGTGTTACGCATCTCGGTCTATCCCTTTATTTTTAGCGTCGCCTTTGCCTTTCTGATTACGTTGATTGTGTTTTTCCTCGACTTGCTTAGCCTCGCGGCGGAAATTGAAAAAAAATGGACCCGTTAACAGTCGGCATTTTCGGTTTTTTCCTCCTGCTGGTATTGCTTTTTGCCGGTGCCCAAATCGGAGTAGCCATGGGTGTTGTCGGTGTCCTCGGTTTTGGCTTGCTTGCCGGTGTGCAACCGGCTCTCGGATTATTAAAATCCGCTCCCTATAGCACCTTCTCCAGTTTTGATCTATGTGTCATACCGCTATTTGTTCTGATGGGAAACCTGGCAGCCACATCTGGCCTGGGCGCCAGCCTTTACCGAACAGCCTATACATGGATAGGTCATCTCAAGGGTGGACTGGCCATGGCCACTGTTGGCGCCTCCGCTGCATTTGCCGCCATATGCGGTAGCGCCATTGCCACAACCGCCACCTTTGGCACACTTACCATTCCGGAAATGAAAAAATATAATTACAACAGCCAGCTTGCCGGCGGTTGTGTCGCTGCCGGGGGCAGCATCGGTGTTCTGATCCCGCCAAGCATTATACTGGTGGTCTACGGGATCATCACAGAGTCGTCCATTGGAAAATTGTTTTTAGCCGGGTTCATTCCAGGAATTATGGAAGCAGTTATGTACTTCTTGACCATTAAGGTAATCGTTTCCATAAGGCCTGATTTCGGACCCAGAGGCCCCAAGACGACAATAAATCAGAAGGTCAAATCAGTATCCTACTCCTGGGATGTCGCCGCCCTGTTCTTGCTCGTAATAGGCGGCATCTATACGGGCCTTTTTACCCCCAGTGAGGCAGCAGGTATCGGGGCCACCGGCGCTTTTATATCGCTCATTTTCCGCGGTCAGTTAAACTGGGGCTATGTAAAGGAAGCGTTTACTAAAACAACCGTAACTACCGGAATGGTATTCTGGATACTCCTGGGAGCTATACTATTCGGATACTTTCTGACCATTTCCCAGGTACCCAATTCTCTGGCCACATGGATCATCAATGTATCTCCCAATCGTTATATTGTCCTTTCCCTGATGCTGGTCCTTCTGGTTATACTTGGTGCCCTCATGGACGAAATGGCCATCATGCTGCTTACCCTCCCCATTATCTACCCAATAATCCTTCATCTGGAATTCGATCCAATCTGGTTTGGGATCATTATGACAAGGACAATGGAAATAGGCATGATCGCTCCACCTGTGGGAATAAATGTGTTTGTACTGGCAGGAGTTACTGACATCCCCATGGGGAAGATTTATAAGGGAATCATCCCATTTCTCATAACTGATCTTATTCAAGTATTTCTGCTGGTTGTTTTTCCTCAGATATGTCTTTTTCTGCCTCAAAAAATGGCCTAATGGAGCTCCACGCGTAAACCCGTGCTCCCATAATATTACCCGGCTTCGCCACGGCTACGCCGCAGTTATGCGCCTCAACCTGAGGACGACATCACGCCGTAGCTTTGCTTAAATTTGTGCATTCATCCATGGGTAACCCCATGGTCTTCTGCAAAGGAGGATAAAAGAGAAATAATGCTCGCAGGGGCATATACCGCGGAAAGATTCGTACTGCTTTACATAGATGAGCATTTACCGTCATAGCGCGCACTAACTTATACGTAGGGGCTGTTCCCCTGGCACTTACGGCATATTGCTCCGTCTTCTATGGGATAAGGTTCCTTACATTCCGGGCAGTCTGAAATCTTGCCTTTGTGATTCTTTTCAAGCAAATCCGGTTTAATCTTTACAGGGTGATAGCTGCAAACACTCGAACCTGCCTCTTTTATCTGGTCGTTTAAAAGATCAATGTCCTGTTCTGCCTTTGGCTTTAATTTATAAAGCCAGTTCTTAATCTCATGCCGCTCTGCGATTTTTTCCGAGTCAAGGAAGACCCTTATCCCGTCACCGGAATTCTTATCAAAAAGTGATAAGGCGTAAAGGTTCAGGTCATAGACCCTTAACCATCCATTGCCGATCGTGCATGGAGTCAATATCTGTATTGCATCCGGAAGGCAGGACTTTGTTTCGCTTATTGCGTCATAGAGAATATTTTCAGGAAGCTGTTTAACCGCCAGATCGACCATGTACCCGCCTAAAACAACGCCCGGAGCCGCATAATTGTGAAACCGGCCAACCATTTCCATGAATTCCTCATAAGTATAAGACAATATGTTCATAATATAATCTCCGTAAAAGATATCTTTCCTGATTGTGCATTCTGAACATACAGCACAATGCTTTTAAGGGAAATTAACAGACATAATCCATATTTTCAAGGAGATTTAATATTTATCCACGTTTAAGATCCTTAAAATTGCGTTTTTCTGCCAAAGTCCGACAGACTGTCAGCCCTGGAAAAATTTTTAAGGCGGATTTGGTAAAATATTATAAAGTGTTTTAGAAATTTTATAACAATAAATCATGCCCCAGCGAGGGCAAAGAAAAGGCACAGCGCCTCCAGCATAAGGGATTAACAGAACCAGATCAGAAGTGGTTTGGAAAGCAATGCGAGTGTCAATCAATGATCATCAGAGGACCTCTTTCAATGCAGCATCAAGCCGTTTTTGAACAGCTCCTGGGACAGTTGAACTGATAGCACCGGCAAACTGCTTCGGAGGTTGAGACCCTATCGGGGCCGACAATATGCTCCATTTTTCACGCTCTGCTTTCGGTATAAAAATTGCCTCGTTCCCTTTATCCCTCAGATCTTTCAAGTCTTCCTGTTCCAGCGTTATGACTGCCTCTTCCATCCATCGGGATGTCCACTCGATCTCTTCCTGAAGAATATCCCGAATATCCTTGTACATTGAATTTCTCCTGGAAGAGCGCATCGTAGAGGGGCACCAACTTTTTTTAAATATATATCGAACCCTCCAGGGTATCGACAAGAAACGGTGTTGATGGTGCCGACAGTTTCGTATCGAGAAAAGAGAAGATAGCCCAGTCACAGCAAGCCATCTCGGCCGCCCCAATCCTAACGGCATCAAAAAATTCCGGCATCTTCGCCTGAGACGGTTGTTTATTCGGGCATGGTTATACTGATTACCTTGACCTGTGTGTATTCCTCCTGACCCATAACATCGTTTTCCTTACCGAAGCCACTCTGTTTGAATCCTCCCCACGGCAATCCAAAATCCAAGTCCCCCATGTGATCATTTACCCAGACGGTTCCTGCCTGCAAAGCGTTGGCGAACTTCCTCGCCTTTGAAATATTTTTTGTCCATACGGAAGCACATAATCCGTACTCATTGTCATTGGCCTTCTCTATTACCTCATCCTCGGATGAGAACTTCAAAAAGCAGGCGACCGGCCCAAAGATCTCATCTCTCGCTATCTTCATATCCTGGGTGACATGAGTAAATACGGTAGGCAATATAAAATAGCCTTTGTCCAGCGCCGGATCGGTTGGCCTTTTGCCCCCGAATACCAACTTAGCCCCTTCTTCAATGCCTGTCTTAATGTATCGCTCCACTTTTGTCCTGTGCTCTTCGCTGATCACAGGGCCCATCTGGGTTTTTGGATCGGTCGGGTCGCCGACAACGAGAGATTCCGCCGCGCCAGCAAATCTTTCGGTAAATTCGTCATAAAGACTTTCATGGATATAATATCTGCCCGGGCAGGCACAAACCATGCCACTGTTAAAAAAGGATGCAAATGCCGCTTTTCCCACAGCGGCGTTCAGATTGGCATCCTGCAGAACAATAAAGGGATTCTTTCCTCCAAGCTCCATGAACAGAGGCTTCACAGTTCGGCTCGCAGCGGCCATTATGGCGCTGCCTGTATCATGGCTTCCGGTAAAAGCTATCATACCGACATCGCGATGAGAGGCAAGCGCTTTCCCAACAACATTTCCGGGACCGGTGACAATATTTACCGTACCTGGAGGCAGGTCATGCTGTTCCAGTATCTCGGCGAGTTTTAGAGCTGGTAAAGCGCATATGCTCGGTGGCTTCAGCACGCACGTGTTCCCGACGGTAAGTGCTGCTGAAATCTTCGCACTTACCATGAGGGGAAAGTTCCATGGTGTAATACAGGCGCAGACCCCAATGGGTTCGCGTTGAAAGTAGGCTATCGTATTTGTGTGCTGCTTGATCACACCTTCTCCCATAACCGACCTGCCTGCTACAGCTGCATACTCAAAATGCTGTACCGCCATTTGGGCGAAAACACGGGCGACCGGCATCGGCGAACCATGATCGAGGATTTCGGATTGAACAAGTTCTTCCATTCTGTCTTTTATCGATACCGCAATCCGGCTTATGATTTCAGAACGTTCTTTTTGCGTTTTCTTCGACCATACTGCAAAAGCCTTTCTAGCAGATTCAACAGCCTTATCAATGTCCTCAACATCGGCCTGTGGAATCCGTGCGATAACTTCTTCTGTAGCCGGATTGACATCTGAATAGACCCTGCCGGAGGCGGCTTCAACCCATTCCCCACCAATCCACATCTTGTAATTCTTCATCCATCCTTCCTCCTCTCTTTTATTCGCTCCCCCTGCACTCACAACAGTTACGGATAAAACACATTGGATTGACACATGGTCAAGCCATTACCAGTCTTGGTAACCTTTTTAATCTCCTTCATGTCACATGTTAAATATCTCCGAGGGGAATCGGAGGACCTACCGGCATCGTTTACAAATATGTCAATCCTGCCGAATTCCGACAGGACCTTGCCTATCGATTCTGTCAAGTCATCCATATCCCCCGCATCGGCGAGAAACGGCAACCCCCTGTGACCTCTTGCCCTTGCGCCTTCCGCCACTTCTTTCAATTCTGACAGAGTCCGGCTGCTTACGCCGACATCCGCTCCTGCATCGGCAAAAGCAAGAAATGAGTCTTCCCTGTATAGGGATGAGGTCAATAACATCCTGAAACCACTACATCCGACGGACCGGCCTTGTGTCAATAGGGAAATCAGCCATATCCTTCTCGTCCTCTGGGTCCAGGCGCCTCCACGCCCACAGTTCATCCGGGGCCCATGGCTCATGATATCGCCCCATGAATTCATTATAGTAAACATCGCCCAATCTTTCCTTTGTCAGTTTGATCATTAAAGCGAACTCAGCCACTCTCCTCGCCGTGTAAAACATGAACCGGAAATAGTCGGGATTGTTCTTTACCGTATTCTCTGCTCCGTCAGGTATCTTTCCCTCCCGCCATGAAGGCCTGCGCATAAGTGTCGCTCCATGGCCCTGGCTGACGGGCATCGCTTCAAGTATTCTCACGGATGTGTTCATATCGTTAAGACATGTCTCCGAACCCATACCCGGTCCTTCGTCCGTACAGGTGAGAACCCCGATAGGGAGCCTGTTATTGTGGTGATGGAATGGTATTCCACCCAGATTCTCTCTTCCTCTTCCTATGCATTCCCATAACAGTCTGAATCTGCTGTTATAGGTTCCCAGTGACGTGGGGGAACCGATGAGCAGACCGTCCGATTCCTGAATCTTCGGGCCCAGTATCTGGTGGTAATCCTTCACATGGCACGCGGCGTTGCTTTGCTCAACTCCGATTTCATCCGTTGGCTTTCCGCCGAAGGGTATGCACGGCCTCTTATCGCAATTATAACAGCGCTTCAGGTCCTTATCTGCAAGCTCAACGAACTCTGTTTCATACTCCGCGACTTCCTTCACGCGTCTTCCGAATTTATCTATGATCTTGAGCGAATATCGTACCATCCATGCTATATCGCTGTTCACCCTGTTGGAGCAGGACAGACCGAGAATCTTTATCTTAAGTTTTTCCATTATAATCTCCTCTCATTCGACACGATATTAGATTGCCTCATACACGTTATTTTCTGAACGTCGACGGCGTCAGATTCATCATGTATTCGTGATTCGCCGCATCCAGATTGAACCAGTCTCTGGCTGCGCCGCCATGCGGCCGAGTATAGTATCGGGCAAACTCATCATCATAAAGCTTTCCCAGTTGTTTCTTGGCAACGGCCAGCATTACGGATATTTCGGCCACCCTCCGGCCTACGGCCACACACTGGGACTGGCAATACTTATCGTTCTTGACGCCGATTATGTGCCCGTCATCGTCAGCCGCCAGTGGACCATAAGGAAGTCCTGATATGCCGCAAGCACCGAGTCCGACGGACACCGGTATCATTTCCAGATACCTCGTCACGTTATTCATCTGCTGAAGTGTGCTCTCGTGTCCCCCGAGCGGCATCGTACCGACCGTGACCGAACCGACCGGCTTGTTTGAGAAATAACCTTTCCAGATCCCCGCCTTAAGGCGCTCCATTACGGTAATAAAGAGACTGGTACACGTTCCGGTATAAACCGGGCACCCAAAAACAAACGCGTCTGCTTCCGCCACTTTAGGCATGACCTTCTTCGCAAGATAATCGTCCTTTATGGGACATCCAAACCCCTCAGGCTTAAAACCTTTCTTCCAGTCCGCGCCGTTGTTCGGCCGACAGGGATAATCCGGACACTCCCAGCACATCTCTATCTTCTTATTGGCCAGATCCATGAATTCCGTTTCCACTTCCGCAACATCGCTGACCCTCCTGCCGAACTTCTCGGCTGCCTTGAGTGCATACTCCACCATCCAGCTCGTATTTCTGCCTTTGCGGTGTGCCATGGACAAGCCCAAGATCTTTACCTTCACCTTTCCCATATGCGAATAATCCTTTCTTCAATCTTTTATTAGTAATCAAAAGTATATTTTAATCCATCCTTGTCCGGTTAGAAAATTGCAGGTGTTATTACCTGAATTTTGCACGCAATGAATGTTTATGACAATTGTGCGATGATTTTTTAAGTTTTCCTGTTTTCACCAAGAAGACAG
>JAFGDF010000150.1 GCA_016932235.1 Deltaproteobacteria bacterium | reverse complement strand
TGCCTCTTCATCGAGGGAGATGGCCGCGTCGTCCATGGCAAGTTCAGCGGGTTCGGCGTCATCAAGGGATATCTCATCCAGATCCAACTCCGCGTCTTCTGCTTCGGCTGCCTCTTCATCAAGGGAGATGGCCGCGTCGTCCATGGCAAGTTCAGCGGGTTCGCCTTCGTCAAAGGATATATCACCCAGATCCAATTCCGCGTCCTCTGCTTCGGCTGCCTCTTCATCGAGGGAGATGGCCGCGTCGTCCATGGCAAGTTCAGCGGGTTCGCCTTCGTCAAGGGATATCTCATCCAGGCTGATCGCTGATTCTTCTGTGTCGGAAAGGTCTTCAAGAGAGACGGCATCCTGTTCAGATTCCAGGGAAGCGGGTTCATCAAGATCAAAAGATATCTCTTCTCCTTCATCCTCCAATGAAAAATCAGAAACAGTCTCGTCATCTTCTCCTCCCATATCTCCCTGGAACTGGATCTCATCGGAATCCCCTAGACTTATATCCAGATCCTGATCTTCAGCAGCATCAATTGATTCTGTATCGATCGCAGATGAATCATCAATATTCACATCCATATCTTCACCTGAAACATCCATTGCTCCGGAAGAATCGACCTGGAAGCCAATGTTAGACTCATTGGCCTCACCCGTTAACACACCAAGGAGTGAAGGAGGGTCCGGCCTGAAGGAAGGAAGGTTCATTATTGCCTGCTGCTCGCCAATATCCTTGTTACATTTTGGGCATACAACGTTATAGTCAAAACTTATATACCCGCATTTAGGGCATCTCATGTTATTTGCTCCTGAATTTAATAAGTTGGTTTTGAAGAGCCTTTCGTTGCGTTAGGATTAAAAATAGACGTTAAATGCTTTAATAATTTGTATAAATATATGACATAATTTTCATTATTCGTCAAGTATTTAATATTTGAGATGATTTCAGCTAACAGGAATCATCGGAAAGCGGAGCGCGCCCTCTATTCCTTTAGATTATTTCTTATAGCTTTTCTTGCCAGTTCATCACAGCGCTCATTATCTTTATGCCCGTCATGACCTTTAATCCATTTCCATTCAATCTTATGAGGTTTGCAAAGGTTAATAAGTTCCTCCCAAAGGTCTCTGTTCAGGACAGGTTTATTCTGAGAATTTTTCCATTTTTTCCGAATCCAGACAGGCAACCACTCTGTCATCCCCTTTACCGCGTAACTTGAATCGGTTACTATTCTTATGTTGCATGGTCTTTTGAGCATGCGTAATGATTCTATGATTGCGGTTAATTCCATTCGATTATTGGTGGTGTTCGGGACATAACCTGATAATTCCTTTTTATCATTTCCATATTTCAGAATACCCCCGTAACCCCCGGGACCCGGGTTCCCTTTACAGGCGCCGTCCGTATATATCTCAACAATGATATCATTTTCCATGTTCAAGGGAGTTCCCTTTTCCTGTTAACTTGAACTAAAACAGGTATTGATATGGAAGGTTTTTGGGGATAATTTGTCCTGAGGCTCAAAACTCCTTTATGTCTTCCCACAAGACCAGGTATGATTGAGAAATGCAGATTAAATGTTTTGCCTTCTTCTATTTCCTCGATTCCGAATCGGACCTTATCGGAAAGGGTAAAATCATTAAACTCAAGATTCAACGGCTCGGGCTCTTTTGTTTTTACGGTAATCGTTGCGCTGATCTCTTCTCCTTCATTACCCCTGAGATAGACGGTTTTTTTGGATAAATCTATCAATAGTTTTATAGTCGCCCTGATGATCAATCGAATGGTTGAATTTTCAGGATCATTGGAATAAACCGTTGCGCTTTTTGTAGTGCGGCCGCTATAATTCCTTGTGTTGACACTCAAACTTATCCATCCCTCCCCGCCGGGGGGTATGACCCTGCTGAAACGGGCCACCGAGCAGCCTCACCCCGGGCGGATGTTTTTTATCTCAAGAGGTTGATCGCCGATATTAAGAATCTTGAAAGTATGTTGGATTATATCACCTTCCAGGACCTCTTTAGCATCAAATAACGTTTCTTCAATAAGCATTTTCGGCCCTGTTATCTTTTCAGCCGATATGGCATTAAAACAGAATAGAAAAAGAAAAAAAGGTATTGTCACCTTAGCTGAAAATTTTTTCATTGGTTTTCCCCTGAATTTATCTCAAAGTATTTCTTAAGTATAAAAATCGATTGTCACAGGTGCTGCCAGTCGCCATCTTTTACAGGCTAAGGAAGCTATGTCATCATGCCTGTGCCCATATCATGCCTGAGCTTATAGGTAAGTATATCAAGCTCAATACTAAAGTCGATATGCTCAACGATACACTTAATCGGAACATGCAGCCGGGCGGATGAAAAATTCAATATCGCGGTTACGCCGGATTCTATAAGTCTGTCAGCGACCTCTTGAGCGCCGGATGATGGTGTTGTGATGACACCTATTTCGATCTCCTTCTCTTCAACTACCTTTCTGAGTGTTTTTATGTCATGGATAATCAAGCCATGAGAAACAGTATTGCCAATTTTTACGGGATCTGAATCAAAAACAGCGGCGAAATGGAACCCCCTGGCTGGAAAATTCTGATGCTTGAGAAGCGCTGTACCAAGGTTCCCCATACCGATGATCCCCATATTCCATAACCGGTTGATAGCGAGTATGGATTTTAACTCCCTCTGCAGCTCCTTGATATCATATCCCACACCACGGATTCCGAACTCTCCGAAATATCCCAGATCCTTTCTGACCTGCGCGGGGTTTACCTGGCACAGGCCCGCAAGATGATCCGACGATACCATCCTGTATCCATCAGATTCCAGAAGCTCGATCTGCCTGCAATATAATGAGAGCCGTCTAATCGTCGCTTTCGGTATTTTTATTCTCTCTCCCATAAAAAAAGAATAGCATAATAAGCTGAGATTGGAAAATAAAAATATGATGACAATATCCTTCAATCAGATATAATACTGATAAACTGTTGAGGGATGTTAAATGCTGGTGCGGAGTTCCGGGGAAAAGGATCGCAGATCACAATTCAGGGCACGTGAGGTTCTTGATTTCATACCTTATCCCATGGTGGTGCTCTCCATGGATAAAAAGGTGATCTATCTTAACCGGGCATTTAAAGAAGATTTCGGCTGGACTCTGAAGGAATTGCGTGGAAAGGAGATTCCTTACATCCCTGATGATCAGAAGGAAGAATCCAAAAAGCGTACGCAAAGACTTCGGGGGGAGAGGGTTGCTTATAAGTATTACGCCAAAAGAATGACAAAGGATAGACGGGTGCTTGATGTCGTTATCAGGTCCGCTATTTATTCGGAAGGTGATGATGAAAATATTCATGAAATCCTTATCCTGAGAGATAAGACCCAAGAAGTAAGAATAAAAAATAACAA
This sequence comes from Deltaproteobacteria bacterium, assembly GCA_016932235.1. Next base: position 48,347 of record JAFGDF010000150.1, on the reverse strand, counting down.
CGAGACAATGCTGCGCATAAGTATGGCCCTGCCATCTTACCCTTTGTTGGACGATCTGCTTGACTATATATCAGCGGAGATAAAGGGGATCATGAACACCGAGGGAGCGCTGGTCATGCTTCTCGATGAAGAAAGAGACGAACTCTATTTCAAGGGCGCGGCTTATGACGGTTCGGGAGCCCGGGACAGGTTAAGAAAATTTCGAGTTCCCGTGAAGGAAAGCATTGCGGGGAGCGTTCTGGCAAGTGGAAGGCCTGTTGTTATCCCTGATATTTCTGAGAAAAAAGATTCCCAGACACCTTCAGGAAAAGCCCTTGAGTACCAGAATGAAAGTCTAATATACGTACCGTTAAAAGGACGTGACAAAATTATCGGCGTATTATCCGCCAGGAATAGAAAAGACGGGGCGTTTGATCGGACTGATCTTGATCTTTTAACCATGATCGCCGGCACGGTTTCTCTCTCAATCGAAAATGCGAGATTTTCAGACGAACTGAAAAAGGCATACGATGAGGTATCAAGTATGAACCGGGCAAAGGACAGGGTCATCAATCATCTTTCCCATGAACTGAAAACTCCCGTATCCATCCTGCTGGCCTCCCTGCAAATTCTCTCAAAAATGACCGCGAATATTCGTTTGGACGGTATGCCGCAATTAATGGAAAGGGTAAATAGGAACCTTCGAAGGATTATCGATATTCAGGGTGAAGTTGATGATATTATGATGAATCAAAGTTATAAATCCTATAAAATGCTTTCAACTCTCCTATATCAGTGTGCCGATGAACTTGAAACACTGGCTCATCTGGAGACAGGGGACGAGAATCTTGTCGAGAGACTCAGACGGCGTATCGATGAAATTTTCGGCCCCAAGGATATCGAATCATTGGATATATATCTGGATGAGTTTGTTGCTGAGAGATTGAAGGCATTGAAACCGGCTTTTTCTCACAGGAAACTGGATATACTCGATAAAATAGGCAAGGCCGGGCCTGTATCTATTCCTCCGGACATAATGCAGAAGACATTTGACGGTCTAGTCAGGAATGCAGTCGAAAACTGCCCTGATAACGGGAGGATCGTTATATCGGTTCAGCGTAAAGAAGGAGGGGTTGAGCTGATTGTTCACGATTACGGAGTGGGAATTGTGGTTGAGAATCAGAAGAGGATATTCGAAGGCTTTTTTTCCACACAGGAAACAATGAATTATTCATCCAAAAGCCCCTTTGATTTTAATGCGGGGGGTAAGGGGGCTGACCTTTTGAGGATGAAGATATTTTCCGAAAGATACAATTTCAAGCTGGAGATGGAGTCAACAAGGTGCCGGTATATCCCAAAAGACAGTGATATATGTCCGGGTGATATTACAAAATGCGGTTTTTGCGACAAAATTGAGGACTGCTATAGTTCGGGGCAGACCATTTTCACGCTTTTTTTCCCAAATGTTTAGGATTCAGGTTCACCTTGTTTAAGATTTTGGCAAAGGCAATCTGCGATCAGGCAAACGAACCCATTTAAGCGTGATTTTCTTTTTATCCAATGGAATAGGTGGTGAGGGCTTATGGATAAGACAATAGAATCTCTGAAAAACAGAATTAAGAAGGAGTCCTACGCCCAAAAGATAGGGATGAGGCTGGTTGAACTAAAGGAGGGGTATGCGATAATAGAAATGGAGACGCGTGAAGACATGGAGAATATCTTTGGTATGACACATGGAGGCGCTATTTTCTCCCTTATTGATGAAGCCTTTCAGTTATCCTGCAACTCCTATGGAACCGTTGCGCTGGCGCTCAATGTGAATGTAACATATCATCGATCCCCTGACAGGATGAGCAAGCTCAGGGCAATATCAGAAGAAGTTCATCGGTCAGGAAAGACTGCTACATATACTATAAGGGTTACGGATGAGAGAGAAAACATTATCGCTTCCTGCATGGCTCTTGCCTATAGAAAATCAGAAAAACTTCCCTTCCTTGATTAGGATTCAGTCGGAGACCGGGTTTTCTTGTGAAAGATATTGATGATGCATATTTACATTATTGACAAATCATTAAAAATCAAATATTTAACCTGATTATTGATGAACGCTTTTTTGGTAAATTCAGGCTGCAGTAGAATGGGCATCTCAAAGAGGAGGACCCTATGATCGTTGCATGTGAAAAGTGTAACGCTAAATTCAATCTTGATGAAAATCTTATAAAAGAGGGTGGATCCAAGGTGAGGTGCTCCTCATGCAGGCATGTTTTTGTGGTTTATCCGCCGCGGATCGGACTTTTTGAGGAAGATTCATCGGATGAGTTTCTCGAGGAGACCGTAGCACTGGATTTACCTCCTGATTTCAGCGATATTGATGTCCCACAGGCGGGTAAAATGGCAGAAGAAGCCTTTGAGAAGGCTTTTGAAGATGCCCTGGACGAGGTGGCGGAAAAGGAGAGCCTGGATGAAGCATTTTTATCTGAAGATCACTTTGATGAGCCTTTTGACGAAAAAGAGCCGGAAAGGGAGATTTTTGAATCCATCGCCTACGCGAGGAAAGGTTCTCAGGCCCGCGGCCTTTTGATCCCACTTGTCGTAATTCTGGCTCTGATAGTGGTTGGCATTTCAATATTTTTCTTTATCCCTGAGCTATTGCCTGATTCCCTTTCATTTTTAAAACCTGTAAAAAAAGAGGAACTTGTGGATTCGGGTATACGCAGGCTGGATTTTCAAAAGGTTTCAGGGTCTTTTTTGAATTCTGTCAAGGCGGGGCAACTATTTGTTATTCGAGGTGAGATAATCAATAACAATCCAGACAGCAGAAGCCGTATCCTTTTAAAGGGATCTATCCTTGATAATACTGGAAAATCCATCAGGCAAAGGCTGATATACGCGGGGAACACATTTCCGGATAAGGAGTTGAAAGAGATGGCTTTGGAAGATGTTTTAAGGGCTTTAAAGAATAGCTCAGGCCAGGGAGATATGAATGTCAACGTTAGGTCCGGAAGCAGCATACCGTTCCTGATTGTCTTTGAAAACCTTCCTGATAATCTGGGCGAATTTGTCGTGGAAGCCGTCAGCTCTTCACCAGGGAAGTGATGACTCCCGTATATTACACAGATATCAGCTATGATGAAAAAAGGGGCGCGGTGCCCCTTTTTTTATGTTGAGACGCGCATGTTTAGGTTGGATGAAAAGACTTCTAAATCAAATCCGGCGACTATCATTAAAGGTATTATAATCTTCATTATCATCCTCATGGTGGGTTCAACCGGTTATATGCTTATCGAAGACTGGACCTTTTTTGACTCCCTGTATATGACCGTCATCACCATTACTACCGTAGGTTTCAGGGAGATAGGCGTCATATCGCCATTAGGCAGGATCTTTACCATATTCATTATCTTTGCAGGTATGGGGATTATTGCATATATCCTGGGCAGGATTGCCCAGAGCATGGTGGATTTTCAGGTCAGATCCATTATTGGGAGGAGAAAATTGGGGCTAACTATGAGATCAATCAAGGATCATTTTATTATATGCGGTTTTGGCAGGATAGGGAAGATCATATGCCGTGAGCTGAAAAAGTATGATATCCCAATGGTCGTTATCGATAATTCTCCCAATGTCGGTGATGAACTCGAAAGCGAAGGAGTCCCTTTTATCAGGGGTGATGCGACCAATGAAGATGTGCTGATCGAAGCCAGGGTCGAAAAGGCGAAGGGACTGGTATCCGTTGTGGCGTCCGACGCGGATAACCTCTTTATTACAATGAGCGCAAGGGGATTGAATCCCGGGGCATTCATCCTCGCCCGGGCGGATGAAGAACAGACGGAGAAAAAACTTTTAAGGGCAGGGGCAAATAAAGTGGTCCTCCCTTACCTTATAGGGGGACACAAGATGGCACAATCAATAGTCAAGCCCGCTGTTACGGATTTTATCGATTTTACATTTCATAACAGTGAGATGGGTCTTGAAATGGGAGAGTTAAAGGTGGGGAAAGGATCCTCTCTTAATGGAGTCACGCTCATAGATTCAGGGATAAGGCAGAAATTAAATATCATTTTTGTCGCCATAAGGAAAAAAGACGGTGAAATGGTATTTAATCCTTCTTCCCAAACGCGTATAGAGGCCGGCGATACGCTTATTTCTCTGGGAAAGGGAGATGATCTTGCGGAACTTTCCAGAATGCTGATCGGACATTCATCATGATTGAGCAGGCAGCCGAGATTATTTTTAATAACAAGATAACCAGCGATGTTTTTCTGATCGGATTAAGGTCTTCCTATATAGCACCCAAAGCGAGGCCCGGCCAATTTGTCATGATTCAGGTGAGAAAGGATTTCGATCCTCTCCTGAGAAGGCCTTTCTCAATCTGCGGTACGAATGATAAAGACCTTTTTATGATATTATATAAGGTGGTCGGCAAAGGAACGGCCATATTGTCCGGGACCCGGAAGGGAGAAAATATTTCGGCGCTCGGGCCGTTAGGGAATGCTTTTGAATTGCCCGAGGCAAATACGTCCCCAGTGCTAGTGGCCGGAGGGATAGGTGTAGCGCCGTTGTATTTTTTATATCAAAGGATTAAGAGGCATAGGGTATATTTTATGTCCGGCTTTGGCTCTTCGGATGATGTGATTCGGGCGGAAAACGTGTCTGAACTGGCCGTAAAGTCTGTTATAGCCACCGATGACGGCGGTGAAGGCTATAAGGGCGTTGTAACAGATCTCTTGAATGAATTTCTGGATCAAAGTGAAGAAAAGGCGGGCAATATTTCGCTCTACTCTTGCGGGCCATTACCCATGCTGAAAGCCATATCAAAAATAGCTCATGAAAGAGAGCTGCCTTGCCATGTCTCGATGGAGTGTAGAATGGCATGCGGACTGGGAGCCTGCCAGGGTTGCGCCGTGAGGGCTTCTTCACAGGGGAAAAGATATTTACATGTCTGCAAAGACGGGCCGGTTTTCCCCTCCCAGGACATTGATTGGGGAAATATTTAGGTATAAGAAACACCTCCATTTCAGTTGATCAGGATCGCGGTATGGGGGCTCTTTTTAACGGCGAAAACCGTAGAAGCAGGAGAATTATGTAAGGTGCATGCCAGGCGGGCGGATACCTTTTCGGTTGTTACACCTTGATCCTTCTTTAAGGCGACTGAGATGACTTGCCGCCCGCCTAATCTTGCTTTATGCGATAAATTTGCCAGGAACGAGTTCGACCGTAAAAAGAGCCCCCATACCGCGATCTTCAGCCATTAGGATGAATTTAAACCTAGTGTATGTTTTTGATAACTTTCATCAAACAAATTGGACAGGAAACGGATATGAGCGCTTCAAAGATCGATCTTCGGGTAACTTTAGGTCCACTGGAATTGATTAATCCTGTGATGACGGCTTCCGGCACCTTTGGATACGGCAGCGAGTACGAGGAGCTGATAGACGCGGATCTTCTTGGCGCTGTCGTGCTTAAGGGCCTGTCATTGAAACCCCGGGACGGAAATCCTCCTCCGAGGGTCGTGGAGACACCCTGCGGTATGCTGAACTCGATAGGCCTCGCGAATATCGGTCTTGAAGCATTTATGGAAAAAAAGCTTCCCCGGCTGCGTGAACTGAATACAAATGTGATCGTGAATATTTACGGTCACAGTGTGGAGGAATACGGAGAACTGGCCGGGGCCTTAAAGGGGGTTGACGGGGTATCTGCCATTGAAGTCAATATCTCATGTCCAAACGTCGATTGCGGCGGCATGGCCTTTGGCACGGATCCCTCTGTCTCAGCGGAGGTTACGGAAGCTGTGGTGGGTAACAGCGATAAGCCCGTAATAGTAAAGCTCTCCCCGAACGTGACGGACATACGGGTTATCGCCAGGGCGGTTGAGAGGGCCGGGGCCCATGCCGTCTCACTGATCAATACGCTGACTGGAATGGTTATAGATATCGAAACAAGAAGACCGATACTGGGCAATTATTCCGGGGGCCTGTCCGGCCCGGCCATAAGACCTGTGGCGCTCTATATGGTTAGAGAAGTCGTAAAAAGTGTGAGTATCCCTGTCATAGGGATTGGGGGAATAATGGATTACAGGGATGCCTTGCAGTTTTTAATAGCCGGGGCCAGGGCTGTGCAGGTCGGGACCGCAACCTTTGTGAATCCGGCCGCCGCGCTTGAGATTGTGAAAGGGATTGAGAATTTCTGCATGGAACACGGGATTGATTGCATTGATGAGATCATAGGAAGTATCAAATATGGTTTTTCTCCAGATTAGTTGAAGAAATCAGTCAAAAACATATATTAAGCTTAGATTTAGCCTGATGGCGAAAAATCGCAGCAGGGGAGAATCAATGTAAATTTAATCCACTTCTTTCAAGGATATTTCCTTGCCGGTGGTGGTAAAGGAAATCCCCCGCAGATCGGACCCGCCGATCATTATAGCCTCGATTACGGGACTCTCCACGGTCTCATCAGCAACCCATTCCACAATGAATTTAGCGCCGACACCTCCAGCTATATCGTGTTCTTCGACCAGGACTTCTTTTGAGGCAAGCGCATTAAGCTTTAATGGATTTGCCAGGTAATTTCTTACCAGTTTGCCATCCGTATCATAGTATTTTATGGATCTGATAAGTATCTCCCTATCCAAATCGGTATTTCTGACGGCCAGGGTAATGGTAAGGAGATACGGCTCGCCGCTGCCAAAATATACATGAGAATAGACCGGGACATATACAGTATGCACCAGGACGTGATGATCATGTTTCACTCTCTCATCCCCTTGCGGCGGCTGGTATCTGAGAGACCTTTGACCTTGTTTTTCGATGTCGGAGGAAGAAAGAAACAGGATAATGATAATAAGGATTAGAATAATCAAGAGTGAGATTATCCATCTTTTTTTATTAAAGATCATCAGATTGCCTCCGATCACTTTTTATCCAGTTTGTCGACAATTTTGCCGTAATATATCTGATTTTCTTCCAGTAATGGAGATTTATTTCTAATGGAATTGAGTTTCATTATAGTGAAATTGATTTTTCTGATCAGATGATACTTGGATTTCTCATCAGGCAGATTCCCCAGCATCTCCTCCATGTTTGATATCTCTTTTTTGAGTTCAATTTCCCTGGGCAGGCAGTTCGCGTTTTTCAAAACCTTATAGGCAAGCCGGAGGTCCTCGGGCACCCGGCTGTCATCTTCCAGCTTGAGCGGTTTTCCACAACCGGGGAGGTTTTCAAACTCACCCTTTTCGATCGCCTCCCGGATCTTTCTTTCCACTATGTTAATGTACCCGCGCATGATAAATAAAATAGCGTAGATAAAGGAAAAAAATCAAGATTATTTTCAGGATGAGCCTTTGCCAAAATCCACCATCAAATCTCAGACAGTATACATCGTGCTTGTTCTTGACAAGATAAACTATATCAGATATTTCGTCATGGATGATCGATGAGATTGATAAGAAGATAATTCGGATGATCCAGGGAGACATTCCCCTGATTTCCCGTCCGTTTGCGTTGCTGGCCGATGAGATCAAAATCAGCGAAGATGAGATGCTGGGAAGGATACAGTCCCTGATCCACAGGGGAATTTTAAGAAGGTTCGGTGCAACGCTGAGGCATCAGGAAGCGGGATTCAGCTCTAACGCGATGGTGGCATGGAATGTGCCAGACGACAGGGCTGAAGCAATTGGTCTGGAAATGGGCACGTTCCGAGAAGTTACCCATTGTTATCTCAGGGAAAGGCAAAAAGAATGGAACTTTAATCTCTATACAATGATACACGGTGAAACCAGGGAAGAGTGTCATCGAATTGCGGATCGTATATCTGAGATCTGTGGAATCAAAGATTATGAAATGCTTTTCAGTGAGAATGAATTCAAGAAAACGAGCATGGAATATTTTTAAAAGGCGGGTATAAGGTAAAAGGTGTAAGGTGTAAGGTAAAAGGTAGAAGGCTCAGGGTTTGAGTTTAACATTTAGCCGTAAACCTTAAACCGTCGACCGTATACCGCATGATAGGAGATAATGCATGGGTGAAAAATCAAGGTCTCTTTTTAAAAGGGCAAGCAGGATCATTCCCGGAGGCGTCAACAGCCCCGTAAGAGCATGCAAGGCCGTGGGTGGGGATCCTTTATTTATTTCCAGGGCGGAAGGATGTTTTTTGTGGGATGAGGATGGTGATCGATATATTGATTATGTCTGTTCCTGGGGGCCGATGATTCTCGGACACTCGCATCCGGAAGTCTTGAAAGGGATTGAAAGGAGGCTGCCGCTAGGAACCAGCTATGGCGCTCCGACTGCCCTGGAAGTGGATATGGCTGAGATGATAATTGATATGGTGCCTTCCATAGAGATGGTCAGGATGGTGAATTCCGGAACTGAAGCCACGATGAGCGCTATCAGGCTTGCGAGAGGTTTCACCGGAAGGAATATCATTGTAAAGTTTGAGGGATGTTATCACGGCCACACAGACAGCCTGCTGGTATCATCGGGTTCCGGTGTTGCGACACTCGGGATACCCGGAAGCCCCGGGGTCCCTGCTGATGTCGCAAAATATACAATCACGGTCGCATTCAATGATTTTGAGAGTGTAATCAGGGTGTTTGAAAAATTCGGTTCAGATATCGCGGCAGTAATCGTTGAGCCGATACCGGGAAATATGGGTGTAGTGCTGCCTGGTACCGGATTCCTGAAGGGATTAAGGGATATCACTGAAAAAAATGATTCGCTGCTGATCTTTGATGAGGTGATAAGCGGTTTCCGGGTGAGCCCGGGCGGAGCGCAGGAGCTCTATGATATTTCCCCTGATCTTACCTGCCTGGGTAAGATTATGGGCGGCGGTCTGCCTGTCGGCGCCTATGGCGGTAAGAAAGACATAATGGAAATGATGGCTCCGGAAGGGGATATTTACCAGGCCGGAACACTCTCGGGGAATCCTTTAGCCATGGCGGCAGGCCTGGCAACCCTCGAAATATTAAAGAACAGTGATGTGTACATCAGGCTCGAAGAGAAAAGCCGTAAATTCTTTACGGGCATAGAAGACGCTGCCAGAGCGGCAGGAGTGAATGTTGTTGTAAATAGAGTGGGTTCCATGGGATCGATATTTTTTTCATCGGAGCCGGTAAAAGATTTCCGATCCTCAAAGGAAAGTGATGTGGAGAAATTCAGAAAATATTATCTGTCAATGCTTTCAAATGGGGTATATCTGGCGCCTTCAGCTTTCGAGGCTTCTTTTGTCTCAGCTTCGCACGATAATGAGAGCATTCGAAAGACCGTCGAGAGCGCGGAGGAAAGTTTCAGGTCGCTATAAATGTCGATTGACTTTATTTTATAAGATGTGTTAAGAAATTCTGTCTCTGACAGCCTGATGAGGCAGCCCGCTTTGATTGTCTATGGATAATGAAACCAAGAAAACATTCAGGACGCTTAGTTTCGTCAGCACAATCGGCCTCGTAATGGCCCTATCCGTTTGTCTTGGTGCATTTATTGGTTTCTTTCTTGATAAGAAGATGGAAACAGAACCGTGGCTCTTTTTTATCTTCCTGATTTTTGGAATTATTGCAGCGTTTAAAAACCTGTTTATCATGCTTAAAAAACTCCAGGATAAAGATCATCAAAATGACTGACTGGGAATGCACATACAAGGATTTAAAGAAACGGAACTGGGTTGTTCTCCTGATCCTTGCGTGTCCATGTTTTTTTTTCTTTGATCGTCCTTTTACGTTCGGGGTAATTTTAGGCGGTTTTATTTCCATTGCGAATTTCAGTTTTTTACAGCTTGCAATCTGCAAGGCATTTTCAGGTGAAACCAGGATTAAGGCTAAAACGGCTATTTTGTGCTTTGTCAGGTTATCGGGTTTAGTTGTCATCATTTATATCCTGATTACCCGCCAGATAGTGAATCCGGTTGGTTTTACAGTGGGCTTTTCAACTGTTGTTATCAGTATCGTGAGCTATGGAATCAGCATGGCCATGAAAACGGGAATTGAAAGAACGGTTTAACTCATGGAACATCATTACTATTTTCTTGTTGAGATATTCAGCGCCCTGGGGCTTGGTGATTTTGCACATAATAATGTTCATGTCATTCATACCTGGTTTGTTATGGCTGTTTTGATTGTGGGGTCACTTATATTGGCAAGAGGTATCCAGATGATACCCAGAAAGGGGCAGGTCTTTCTGGAAATGGTTGTCGGGGGCCTTGAAGATTTCATGGTGGATATAACAGGCCCTGAAGGACGGGCGTTTTTTCCGTTTATTGCGACCCTTTTTATATGCATCCTCACAAGCAACCTTCTGGGGCTGGTTCCCGGTTTTTTTTCGCCCACGGCGAATCTGAACACAACACTTTCAATGGCATTATGCACCTTTATTCTGACACATATCATCGGCATCAAGTTCCATGGTGTTAAGTACATAAAACATTTTTTAGGGCCGGTATGGGTCCTGGCTCCACTTATGTTGGTTATTGAGCTGATCGGCCATTTTGCGAGAGTAATGTCTTTGAGTATCCGGCTTTTCGGAAATATTTTCGGCAAGGAAAAGGTGTTGGGAATTCTTTTCGCCATTGCGGGCTTTGCCCTGGCCCCTTTGCCAATACTGTTTCTTGGCCTGCTTGTCAGCTTTATACAGACCCTTGTTTTTACTCTTCTTTCCACCATATATTTTGCCGGAGCGATGGAAGATGCCCATTAATCCTCTGGTTATTAATCGTTTAGGCAGCTTGTGGCGGAATCTATAATAATGGCGGGGCCCTTGTTGGGAAAAAGGCCAAATAAATAAAAGGAGGAATGTATGTCAAAAAAAAGTTTATTGAGCGTTCTGGTTTTTGTTTTGATATTCGGGATGGCCTCGGCGGCTCTGGCGGAGGATGGGTCGGCAAAGACAGCCGGCCTGTGGATATTTATAGCTATCGCAATATCCTGCGGTTTCGGGATAGCCATCGCTGCTAGTGGAGCGGCTCATAGCATGGGTGTCGCTATCAACGCTGCCCTCACAGGCATCGCAAGGAACCCTGAGGCAAGCGGAAAAATACAGACCAATATGATTATCGGTCTTGCTCTTATCGAGTCTCTTTGTATCTACGCCCTGGTTATCTGTTTTATTATGGTATTCAAAATCCCAGACCTGGAACAAGTTTTACGAGGCCTAGGCGGTTAAAGATATTGCTTTAGTAAAAGAGGGCATACTTGAATATATGCCCTCTTTTTTTGAAACCCCATGTTCATTATTTCACAATCTTTTTTAGAAGAATGATAGAATAATCATTATGGGATACTGGATGGGGAAAAAAGGCAGGATACCTGATGCCACAATCGAAAGGGTTGCAATGTATCTCCGTTCTCTTGAGGTTATGTTTGAGAATGGACATAAGGTAATATCCTCGGAGAATTTGGCCGATACATGCAAAGTCAATCCCGCCCAGGTGAGAAAAGATCTCTCGTTTTTTGGCGAATTTGGTATTCGAGGCGTAGGTTATGATGTGCACGATCTGCTACTGGAGATAAAAGAAATCCTGGCATTCGATCGCGTATGGCGGCTGGGAATCGCCGGTCTTGATGATATGGGGATGGCGCTTGTTCAGCATAAAAATTTCTTAAAGAGGGGCTATAAATTTGTAGCGGCATTTGATGAGGACAAGGACAAGACAGGGATGATGCTTCCGGGCGGCCTGAAAATCTACCATATTGAAGAAATCAACCGGTTGTCCAGATCGCTGAACATTGAAATAGGGGTGATAACCACATCGCCTACCCGTGCCCAGGATATCGCACAGAAATTTTTCGATTCCGGTATTAAGGCAATCCTTAATTTTGCTCCGATCCAGATTAAGACGCCGGATTGTTGCTTCCTGCAGAATGTTGATATTACCATGAATCTTGATCATCTGGTTTTCCAGTTGAACAAGATCAATGCTTGAGGATTCCCTTTAAAAATTCTCCGGTATATGATTTATTAATCGCTGAGACCTGCTCAGGAGTTCCATATCCCAAGAGATAACCACCCTTGTCTCCCCCTTCAGGGCCCAGATCGATAACATGGTCGGCTGTTTTTATAACATCCATGTTATGCTCGATGACAACCACGGTGTTATTAAGTTCAACCAGGTAGAAAAGGACATCGAGCAATTTTTTTATATCATCAAAATGGAGGCCGGTTGTCGGTTCATCCAGCAGGTAAAGGGTCCTGCCGGTATCTCTCTTGCTCAATTCTTTTGAAAGCTTTACTCTCTGTGCCTCACCTCCAGAAAGGGTAGTAGCCGGCTGGCCAAGCTTAATGTACCCTAGGCCCACATCAAGGAGTGTCTTTAACTTCCTTTTTACATTCGGGACATTTTCAAAGAATTTGAAGGCCTGATTAACCGTCATTTCAAGCACATCGGCAATATTGGCGTCATGGTATCTTATATCCAGAGTGTCTCTGTTAAATCGCTTTCCTTTGCATGCCTCGCATGTGACATGTATATCCGGCAGAAAATGCATCTCTATCTTGATAAGACCATCTCCGTTACATGCTTCGCATCTTCCACCCCTGACGTTAAAACTGAATCTTCCCGGCTTATAACCTCGAACCTTCGCCTCGGGAAGCATTGAGAAAAGGTCGCGTATCGGTGAGAAAACTCCCGTATAGGTCGCCGGATTTGACCTTGGGGTTCTTCCGATAGGGCTCTGGTCGATATTTATTATCTTATCAATATTATGCACACCTTTTATGGCATCTACTTTTCCGATTTTGCTCTTTGATCCATAGAGTCTCTGTGAAAGATACGGAAACAGGATTTCATTAATAAGGCTGCTTTTTCCGGATCCTGAAACCCCTGTCACACATGTAAAAGTACCTAATGGAATATCCACATTTATGCCCTTAAGGTTATTATGCCTTGCCCCTTCAATTCTCAGGAATTTGCCATTATCCCTTCTCCTGGATTCCGGAACGGGAATCCTGAGCCTTCCGGAAAGATACTGTCCCGTAAGTGACTGTTTATTTTTTATCAACTGACGCGGGGTGCCGTTGAATACAACCTGACCGCCTTTCAAGCCCGCACCGGGACCCATGTCTATGACCCTGCCTGCGGAAAGGATTGTTTCGGGGTCATGTTCCACAATAAGAACAGTATTGCCCAGATCTTTTAGACGCTTGAGATTCTGTAAAAGCCTGAGATTATCTCTTTGATGAAGCCCTATACTTGGTTCGTCCAGAACGTACAGTACCCCTGCCAGGCCCGAACTGATCTGGGTTGCCAGCCTTATTCTCTGGCCTTCACCTCCGGAGAGTGTGGCTGAAGGCCGGTCAAGGGTAAGGTATGACAGCCCAACGCTTATTAAAAAACCTATACGTTCATTTAACTCTTTCAGGATTCTCTTGGAGATGGCCCTGTCCTTGTCATCAAGTTCAAGGGAACGAAAAAAAATGTCAGAGCTTTCAATTGAAAGAGAAGTAATTTCATGAATTGCTTTTCCCCCTATCTTGACGGCCATGCTGATAGGCATAATTCTCGCCCCTTTACACAAAGGGCATTCCCTGATGCTCATATACCTCTCTATCTCTTCGCGTATATAAAAGGAATCTGTTTCATGATAGCGACGTTCCAGGTTAGGGATAATCCCTTCGAATGGACGTCTATAGAGATATTTTCTTTTGTCTTTCTCAAAACTGAAGGGAATATCTTCCTTTCCTGAACCATTGAGAAATACACCCCGAACCTTTTCAGGCAGGTTCTTAAAGGGGGTGTATATGTCAACATTATAATGACGGCATATGGCGGAAAGCATCTGGTGATAGTAAACAGAGCTTCTTTTCGCCCATGGGGCAAGGGCCCCTTCTTGTATTGAAATTGCCGGATTGGGTACGATCAGATCGGGGTCGAAGTACCTCTTTGTCCCAAGACCGCTGCATTCAGGGCATGCCCCCTGCGGACTGTTAAAGGAGAACATCTGTGGTGTGAGTTCCGGGATGCTTATTCCGCATTCACTGCATGCGGCCTTTTGGCTGAAGAAGATTTCTCCTGTTCCGGTTACATCCAATATCACTCGGCCTTCGGAAAGATTAAGAGTCAGTTCTATTGTATCGGTAAGGCGTCTTCTTATTCTTTCGTTAATGACCAGCCGGTCAACAACGACACTGATGGAATGTTTTCGGTTTTTATCAAGGACGATATCCTCTTCAAGGAGCATCACGTTGCCGTCTATCTTTACCCTGGTAAACCCGTCCTTTCTTAATCTTTCCAGGAGGGTAACATGTTCCCCTTTTCTCATTTCAACAATCGGAGCAAGTATCTGCACCTTTGTGCCGGCTCCCATTCCCATGATCTGATCAACAATCTCTTGAGTTGTTTGCGGAGCTATCCTTCTGCCGCAATCAGGACAGTGGGGCCGGCCTATCCTCGCGAATAGGAGCCTGAGATAATCATATATCTCGGTCACAGTTCCTACCGTGGATCTGGGATTTCTGCTCGTGGTTCTCTGTTCGATTGCAATAGCCGGGGAGAGCCCTTCGATGGAATCCACGTCAGGTTTATCCATCTGTTCCAGGAATTGACGGGCATAAGCGGAAAGAGATTCCACATACCGTCTCTGTCCTTCCGCGTAAATGGTATCAAATGCCAGGGATGATTTGCCTGATCCTGAGAGACCTGTTATCACAACAACCTGATTTCTGGGGATGTCAAGTGATATGTTTTTAAGGTTATGTACTCTGGCGCCCCTTATTTTAATGTTCTCATTTTTCATGGTTTTCAGTCGTATGGAGTTTCGCCCTGTTTTCTATAATCTCTACCGCCATTCTCACAGCGGCCTTAAGGCTTGAGGGATCCGCCTTATGTTTTCCCGCTATATCGTAAGCAGTACCGTGATCCACCGAAGTCCTGACAATTGGGAGTCCAAGCGTTGTATTTACCGCGTCTGAAAAGTGCAACAGTTTTAAAGGTATGAGACCCTGATCATGGTACATGCTGACAACCGCGTCAAACCTCCTGGAAGTTATTTTCGGGTAGAGAGTATCCGCCGGAAGCGGTCCAACGACATTCAATCCCTCCTCGATTGCGATCTCGACAGCAGGCCTGATTATTTTTTTTTCTTCATCGCCGAATAAGCCGGATTCACCGGCATGAGGGTTTAAGGCCGCTACGGCTATAAGAGGATTATTTATCCCAAAATCTCGCACAAGGCTGTTCGATGTTATCCGGATTGTCTTTACTATCTTGTGCTTATCCAGGGATGCGGGTACGTCTCGGAGGGCACAGTGGATAGTAACAAGGGTAACCCTGAGGGATTTGCCGGCAAGCATCATGACATAGCTATCCGTCCCGGTGAGATGCGCGATAAGTTGCGTATGGCCTTCATAATTATATCCCGCCCGGTTCATTAATGATTTATTTATAGGGCAGGTTACTATTCCGGCGATTTTCCCCTGCATCGCAAGGTCAACAGCCAGGGTTATGTACTTGACCATGGCCTTTCCCCCGTTGATGGTTGGGTTCCCAGGGATCATGCTTTTATTCGGGAGCCTTGTGACGGGCACGAGATCTATAACAAAAGGAATTCCTCTGATTTGTTCAGGTCCTGAGATCTCGTTGATGGTAATTTTTTCGCCGGCTTTTACATAACAGGTCAAGGCCCCCGGGTCCCCGAAAACGACCGGCCTGCAGATTTTATACAAATTATTATCGGAGAGAGCCTTGATGATGATCTCAGGCCCTATGCCCGATGGGTCGCCCATTGTGATACCGACAACCGGAAGCGTGCTCATTTTTTCTCCTAATTATTCAAGTTCAAGATCGAAAATTATCCTTTAAATCAATTTCTGTCAAATTTGATTTTGATTTTGCATAAACTTTTTCTGCCTCCGAGGGGAAAAATCTGTATAGAGCATTAAAATTTCCTAACCATTTATTGGGGAATCAGAGTAAAATAAGACTCAAACATTTTTTTAGGGCATCTCAGACAAGATCCGACATGCTCATGGGGGGGCGAGATAATGACTATTATGGAATTTACCATAATACCACTTGATAAGGGACCGAGTTTCAGCAGATATGTGGCCGGGATACTTGATCTGGTGGATCAAAGCGGGCTTGATTACAGGTTAAATCCTATGGGAACGGTGGTTGAAGGAGAATGGGACGACCTTCTTTCACTCCTCACGAAGTCTTTTCGCAGTCTTGAAAGCGTTTCCTCGAGAATAAGCCTTCATGTAACTTTTGACCATCGCAAGGGAATCCAAAAAGGTATTGAGAGAAAGATAAAAAGTGTGATGGACATAAGCGAAAGGCATTTAAAGACATAAGGATTAAAAAATATTGAAGGTAAAATGAAATTCAGACGCCTGGGGAACTCAGAAATTGAGATATCTTCTATTATTCTCGGAATGTGGCAGGCAGGAAAAAAGATGTGGGCCGGGATTGATGACAGAGAGAGTACTCTTGCTGTAAAAACAGCTCTCGATGAAGGTATTAACACATTTGACACCGCCGAACTATACGGGAATGGACATTCCGAAAGGATATTGGGGGCGGCCCTGGAGGGAAGCCGAGAAAAGGTTATCTATGCCACGAAGGTATCTCCGCGCCATTTAAGTTATTCTCAGGTGATCAGGGCGTGCCACAGATCTATGAAAAACCTTAAGACCGATTATATAGATCTTTATCAGATACACTGGCCTTCCGGATCATGGGGAACAAAAGAGGTTCCGATCGAGGAAACAATGAATGCGATGAACAGATTAAAGGAAGAAGGGAAGATACGAGCAATAGGACTTTCGAATTTTTCAAGGCTGCAGGTCGAAGAAGCGTCCCTGTATGGCGAGATACAGAGCGTTCAATTACCGTATTCGATTTTTTGGAGGCATATAGAGAAGGATGTAACCTCTTTTTGCGCTGAAAATAGTTTGAGCATTCTGGCCTATTCAAGTATGGCGCAGGGGATCCTTACCGGTAAATTCGGGGAGGGTCACATATTCGATGAGAAAGATCATCGATCAAGAAACAGGCTCTTCAGCCCGAGTGTTTTCCCGCGTGTACAGGATGCTCTGGAGAGACTTCGCCCTATTGCCAGGCGCAACCATATAACTCTTGGGCAGTTAGCGCTGGGCTGGGTAATTTCTCACTCAAATACGTGCGCCATAGCGGGCGCACGGAACAGCAAACAGGTATCACAGAACTCAAGGGCTGTTAATGTATTTTTATCGGCCGGAGACCTGAATGAAATAGATTTGATAAGCAGACAGGTCACGGATTTAATAGGCGAAGATCCGGTCATGTGGAAATAGAGAATCTTACGCGGGCTATTTTTCACCGGTCTTATGTAATTTATTCAGCAAAGTATTACGGTGGACTCCAAGTAAATCGGCCGCCAGCTTTTTATTGCCGTCAACGTTTGCAAGAACTTCAAGGATATATTGCCTCTCATAGATTGAAACAGCCTCTTTGAGGGGCAGGTCCTTGATTTCCTTTTCCCTGGTTTGGAATGAAGAGATATCCTTGGGATATATTACGTTCCCCTTTGTTATTGTAACCATCCTCTCGATCATGTTCTGGAGTTCCCTGACATTTCCCGGCCAGTCATAATTATCCATCAGGATTTTTATGGCCTGCTTGGAGAACTGTTTTTTTTGCATGCCCCTGTTTTTCTTATTTAGATCGAGAAAATGGTTAATAAGTAATGGAATGTCATTCTTTCTTTTTCTCAGAGGCGGGATCTCAATAGGAAATACATTCAGCCTGTAGAAGAGGTCCTCCCTGAACATATTTTGTGCCACAAGTTCTTTGAGATCTCTGTTTGAGGCAGCCAGGAATCTTACGTCGATTTTCATTATTTTTGTGCTTCCCAGCCTTCCGAGTTCCTTTTCCTGGATAACTCTCAGTAGTTTGGCCTGCATACTGATGTCCAGAGTGTCAACATCATCGAGAAACACTGTCCCTTTATCAGCTATCTCCAGTTTGCCCATCTTATTTTGAGATGCCCCCGTAAAGGCGCCCTTGTTATGCCCGAAAATTTCACTCTCCATAAGTGTCGCGGGTATTGCGGCGCAGTTGATCACGACAAACGGCTTATCATTTCTATTGCTGATATTGTGTATCGCTCTGGCGATAAGCTCTTTTCCTGTGCCGCTTTCTCCCTGTATAAGCACGGGCCCTTCACTGTTTGAGATCGTTGAGATGAGATCATATATCTTCAGCATTGACGGATCTTTCCCTATTATTCCCTTAAAAGGACTACTCCTTTCCAGTTCATCCCTCAGGTAAGTTACCTCTTTCATCAAGAGGTGTTTCTCAAGCGCCCGAGTCACGATATTTTTAATGTCTTCTACTTTAAATGGTTTGACGACATAGTCATAAGCTCCGTCTTTTATGGCTTTGACAGCTGTTTGGACATCTTTTATGGCGGTGATCATAATGACTTCAGTATTCGGATCTGTCTCTTTGAATTTATAAAGAAGGTCGATTCCATTTATATCCGGGAGCATAATATCGAGTAAGATCAGATCAATAGAATTGGACAAAAAGATCTCAATAGCCTTTTTACCGTCTTCGGCAATGAGCACGTTATATTCATCTTTCAGCACCATGTAAAAAGATTGTCTTACCCCGAGTTCGTCATCAACCACAAGGACCGTATGTTTTTGTAATGCACTGTCCAAAAATTTCTCCTCTGCTGATATTATATGTTTAAACAATAGCACCACTTTATCAAGATAAAAAGATCCAAAATACCTGGCCGGCAGTAAAAACTTAAATATAGCAAATATTATACCATTCAAGAAATATTTGGAATATTTTTCGATATGAAAATAAAGATTAGTAAAAAAGACGTATTAGACATTGATTGATTGGATATATACTATAATGTTTTTGTGGATTTTTTTAACGTTATTATTTCTCATGTTTCTATAATATATTTCGTGATTTAAGATGTTTATATGAACATAAAATTGTGCAATTCGATCCGTTATCGACAGGATGTTTTGTGATCTGGCGCGAGGTATTCAGGCAGGAAGCATCAGTCGGAACCCGTAAGACGAAAGCGAATAAATATTATCGAATTCAGCTTGGTGCCCTATTGCCTGACGCGGGCAGCTTTATTCATCTGATGATCTGGCTTAAGCAAAACATCTTTGTTCATCTTGACTAACAATAACATACTGTTGCATGCTAATGCACAAAAAGATGTTCACTTTTTCACAAAATATTGTGCGAATGATGATATATGAAAAGCATGATCATTCTTTCCCGGCATTATGTAACTTTTCATGCCAGCAAAAAATCGGGTTATTTATAATCAAGATACTGAATATATTAATATTTTAACTGTTGTTTTGAATATATTCCCTATTGTTTGATCTTTAGTTTGCAATACGTAGGATTGGCATATTTATTGAGAACTTTAAATGATTAAACGAATGATAAAAAGATTAAATAAAGGGAGGGTATAGTGATGAAAATTAAGTTAACTAGTTTTTTACAATGGAAATACAATATTATTGCTTATCAGATATTAGGATGGAAGTTTTGTCTTTTCTATCTTATGGCTCTTGGAAAACTTTATTACTTGATCAACCGCAAAGAGAAGAAGAAGATAATTGAATCAGTTGAATATGTATATAGCTATAGAAAAGAATATCATGACATAAAAACAATTGTAAAGGATGTCTTTCGAGGGATTTTATCACATTACTATGAAAAAATTTATAATGCATACGAAAATATCGAAATACTTGATCAGTTTTTTAAAAACAATATTTCAACCGATTGTCTTGAAAAGCTGGATGATGCATTAATGAAGGGTAAGGGCGTATTGCTTGTCACCGGACATTACGGCGGCATAGAATATATACCAATTTTCCTTGCGCTTAAAAATTACCCTGTCTCAGTTATTGCAAAATTTGCCACGGAACAACTTGAAAAAACCACGGTGGAAAAGACCAGACCTATCGGGATAAATATCCTCAATGCTGCTAAGAGTAAAAATGTTTTGATAAATATTATGGGAGAATTAAAGCAGAACAGAGTCGTGTTTTTTGAGTGTGACGAGATTGAAGAATGGAAACCATCTGATAAAGAAAAGATTTCTTTTTTACATAAATTGATTGTAGTTGATAGGACCATAAATATTATACAAAAAAGAACAAGCGCTGAAATCATTTTTGGCCTGTTACACCGGACTAATCTATTTCAATACAGATTTATATTGAAAAATAGAAAGGATATGTCTGTAAGATTTGCTGGAAATCCTGTTACCATCGGTGTGGCTATACTCAAGACCCTTGAAGATTACATTTACTCCTTTCCTGAAGAATGGTATCAATGGAAAAATTTTGCCGATATTGAAAGCCCGTCATTTGTTGCAAATTATAAAGAAACCGTGCCTTATAGCCCGGCGGAACCGGTTCTTAATAACATTTGATTTCATACAGATAAAACCTGGGTTGCTGTTTATGAAGAAAGAAACAAGCTGCATCAATTCATTCCATATCGTCAATTACGTAAGGGAGAATAACAACGGTGACTGTTCCGGGCTGTTCGGTGACCTTGACCCTGAAATAGATAATTCTCCCGATCCCGAAGGTTTTTTAATCGATCCCAACAACTGGGTTTCATGCAGTGTTATGCGTAAATTGATGGAAAGGACGAAACAGATACTCCAGGATGATATGGCCCTATACAAGATAGGTAAATATACAAATGAAAGAGTCTCGCTGTTATACATACAGCGAATCCTGGTAAAGGCATTCTGGTCATTCAAAGATGCATTGAAACAGGCCCAGAAATTGAATGATAAGTGGAATAGAAGTAAAAAAATAGAGCAGGTAATGATCAGGGGCAATGAAGCCATCCTGAGGCTTCATTGGGATAAGAGTATGGATTTGTCAAAGGACTTCTGTTTGCTTAACCAGGGTGTTTATGCTTATCTGCCGTTGTTGTGGGGAGGCAATCCGGTTGAACTCACGGAAAAAGGCTGCTTTTTTGAAGGGGCTCCATACTGCGAGTATCACTTCAAATGGTTAAAAAGAAACAGGCTTCATGAGTTGTTTTCAAGATTCTATACTTCTAAATCCGTTCTGCTGGACACGTTAAAGGAGATCGAAGAGGATAAAAAAATCATCGCGCAAAAGTATCAAGAAGTGAATGAGCTTAACATCAATTTGAACAGAAAAGTAAGTCAGCTCAGAGCGATTCAGGAGACTGGTAAGGCAATCCTTTCCATTCTTGATCAGGACGAACTACTGGCTGATATCCTGCAGACCATATCCAATGTTTGTCACGTTAATAGGGCGATGGTTATGCTGGTTAATGAAAAAAAGAACTGCATAGAGTTCACGCAGGGCATAGGATTTGCGGATAGTATGTTAAAAGATCTCAGGTATTATGAAGTTTCTCTGAGCCGTGTCAATAACATCCTGGTGAGGGTTGCTAATACTGGACAATCGGAATATGTGCCGGATGTGATAAAATCAAGCCTTCGGAAAGAGAATGTTATTCTTACTTCTGTCAAACCCACATCGGTTTACGTCGTGCCCCTTAAGACCAGAGGAAAGGTCATAGGCGTTATCGTGACAGACGCGGTGATGGGTAAGGAAGTCCCTAAAGAGACACGTGAGGTAATTGAAATATTTGCTCCTCATATTGCCATTGCAATCGAAAATGCAAGACTCTACAGAGCGCTTCAGGAACAGCTGAAAAAATTGGAGCGCTCTCATATTCTTTTGAGCAGGACTGAAAAGATCTCCTTTATGGGCAGTCTTACGGCGAGGCTGGCCCATGAGATAAAAAATCCCATGACTGCCATAGGGACATTTATTCAGATGCTTCCATATAAATATGAGGATAAGGAATTCAGAAAAAATTTTTATGAGATAGCCCTGGAGGAGACTGACAGAGTGACCAATCTTATTTCGGAGCTGTTGAGCATTGTGAAGGAAAGAGAAACCAATCTTGAACCTGTCATTCTAAGCGATCTGGTTAGGAGACTGATTCTCCTGTTATCGGTAAAAAGCAGCGTGAAAGAGATTGAAATCACCAGCAGGTTAGATCCTTGCATCGGTGAGGTAATGGTGGATGTTGAAAAGATCAGACAGGCTATTTTGAATATCCTTTACAATGCCGTGGAACACACTCCAAAAAAGGGAAAGATCGAAATATCTACCAGGATAGGGGAAGGAAGGAGAGAAGATTATATTATAGAGATTAAAGACACGGGTGAGGGAATTTCGCGGGACATAATAGATAAGATATTTGATCCTTACTTTACCACGAAATATAAAGGCAGCATGAGTAAAGGAACAGGGCTGGGCCTCTTTATCGCCCATCAGTGCATAAAAGATCATGGCGGAACGATCAACGTTAGAAGCAACATTAATGAGGGCAGCATTTTTACCCTGACGTTACCGCGTCGTCACGCTGGAAAAGGGTTAAAATTTTAAAAAATATATTGTAACAATGCGAAAAAATAAAACAAAAGAGAGCGATCCAAAACACTCTGTCCCGGGCAGGCTTTATAATACTATTTTTTCATATCTCTTTGTTTCAAGAACGATCCTATCAAAGAAGATAACAGAAATGGAGAATGAAAAGAAGATTATTGAGAAACAATATGAAGAAGTGAATAAACTGAATGAAGAATTACATCAAACCATAAAATATCTTTTAGCGGTTCAGGACATGGCTAAGGCTATTCTTTCTGTGTTGAATCTTGAAGATCTCTTGCCGACTATCATGAATATCCTTTCGGATTTTTGTAAAACAAGTCGCACGATAATCATGTTAAAAAATGAAAATGAGGATTGCCTGGAATACGCTTATGGCATTGGATTTTCAGAGGGTATCCCTGAGCAGATAAAGAAATACAGGGTTTCTTTGAAAGATCTTAGTAATGTATTGGTTAGGGTCGCTTCAACCGGTGACCCCGAGCATATTGCCGACATCCAGGCATCATTCACGGGAAGGGACAGAAATATGTTCCACTTTGGAAACGGGTCTTCTCTCTATCTAGTTCCTCTGATTACAAGATTAAGAGTTATCGGTATTTTAATAACTAGCATTGATGAAATGAATATGCCTGAAGATATAAGCAAGACGTTGAGGATTTTCGCACCACAGGTCGCAATAGCGATTGAAAATGCGAGACTTTACAGGACCCTTCAAGAACAGCTTCAGCAATTGGAAATATCCCGCTCAATGCTCAACAGGGCAGACAGGTTCGCTTTTTTAAGTAACATTTCTGAAAGACTGGCTCAGGATATAAGAGAACCCATTTCAATGATAGGAAAATTTTTCAGGCTCCTTCCTGATAATTTTGATAATGAAGAATTCAGAAATGGTTTTTGCGATATTGCCCTGGAATCTGCGAATCGCGTGAACAATCTGATTTCAGAGCTCTTAAACCTGGTCAGATCGAAAAAATCGCAGTTTGATATGGTTGATCTGCATGAGTTGATCGAAAAAACAATCTTTATAATCTCCCCCCACTATAACTCAAAGAGAATCGAAATAGTTCGCCAATATGATCCCGGAATGATTTTTTTATGGATCGACTCGGAAAAGATGAAACAGGTGTTATTGAATATCATATTAAATGCAGTTGATTTCACACCTGCCAATGGAAAGATTGAAATAATTACATCGTATTATGTAGAAAACGGCAATTCAAGCGTTGCCATCAGGATAAAGGATAATGGGATCGGTATTCGTGAAGATGTTCTAAGCAAGATCTTCGATCCTTACTTCAGTACCAAGGGTGCTGACGGCAGTCTCGGTAGCGGAGGACTTGGACTGTTCGTGGCGCTTCAAAATATTCAGGAACATCACGGAACTATAGACGTGGAAAGCGTTGAGGGAGGAGGGACAACGTTCACGATCAAGATACCTGTCGATTCGCATTCAAATCTGATTGAATTTCAAACTAGAGGAGCTGAATGTTAAAAATAGAAAGAGTTAATATTTACAAGATTTTCTTGGCATTTACAGGCGATTACTCCATCTCACAGAGACAGGGGCTTTATTCCGACAACAATATTATCGTGGAGATTGTCACAGATAATGATAAGGTCACGGGCTACGGAGAAGGAGTCCCAGTGGAGGTTGTGACCGGAGAAACTCAAGACCTTGCTGCGCGGAATGCCGTCAGGTTCATTCGGGGGTACCGGTTTCCCTGGAGATTAAACGATGTTTCACAGATATGGGATTACGTTGATAATCTCCCCATGGGTATGGAGAATAACGCGGCTATATGTGCACTTGAGATGGCACTACTTGACACGCTTGGTAAACATGAGAAGAAATCGATACTATCCTATTTCCCTCAGGATTATTATACAGGCTCAATTAATTACGGCGCCTCCATTACGCTGGGAGATAAAAAACGTGTCACAAAGCTCTGCAGAATAGTCAACGGCCTTGGGATCAAGGATCTCAGGATTAAGCTGGGCAGGGATTTTGAACAAAATCGAATATCTATGGAGACGGTGAGGAAGATTTTTGGACGTGAGTGCAATCTTAGGATTGACCCTAACCGGGCATGGGATAAGGCGATTGCTATAAGACATTTGCCTCTTATCTCGAAATATGATGTCAGAATCGTAGAGGAGCCCATGAACCCGAATGATGATAGTTTCAGAGAAGTCACGCAGCTACTGAAAAACATGGGCATAATCCTCATGGCCTGTGAGTCCGCCCCAACCCTGGTTGAAGTAGAGAGGATCGTTGATGAGGGATATTATCAGATGATAAATGTCAAGCTGAACAGGAGCGGGGGCTTCAGAAGATCCTTGCGAATCATTGAATATATTAGAAAGGAGGGCCTGTTCTTCCAGATAGGTTGTACCCTCGGGGAATCTGGGATTCTTTCCGCAGGGGGAAGGGCGCTTGGCCTCCTCTGTTCCGATGCCCTCCATTATGATGGATCATATGATAAATTTTTATTGGAAAAGAATGTCACAACAGAAGATGTGACTTTTGGCCCGGGTGGTGAGGCAGGTCCGTTACCCGGATTTGGTCTTGGAGTGGAAGTGAGTAAGGTGAGATTAGCGGAGCTGAAGAAAGACGTTGCCACGATTCGGAAGGATGCTTGATATTATGGTGATTTCAAATAGATGTTATGAAGAATGGAAAGAAGGCAATAGCAAGCTGTTAAAGGGCTTTTCACAAAAGGATATTTTGATGCTATATTCGGGTGGTAAGGATTCATCGTTTGCCATGGAACTTGTTTTAAGAGCCGGGGAAGAGTTCGGTTTTGGCTTTAAGGTAATTGCAGGAGCCTTTCCGAGGCATAGATATCCGGATTCGGAAAAGGATAAGCTTGGAACCTATTGGAGAGAAAGAGGCACGGATATTATCTGGCTGGATCTTCCGGAAACCGATGAAGCCATCAGGAGCGCGGAGAACCCATGCACGATGTGCAGAGGGATAAGGAAAAAGTTCCTTAAAGGTATTGTTGCTGAAGTCGAAAGGATTGAAGAACTCGTGATCGTTGTAAATTACAACCTTTGGGATCTGGTCGGGTATTCATTAGAGCGTATATTAGGTGATATCTTAACCGGTTCCAGGAGAGCCGGTGGCGGCGACATCAGCCGGCGTTTTTGGGAAACAGCCCAGCGGTTCCATCCTTTCGTAAAGATGAAGGAAGGGTACTCAGTGTTCAGGCCGGTTCTTCAATATAACGGAAATTATATCGACAGTCAGCTGGAAGCGATGAAGATTCCCGTTCTTTCAATCCCCTGCGCGTACAGGAATAACAGACCTAAAAAAGTTTTTGAAGCCTATTATAATAAGATGGGGTTATCTTTTAATTATGCGGATGTCTTTAATTTTGCAGAAAAAGCCCTCGACCTTCCCCCTCTTTCCCGATATTTATCTATTGATAAAGAAGAATATTTAGGGAAAATTTTTTAGCCGGGATTATACTGCAATTATCTTAAATAGCTTGATAATTTTAGTTTAACATTTGTACTGCCATGGTTTTTCGATCCATGATATATTTTTAGGAAAAATGTATTTTAAAATTTGGTATAAATCTGCCATTTTGATATTGATGTAAATATAAGGATTAGGGCAGGTTCTAAGATGTATAATTTTTTCATGGAACAAATGGCAGTTTTTATAGGAATTTGCTATATAAATAAAATAATTTGAATGAATCTTTTTAGATTAATTCGCACCTTATTTCGTTAACACATTCAACTGTATATTATGGTACAACAAATTCTAGACAATCGAGAGAAATGGACACCTGAGAACGTCATTGGACCTGGAATTGAATATAAAATTGCATACTCAACTCAACGAGGGATACTTTATAGAGGAGATCTGCTTGAACTCCTTCCCTATGTGCATAGTGAGTCTATTGATACAGTGTTTGCTGATCCGCCTTTTAATCTTTCCAAAATATATGGCCCAACTGTAAATGATAATCGTTCAGATGAGGATTATATTTCATGGTGCAAGGAGTGGTTGGACCACTGTATTAGGGTAGTGAAACCAGGAGGTGCCATATTTATTTATAATCTTCCGAAGTGGAACATCGTTTTAGGTAATCATCTTACAGAAGCAGGTATGATGTTTCGGCATTGGATTGCAGTGAATATAAAGTTATCATTACCAATTCCTGGGCGACTTTATCCTTCTCATTACAGCCTGTTATATTTCACTAAGAGCAAGCCAAAAACATTTAGGAGGATACGAACACCAATAGAGGTTTGTAGGCATTGTGGGAAGGAAATCAAGGACTATGGAGGTCATCGGGGAGCAATGAATCCAAAGGGTGTTAATTTAACCGATGTCTGGAATGATATTACTCCAGTAAGGCATTGGAAATTCAAGAGTAAAAAACGAATTTCCAATCAATTGTCTACCAAACTTCTTGAGCGGGTAATTCAAATGTCCACCCGGGGGTGCGATATCGTGCTTGATCCCTTTGGGGGCAGCGGGACCACCTATGACGTGTGTGAAAGTCTTAAACGACATTGGATTGGGATGGAGTTAGAGAACTGTGATGTAATTATCGAGCGGCTTCAAACTGAAGATTTGCACCCACACAAATGTGAAGATAATATCGAAGACTGAAATGAGGAAAAGAATTGAACCACATGAAAATTGATGAAGCCCTTACAGCGGGACTTACAGAAAAACTTTTCCCTTCCAAGTATCATCTCATACCAAATTTAAATGACCTCTATGAGCTTGAAATTGCTTTTTATGAAAACCAGATACTTTCAGATGATGAGCTTATTAGAAATAGCGCTTATTTTGCCGGGATAGGATCTAAATTAACACGGCATTTCCTCATGTGTACTGGTGAGTCATTGAAACTGCCTGGGCATTCCTCATCTAGGCTCAAATCATTTTTTGAAAAAAATATTTTCAGAACCGGTTACGCAACCCATGGATTGTTTCCTTATCGAGGAAAATTCCACCCGCAAATGGTTAAGGGAATTATGAATATAATGGGCCTTAAACCGGGTGATACTGTTTTAGACCCAATGATGGGTTCTGGGACAGTATTGATAGAGGCGTCAATAATGGGGATTAAGTCGATTGGTATTGATAAAAGTCCATTTTGCAGGTTTATGACACAGACAAAAATCGACGTCCTTTCCATGTCATTGAAACGAGCCCGAAATGCTCTGAGTAATTACGAGGAGGTATTTAATTATTTTTCAAAAAATATAGACAAAAAACATCCCCGAAGGAGTCGAAATCCTCCCTCCCAGAATGTAATATCTATTATGGAACCAGCATCCGAATATGCTACAAGAGAAGATAGACATTTACTCACAAAAAGGGAGAAGGAAACTTCCGACACATATAATTTCCTTTTGTTAGCATACTTGGACAGCGTCGGATATTCTGAAAGAAGTAGAAGAAACGATCCTCTTCTACAGTTCAAAGCAATCATCGAGAGATACCTTTTTGTTGCGGACAAGTTCCAAAAATTTCTTAACGGGGCTGAGGGGGAACTTGCTCCTGCCAAAGCGATTGAATCAGATGCTAGGGATCTTCCTTTGGAAGATGAGGCCGTTGATGGCATCCTTTTTTCTCCTCCCTATAGTTTTGCGATTGACTATCTTAAAAATGATGCCTTTCACCTAAATTATCTGGGAGTCGAAACGGAAAATCTAAGGCAAGCTATGGTCGGTCTTCGCGGGGAAAAGTTTTCAGAAAAATTTCAAATTTACAAAGAAGATATGGAAAAAATAATCTCAGAATGTTCACGTGTCCTGCGCCCAAAAAAGCTTTGTACAATTATTATCGGGACTAATAATAATCAACTCGGAAAGGTCTTAGGCATATCTCCTGAGAAAGTTCAAGGCCTTCACGAAATCCTTATACAGATTGGTCAAAAACATAAATTTAAATTGATTAAGATGCTGAGTCGTCCCATAGTAGGAATTTCAAATACCATGCGACTTGAGTATATTGTAATGCTTCAGAGAAACTGATCTCTTATTGGATGGCTCTTCCATCCGTTCCTTTGGGTATGCGCTGAACGTCTTTGCTGACTCCATCATGTTCAATCGCAATAATAGCAAGCAAACCTTCTTCAATACACAAGGATTTCCATAATGGGAAATAGGGTTCAATTTCAGGGTAGTTTCCCACCCTGTCGGTAAGGAAATTGTACATATGACGGGTGGGTAGAATCAGAACTCCACCGACCAATATATTTTTAATGATACCCAATGCCATTTTATTTATTGCACGATGGCTGGATGAAATATTCCCGGTTTCCCACTCAACGCAAAAAAGGCGTTCATCGACTTTGATGGTCGCGTCCATAGGACCAGGTTTTCTTAATGTTGCTATATCAACAGGTGTTTCAAGTCTCCAACCTAAATCTTGCAGTTTTTTCATGCAGGCTGATTTTATCGGTTTTACTCCGTTGCCTTGGCCACGTTTTTTTCCCGGCTCATCATAAAGGATAAAAGAGCCTGATCCGGGTGGCCATTCAATGGACTTAATCGCATTATAGATATCTTCCCGGATATTTTTCCACTTCCCGGATACGGGAAAATCACCCGCACTGATGATTAATTCAGTATGTTCTATTTTCATGTTCTATCTGTGTGAACTTTCTTTTGGATTCGATCAATAAATTCAGAAGGATTAATATTAAGGACCTTGGCTAACTGGAAGATCGTTTTCAGAGAGGGGCTTTTTTTGCCTCGCTCAAGAAGGCTTATGTATGTTCGATGATAACCGCTTTCAAAGCTGAGATATTCCTGTGACAGGCCATTTTCTTTCCTTATCTGTTTCAGTATTTCGCCGAACAGCACTTCAACCGTTCTCTCTTGCTGATGTTTTGGTATTTGTTTTTTCATGCTGGAAGACATTGTGTAAAAATGAAGACTATAAATCTACAGACTATAGTATGAAATATAAAAAAGTGCGGCAATTACCATCTATATACATTAGTATTTTTACAGGTTTTAGCATTAGAAAATGAGTAAGAATTAAAAAGGAACGTCATTCTGGAAAAGTGCAGCAAGATCGAGAAAAAAATTAAAAAGTCTTCTGTGTCCTTGCTTAACCCTCGCTTTAAATGTCTTACTTGTGATGAAAAATCTCGATTCAGTATCTTTCGCTGATGTAATTCGCTATTTACCTTGACCCTATAGGACAGTTTACTATAGAATTACCGAGTTCAATTTCTTGTTGTGCAGCAGGTTACTGTTTCACAACAAGGATGGAGAAATATATCACTGAAAGTGAGAGCGGCATGAGCTTAAAACTTAATAAATTAAAATCATTTACCGGCCGTAAAGGCCCGTTGCTTCTTATTATAATGGATGGTATCGGTATCGGGCGTCAGGATGAAAGCAACGCCGTTTACCTCGCAAAGACTCCCAATCTTGATCGACTGTTTTCATCGAGACTGTATACACAATTAAAGGCACACGGGACTGCCGTAGGATTACCGTCTGATAAGGATATGGGCAACAGTGAGGTCGGGCATAACGCTTTAGGAGCGGGAAGGGTGTTTGAACAGGGCGCTCGCCTGGTAAATAGAGCCATTGAGTCTCGCCTTGTTTTCCAGACGGATTTGTGGAAGAAGATAATCGGACGGGCTTTAGAAGGGGGCACCATTCATTTTATAGGGCTTCTTTCCGACGGCAATGTGCATTCACATATTGATCAGTTATACGCGCTGGTTGATGAGTGCGCTGAAAGCGGAGTCAGGAACGTAAGAATACATACTCTTCTTGATGGAAGAGATGTCGGCGAGCGATCAGCTCTTAATTACATAATCCCGACGCAGGAGCGTTTAACCGGTATTTCAAGAAATAAGAATTTTAACTATGTCATTGCTTCAGGCGGCGGCCGCATGAAAGTAACCATGGACAGGTATAATGCAGACTGGAACATTGTGAAAAGAGGCTGGGAAACGCATGTTCTTGGTAAGGGCAGATCTTTTCGAACTGCCGAGGAAGCGGTTAGAACCTATTATAAGGAAGATCCCCAAATTACAGATCAGTATATGGGTCCATTTGTAATCGTGGATGATTCAGGCGTGCCGGTGGGTCGTATAAAAGATGGAGACTCGGTAATATTTTTCAATTTCAGGGGTGATCGCGCGATTGAAATATCAAGGGCTTTTACAGAAACGGATTTTAAAGAATTTGAGCGTGCTGTTTTGCCTGATATTCTCTATGCCGGTATGATGGAATATGATGGTGACTTGCATATTCCGCCTGATTTTCTTGTACAGCCTCCGGATATTGATCGCACCGTGAGTGAATATCTGTGTCGCGAAAAGATAATGATGTTTGCTGTGTCGGAGACTCAAAAGTTTGGTCACGTAACCTATTTCTGGAATGGCAACCGTTCAGGTTATATTGATGAGAACCTGGAGGTGTACAAAGAAATTCCATCGGATAAAATTGAGTTCGACAAGGCACCGAAGATGAAAGCCATTGAGATAAAGGACTGCGTATTGGATCTTTTGAAAGGGGATAAATATAAATTCGGCAGGCTGAATTTCGCCAACGGAGACATGGTGGGTCATACAGGGATTATGGAAGCTGCGATCATTGCCGTGGAGACAGTGGATCAATGTGTCGGCGAACTTCTGGTCGCAATAAGGGAGAAGAATGGTATCGCGGTCGTGACTGCTGATCATGGTAATTCTGATGAGATGTTCACGATTGATAAAAGCGGGAACCGGGCGATAAAGACCGCCCATTCCCTTAATCCTGTTCCTTTTGTGATCTATGACCCCTTGTATTCCGGTGAATATGAGATGGCGCATCATGAAAATCAAGGGCTGTCAAACGTGGCCTCCACATTATTAAACCTGATGGGTTATGAAGAGGTTGAGGATTACGATCCATCGCTGATAAGGTTTTTATAAACGTATAAAAGGAGGAATAAATGACTTTTGAGAGAAGACGCTTTTTCCTGACAAGTCTTATTTTTATTATGATTTTATGCCTAACAGCCTGTCAAGCGACGATACAGGGGAGCACGGGAAAAGGGAGCTACGAACTGAAAAGAAGCATTACCATGCCAAATTTCTGGGAGGTTCTTATCGATGGAGATGTAAATAATGTCTATGATGCCGCCCTGAAGGGTGTAAACGATATGGGTTTAAAGATATACTCCAGGAAGATGGACAGCCTGTCGGCGATCGTGGAGGGGTCTTTTGCAGATGAGACGGAATATTCAGTCAGAATTTCCTATGATTCTCCCTCGCGTACCATGATGCGTATCAAAGCGGGCCACACAGGTAACAAAACGTTATCTTTACAGCTTTTCCAGGCGATTGAAAAGCATCTGAACTAGGAGCCTGTCGGACTTTGTCCGACAGGCTGCTTTACAAATGCGGCACCCCTTTCAAGACCGGCCTTGTTAAGTTTCATAACTCTATCATTTTTGCCTTTAATTATCTCACTCAATCCATACATAATAGAATCCGTGGAAATAATCCCTGTCTTGGCCGCAAAAGCCCCGAGCATAACCATGTTCATGGCGCGCGCATCTCCCAGTTCCATTGCGATATCGTTGGCTGGAATTTTAATAACTTCTATTTCGTTCCTGCTCGGAGAGGCGTCAACAAGATTTGAATTAATGACCAGCAGGCCGCCATCGCTTAAAAGGCCTTGATATTTCACCATGGACGGTTTATTCATGACTATCGCAAAATCAGGGGATGAAGCCACAGGTGAAGCGATTTCATCATCAGAAATGACGACAGTGCAGTTGGCCGTCCCGCCCCGGACTTCCGCCCCATAGGACGGGAGATAGGTAACGTGCATTCCCTGCTTCATAATCGCAACTGCATATACATAACCCATCATGAGCACACCCTGTCCGCCGGACCCGGCAAAAATAGTTCTTTTAATCATGACTAGATTGATCCTTTTTTCAGATATCCACCGTGTCTTTAATCACTTTTAGGGGAAAGACTTTGGTTATTGTTTTATCTATTCTTTCAAGAGAATCGATCGGGGACAATTTCCAATTAGTGGGACACGGGGAGAGAATCTCAACCATGGAAAAACCAAGATTGGCCAGTTGGACTTTAAAAGCTTTTTTTATCGCCTTTTTAGTATTTAGAATATTTTTAGGGCTGGTGACCGTGGTGCGTTCAATGTAAACAGCACCATCAGTCAGTGCCAACATTCGGCTGAGGTCGATAGGTGCCCCATCTCTTGGCTTGGTCCTTCCTTGAGGAGTCGTTGTGGAGTTTTGGCCCAGAATTGTCGTTGGAGCCATCTGTCCGCCTGTCATGCCATAAACCCCGTTATTGACGAATAAAACCGTCAGATTTTCACCTCTGTTGGCTGCATGTATTGTCTCTGCGGTTCCAATTGCGGCAATGTCCCCGTCACCTTGATAAGTAAATACTATTCTGTCAGGAAGAACTCTTTTTATTCCCGTGGCAACGGCGGCTGCTCTGCCATGAGCTGCTTCGGCCATATCAACGTCAAGATAATTGTAAGCAAGAACCGCACAACCGGCAGGTGGAACCCCGATTACCCTGTCGGCTATTTCAAGTTCCTCTATCACTTCAGCGATAAGCCTGTGGATAATACTGTGTCCGCATCCCGGACAATAATGAAATACAGACTTTTTAAGATATTTTGGCCGTTTAAAAATCTTTTCAGGCATATTCTTCTCAAAATATAATTTTAACAAATTGAAATCAGAAAATGAAGGCCTCTGATGAAATCAGGAATAGATTTCCTGGATCTTTTCCGCGATCTCCTGAGGAGTGGATATTATTCCGCCGGGTCTGCCGTAAAAATGGATCCTGCTCTTCCCCTCAAGTGAAAGTCTGACATCTTCTACCATTTGTCCGGTGCTCATTTCGAAAACAAGAAAATCATTCACAATAAGGCTGGTTTTAACAAGCGAACTTTTTGGAAAAGGCCAGAGTGTAACCGGCCGAAACAGTCCCACCTTGAGTCCCTTTTCACGAAGCTTGATAACGGCCCCTTTCGCGATCCGTGCCGAAGTGCCGTAAGCAATGACGGCAAGGCGCGCGTCATCGATCAGAAAGGTCTCGGCGCTTTGAATCTTATCGCTAATATCATGATATTTTCTATCAAGCTTCCAGTTGAGCTCTTCCTCGATGTGTGGATCAAGCAGA
Organism: Deltaproteobacteria bacterium; assembly: GCA_016932235.1. The sequence continues at coordinate 14,803 of JAFGDF010000150.1, read as the reverse complement.
AGCGATTTGATTACACGGCTGGGTCTTCCTTTTGCTCCATCCAGTTTCCATGGCTTTGCGGGCAGGTTTTTAACTGCCAAAGCTTTGGGAAAGACAACCGGTTCCATCATTTGACCCATCATTCCATCCTGTAATATCATGACAGGGGTTCTATATATATCGGCATAATCGAAAGCCTTTCTCGTGAGATCGGCAAGTTCTTGAACTGAAGCGGGCGCTAGCACGATTGTTCGGTAGTCCCCATGTCCGCCACCTCGAGTTGCCTGAAAATAGTCACCCTGTGCCGGGGCAATATTTCCTAAACCAGGACCACCCCTCATACAGTTGACGATAACCGCCGGAAGTTCCATAGCCGCTAGAAAGGATATTCCCTCCTGTTTAAGGCTTATCCCAGGGCTGGACGAGCTTGTCATGGCCCTGCACCCGGCTATGGAGGCTCCGATGACCATATTTATAGCGGCTATTTCACTTTCCGCCTGGATAAAGGTCCCGTCATTGAGCTTTGACATCGCCTCGGCCATATACTCTGTCAGTTCATTTTGAGGGGTGATCGGGTAGCCTGCGTAGAAACGACAACCTGCCAGAACTGCGGCCTCTCCAATAGCATGATTCCCTCTCATCAAGATTTTTTCACTCACGATATACCTCAATTGCCACGTCAGGGCACATAATGGCACACATGGAACAACCTGAGCAGACTTTCCCTTCCCCTTCATTTTCTTTGAATTCCGCGGGATAATAGCCCTGCTGGTTTAATTTGTCCGAGATGCGAATCACCTTTTTACTGCAAACGGATATACAGAGGTAACAGCCTTTGCATGCTTCCCTTTCTATGGTTATCTTCCCCTTTTTCGTTCTTTTCCCCATCCTGGTATCCGGTCATGTCTGATAAAAAAATAAAATTTAACGATTGCGCATGGCACAAAATAGCCCCTTAGAAATCTTCTGATCATGCTATCTTTATCAATAATCAAAGTTCAGGACATTCCCTTTTAAAACCCTGCCTAAATTGGTCCTTGGTGATTGTAGTTAATTTAGGGCGGACCTAGGAGTATCTGTAAGAAATACCGATATGGCGTGAACATCAGGACTATGATGAAAATAGCTGGATATGTGTATATTATATCTTTCAAACTTGTCAAGAGAATATCCTGTCATTTTCAAAAACAGATGCCTATTTAAAAAATCAAAGGATATGTTCCCTGGGATTTTTTCGGGAGTTTTACGAAACTTTTTGCTAAAAATTTGACTTTGGCACTGTGCGTGTAATATCATTAAAAACCAAAAATAAACTTTTTTGCCCGACGGATTGGCCAGGCAGAACTGTTCGGAAAAGGAGAAAAGCATGGCAGAATCTCAAGAATATATACATTCATTGGGAGAGCTAAGAAATAGTGCCCTTATGCTTGTTGTTGCAAACGCCCACATCTGCGAACAGCAGATTATTACTAAGATCGGTAAAGGTATCTATAAGAATGCTCAATTACTGAAAGATGATATTGCCGCTCTAAGAAAGAAATATCCGGGAAAATTCACCAAGGAATTAGAGACGGACAGTATAATAGGCAAAATCAATGAAATAGCTCAATCAATGTTGCAACCTTCAGAAGAGCTTATGGGAAAATGCGCTCAGGGCAAGCTTGGCCGTCAGCTTGAATCCGATATTAAATCCATCGCCGAAACCGTTAAGGAGATCAGGGGTTATGTGGAAGGAAAAGGTTTAATCCGTGATAAAAAAGATGCATCTATGGATTTGTCTTCTAGCATGGAAACGATCTGGGATTCAGTTGGAAATGCAGTGACTGGCGGTTTGAAGGTTTTTTTACTGATTTTTATTGTTATGGCTTTGGCTTTCGGTTATCTGTTTTTTACATTAGAAAGTGATTCTGAGATACAAAAAAAGATAAATACTATTGAGGCGCATATTAGAGGGCAAGAGGAGATAATAAGTGGTCTTGAATCCGAGAAAAGCATTCTCATGGATGATATAAAGCAGATCGAGAAGAAAGATCTCCTCCGTGGAGAGAAGATTGAGGTGCTTGATCTCAAAGTCAAGGTTCATAGCGTCGATGAAAAAATTCAAGCCGCGGAGACGGAGATAGAGCAATATAAGGAAGAGATTTCTGCAGAGCGGAACAGGCTGGAGGAGATCAAGAGAAAGTCTTTTATGGAGAGGCTTTTAAGACGGTAAAATGATAATTGTTAAAATCCGGCAGTCTCCTAATAGATCATATACCTTTTAAATACATTTTTATCCATTCCTTTAACCCCGGGGATCAGGTAATTATCGTTTGCGACCTTCACGTCTATCCGTTCACCAGCCCTGGCATCGCTGTAAGATACAGCCATGACAGCCGCGAGATCGGTTGTTTGTTGGGATCTTTTACCAGTGACAATCACTGTAGGGCCTGGGATGGAAACCGGGATCAAAACAAAATCATCTTTACGAGCCATTGATTGGATCACGGTATTTTCAGCCTTATTCCTGCCGACTATAACCTTTGTGTAGGAATCTATTCTGAAATGACGGCCGATTTTTAAAAGTTCCAGATCAGTAGGTTCTGGATTTATATCGTATAAGAGCAGGTCTCTTAGCCGTCTAGAGAATTGATTGTCGGTCAGCAGGCACCCTCCTGCCGGTGAAGGGTAGTTACTAATGTTATATTTGCGTGCGAGTTCCATTTGAGGTTTTCGCGAACGACCGGATAGGGAGAGAAGATCTTTCCTTTTTACCCAGCCATTTTTTTCAGGGATTGTAATTTCAAGAAGGCCCGCGGATAAGGGCCGGAGAATGAGCCCTTTATATCCGCTTTCAGAGGCTATCGTTTCTAGGGCTTTTTTATTCTGCGACATTGGTCGCTGACCAAGGACCTCTCCTGTAATGATAAATTTAGCGTTTTCCGTTTCCAGCATTTCTCCTGCAATGCGAAACATAAGGGTGTGACAATCAATACATGGATTCATGTTTCCCCCATAACCATATTTAGGGTGTTTAATAATTTCCATGAGTCTCTCCGTGATATCAATGACTTTAAGGGGGAGATTAATCTGTTCCACGGATTTTTTTAAGTTTTTTGGAGGGAAAAATGGGGAACTGAAAAAAATGGCCTGAACTTCGATTCCTTGACTGAGTATTAGGTGCGCAGCAAGGATACTGTCCAGGCCCCCTGAGAACACTGAAAGAGCTTTCATACTATAATCCTGTTTGGGCTAGCTCCTGTAAGAGGGTTTTCTGCCTTTTATTCAATTTTTTTGGAATTTCGATATTCATTATCGCGTAAGCATCTCCACGGCCCTTGCCGTCCATATGAGGCATTCCGTAGCCTTTAAGCCTTAACCTCCCATTATTCTGCGTGCCTGGTGGGATTTTAAGACGTAAGAATTTTTTATCGATTGTTGCCACCTCCACCTCAGTCCCCATTGCCGCTTCGGAAAATTTAATATCTTTAATAAACAACAGGTCATCCCCGGCTCTTTCAAAAACGGGATGCTTTAATACATTAATCCGGATAAAAAGGTCACCGTTCGGTCCTCCATTAATGCCTGCTTGTCCTTTTCCCTTAAGCCGTAATTTTTTCCCGGTTGAAATGCCGGCCGGTATCTTGACTGAAACCTGGCTGTTTTGTCCCTTACTGTTTTTATATGAAATTACTTTTTCGGAATTTATAAACACGTCCTCAAGAGATAGGGACATTTCATAAATAAGATCTTTGCCTTTTATTGGCTGTGCGCTGCCGGTAAAATTTCCAAATCGAGGGTCGAAAGAACACCTGCCTCCCTTGAAAGATCCTTGCCCGGCCCCGCCGAAAATGTGGCTGAAGATGTTCTGGCCCTGCCCACCTCCTCCAAAACCGAATTCCTTGAATATGCTTCCAAAATCGAAATCCCGGAATATATCCTCCTGAGAAAAACGGCTTTGGAAACCTTCCGATCCGAACATGTCATACTGTTTTCTTTTTTCGGGATCGCTTAAGACCGCGTATGCTTCGCTGACTTCCTTAAATTGGGCTTCGGCTTTTTTATCCCCATTATTCCGGTCAGGGTGATACTTCATTGCAAGTTTACGGTAGGATTTTTTTATTTCGTCAGCCGAAGCCGATTTTGATAAACCCAGAATGTTATAGTAATCTTTGCCGGCCATGTTTTCCTCAACGCTTTGAATTATCAGAATATTTAACAGTAATAATCATTCAATAAAATAACCACCATCTTCGCTAAGTCAAGAAATATTCCCTTCAAGGGGCCTTCCTTTTCCTTGCAGTAAGACGATAATCAAAGTTCGCGTTGATATTCAATCTCGATACTTTTATCGCATCCGGAAACGGTGGAAAGGGGGCTGCTGCCTTAACCGCCCTGATAACTTCCCTGTCTAGTATTTCGTGCCCTGATGGGCTTGTAATATATATTTCTATCATCTTTCCGTCCTTGGACAGGCTAAAAAATGCTGTGAGGCGGCCTTCCAGAAGATGCTCTCGCGCATCTTTAGGATATTTCCACTTATAGCTGATTTTTTCCTTAATCAAGCCCGCATAGGATATGTATCGTTTATCCTTTGTGTCCAGTGATATCGTTTCCTGAGAATCCGGTGGCTCTGTTTCACTATCCCTTGAGCTGTTTTCAAGACTGGATTCAGGCGAGCGGATTTCATCCATTTCATCAACAGAAGGCCTGATAATTTCCACCTCGTATGTTTTTAGCTCTTCGAGTTCCCAGGAAAAAAGATGTGTTTTATGAAAGGCGAGCAAGATGGAAACATGAAGTAAAATAGAGACGGTGACACAAATTCTCATTATTCTTCCACGTGAGCCGAAGAAGCATTTATTTAATCTTTTTGCAGTTTTCAGGTCCATTTACCCAGAGGTCCGTTTTCTTATCAAACCACCAGTCGGTACTGTCTGTTTTTAATATCGCCCGCGCCATTTCCTCGGCACCTTTGGTGACAAGTCTTTTGACGGCATAATAAAGCCAATCTTCAGCGTATTTATTCCCGAGATCTTTCTGTTCTTTCAGCTCAAGAATAAGATCAAGTTGGTCAGCATCCCTTGATATTTTTGCCTCCAGCGACTCTCCTTCGTTAAATTCACGGGTAAGGGCTTTGATCTCCCCACCAAAAGGGATCTCCTCAGCAAGATCATTAATCGCCTTGTACTCGTCTATATCAACATATCTTTTATTTACGTAGTTATGATCGCCTGTCCTTGCCTCATGCAGGTCATGGAAAAGACATATAAGCATAGTCTTATGAGGATCTGCTCCCGTTTCCTGAAGTGAAAGAACATAGCCTATTATAGCCGTGCGAAAGGAATGATCGGCAACCGATTCACTGCCTGACCCTAGAAATTGATATCCAGTCCGCGGTGTTTTTTTCAGCATTCCTACTTCAAATAGGAAATTTATTATATTTTTCATGAATATATGAGATAGGGGCAAGCATGGAAAAAGTCAAGCAAGATTTGAAACATTTAAATGAACCCGGCAGTCTTTCGGACAAAGTCCGGCAGACTTACCCCGATTCATCATCAAAAATAAGAAAAACCTCGTTGTGCTTGATAAATCAAGCGGATAGAATGCTTCCAGGACGAAGAAACTATCATCAACGAGGTGAAGCAAATTATGACACAAGGGATTCTTCCATTCAAGTATGAAAACGATAAACAGAATAATAAAATGACAGGATTTGGAGGTTTGCCAGCCTATATGGATTTGGCACAAGCATCAGGGCTGTCAAAATCAATAGACCGACATTTAAAGGTAAGCTCGGATAATCAGGGCTGGACAGACAGTCAGGTTGTGATGTCTTTGATATTGGTGAATCTCATTGGTGGAGATTGTGTAGAAGATTTAAATTGTCTGGAAAGTGACGAAGGCTTATGCAGGATAATAAAGAGCACAGAAACGCACGGACTGAGCAGGAAGCAAAGGAGGGCTTTTATCCGTCGCTGGCGGAAGGAGCGGAAGAGGACGGTTCCCTCCCCATCTGCGGTATTCAGGTATTTGTCATGGTTTCATGATCAAGATGAGGGTAAGTTGCGGGAATCCGGGGAGGCATTTATTCCTGGGCCGAATGGACATCTAAGGGGATTGGTCAAGGTGAACAAGGATTTTGTGTCATTTGTTCAAAAGCATAACAGGCGAAGGACAGCGACATTGGATATGGATGCCACCCTTGTTGAGACGAACAAATCTGAAGCTTTTTACTGTTATAAGGGATTCAAGTCCTATCAACCATTTAACACATGGTGGTCGGAGCAGGGTTTGTTATTACATACGGAGTTCCGGGATGGGAACGTCACTGCGGGCTATGAACAGTGGCAATGGATTCGAAGAAGTATAAGGTTCACAGTATTGTGACCAATACGGATTGGGATGGACAGGAGTTGATACCCTGGTTCTACAAGCGTTGCGGCAAGAGTGAGGAAGCCCACAGCATAATGAAAGAAGACCTTGCCGGAGGGAGGCTGCCGTCCGATGATTTTGGGGTCAATGCCGCATGGTGGTGGATGATGATACTGGCGTTAAACCTGAATAACGCCATGAAGATGTTAGTGCTGGGTAAGTCATGGGTTGCCAGGAGGCTGAAGGCTATCCGCCTTCATCTTATAAACCTTCCCGCACGCGTAATGGAACGATCAAGGGAACTGTTTGTCAGATTGCCTAAGAATCATCCATCTCTGGAGTGGCTGATTAATATCCGGGCAAAGATCGCCTTGCTTGCTTCATCACCAACGGGTTGAATGGACTTGTTGAGTTAATTTTATTTTTCACCACAATGACAGGGCGTTAGAGAAAACAGGACTCCTTCATGAAACAGCTATAGCTTAATTAAGCTCAAAAGAGATTAATATGCATTGGAGCCTTTGTATTTAAAATTTACCCTGTCATTATGGTGAAAAATAAGACTTTAGACCAGTCTCGCTTGCGATAACAGGGCTAAAAATAACTTCCAAAATAGGTCAACTTAACTGTTATAAATTTAGATGGTGGATTTGGGGGGCACAATTTGCTTGACAAAGCTCTGTTAATAGAATACTGTATTCAGCATGCAGAATTTAGTATCGTTGAACTGAAATCCTTTCTCATGGCGAACTGAAGCATTTTCAGAGTGGATTTGGGTGGTTGATATGAAGTAGAAATTCAATTATAAATAAAATTATACTATTTGACCCCAGTAATCCGCCATGAAAACTGAGGGCCAGTTTTCATGGCAGTTTAGTTTTTAAGCCTTCAAAGGATCCGAAAGCAGGGGTTACCTCTCAGAATTGTCCCTGTTTATGATAATGAAGACACCTTGACACGAAATGATGTTAGAGTTCGCTTTGGAATTTATAGACTTTCGAAGAGTCATCATTGACCATGAATAATCTTTAAACAGGAAAGGAGGCAAATAATGAAAAGAGCATTTTGTATTCCAATAATGGCCTTGGCAGTCTTCGCCCTTATTCTTGGTGGCAGTGTCAAAGTTCCCGCCGCGGAGGGAACGGCAAAGCCAACGCCGGGCGCCGATTGGCCCAAGTCCGTCATTGTTGGATCGGGTCCGGTAGGAGGCGGGTTGAACATGCTGGCATCGGGACTCTGCCCCATATGGGAGAAGGCCATGGAGATACCCTTCACGATTTCACCGGGTACGATGGTAGCCAATGTGGAACTATTCCGCAACAAGGAGTTCACGATCTTCTTATCGGCAAGTCCTTTTGGCAAGAGCGCTTATGAAGGCACCAAGGAATTCCCCTGGAAAGGCGGGCCCCTTACCGAACTGCGACTTGCCTTTAACCTTTATTCAAACCCGTGGTTCTTTGTTGCTTTGAAAAAGTCTGGCATGACCAAAGTCTCTCAATTGAAAGGAAAAAGAATTGCGTTCTCCGGCGGTGCTGCAGTGTGGGACATCCATGCCAGCCTGACATTGCCCTGCGAGGGAATCGCATACGATGCCGACCCGAAAAAACCACGGGACGTAAAAGTGAGTTACGGAACCGTGGACGAGGTGGGACAGATGCTGGCCGACGGCCTGATTGATGCAGGCCAGGGAATGCTGGAAGGCCTGATCCCGCAGCCGGGAATACTGAAGGTTATGCAGGAGAGGGACTGTATTTTACTGGACTGGAATCAAGACTGTGTAAGCAAGCGCGTTGGTGCGACGGTTATGGCGGCTACTACTATCAAGAAGGATCTTATGCCGAAGTACCTGCAGGCGGACTTCCCCACTTACAATGGCGGTATCAATAACGTCTCCGTCCATGCCAGTTTACCGGACGATTTTGTTTACTGGCTAACCAGAATATGCCATGAAAACCTTGACAACCTCGTAAAGGTAAATCCTTACTGGGGTTATAGCAAGAAATATCCTGAAATCCTTATCGAGGATGTCGGCATACCATTCCACCCCGGCGCCATTAAGTACTGGAAAGAGAAGGGTCTATGGAAGGGTAAATAGGCCTGTTATCCTTACGTCCCACAGTGTAAAGAAAACGGTGGCGGCGGGTGAACGCCTCGGGGCGTTCACTTCGCTGCCAATATTATTTGGTGGAAATAATCTGAATACGAATCAAAATGTCGGCCGGGAGCCCCGTGATGGCCTGTATCTCCGGCAGTGGAGGGCAGATGACTTTTCGAGAAATGATAGTTAATGAGGGCCGTACCATTGGACGGTTATTTAGAAATGACCCGCGTACTATTTTGTATCTTGTTCTTTCAGGCTATGTTATCTTTAACTTCTTTAAGCCCTGGCCGGCACATCCCGCCCGCGCCCTCTTTGTGATGCTTGTCCTTGGCGGTCTTTTTCTTTTGCCACCCGCACCGGAGAGAAAAAAATATCTAAGGTGGCTGGATTACGTATGGCTCCTGGCAAGTACGATTTGCTTCGGCTATATTTTATTTACCTGGCGCGAAATGTCTTGGCGGACCGCGACGCCTGAAGCCATGGACATGATAATGGGAATAGTTGCTATTATTGTCTCCATCGAGGCAACCAGACGCAGTATGGGATGGATGCTGGCAATGGTGGTGATCGCCTTCTTATTATACTATTTTCTGGGTCACTACCTGCCCAGAGAATTTGGCGGGCATGCGCCATTCAATCTCCGCCGTATCATCAGCGCCGTGTATATGGACACCAGCCTGGACGGCATTTTTGGCAGTTGTGCCTATGTCATGTTCAAATATGTCTTCCTGATTTACATGTTTGGCAAAGGCCTGGAACTTACCGGCGCCACGGGTTATCTCATGGATTTGGCTCGGGCCCTTGTGGGCACCATTCGGGGCGGGGCTGGCCTGGTAGCCGTGGTGGGGAGCAGCCTGGTAGGAAGCATTACTGGTTTGGCAACTGCAAATGTGTTGATTACAGGTACAGTAACCATCCCGTTAATGAAGAAGACCGGTTTTGAACCGGAGGCTGCGGGAGGCATAGAGTCAGCGGCATCCAGTGGGGGGCAGATCATGCCTCCGGTAATGGGACTGGCATCCTTCCTGATGATGGCCTTTCTATCGGTACCTTATTGGGATGTTATTAAAGCCGCCATACTCCCCGGTATCTTGTATTATTTCGGCGTGGGCGCATCTATCCTATTTTACGTCCGCTCTTCGGGGATCCAGCCAGTGCCACGTTCCGAGGTGCCGGTATTAAAAGATGTTCTGAAGAAGAAAGAGGGGCTTACCTTTCTCGGCGGCTTCAGTGTCCTTGTCATCCTGATTGTGTTGAGATACTCCCCCACTCTGGCGGCCCTGGTAGCTCTCGGTGTCATCTTCGTACTCAGCTTTCTTACGCCCAACAAGATGATCCCTTCCAGGTTGGTGATTTTATTTGTCGAAACTGCAAAGGATTTCCTGCGTTTGGGAGGAATAATCGGGGGTATAGGGATCGTCATAGGGACGACTCTTTCAACAGGCCTGGCATTTCGCATTACAGATTTACTCCTCGGCTTCACCGGAGGGATGCTGGGGCCCACCATGATCCTGGTAATGATTGCCTGCATGATCCTGGGCATGGGATTGCCGCCTCTGGTGATATATATCGTGGCCGTGATTCTTATGGCACCGGCGCTTGAGGCCGTCGGTATTACAAGCATGGCCGCTCACCTGTTCTGTTTCTATGCCGCAGTATTTGCTGAAGTGACACCGCCGGTGGCTATGACGGCATACGTGGCTTCTACTATCGCCGGTACGAAATTCTGGGGGACATGTCTCTATGGAATGAAATTCGCCATAGCGGCCTATATCATCCCTTACGCCTTTGCTATGGAACCATCTCTGTGCCTTATTGGTGATCTCACATTGTTGCCTTTGCACTTTCTTACGGCCGTCATAGGAGTGACATTGCTAGGGCACTCCGTAATAGTGGGAGCCCGGTCCAAGTATGGCATGTTCAGGATTCCATTGTTTTTTATTGCTTCGATATTGCTTATTATCCCTAATATCCGGTGGGCTGGGATCGGAATCATCATGGCTATTTTGGGCATGATCATGATATATCTGGAATCAAGATCCTGGAGAGGGAAAACGGCTATGTAGACTGTCGGGCAAAGTACGACAGTCTCCTAGACAAAACGGATGTTATCTCCAAAATTATCAACCCTGTAAGTCACCCTGTTACTGGTCAGCCGAAACCCCTATTTATCAAACCGCTGGTGATTAACAGCTGGCAAAAATCTCTTCAATTTTGTTTCAACGGGTGTGACGTCGGCAAACTTTGTGACCGAGCACTTCCTGTGATACTTCAAAAAGCCGTGCAATTACTAGCAGGCTGTCGGCCAAGTCCGACAGCCTGCTAGTAATTGAATAAGCTAGCTTGGTACCTTTATTATGATTTCGGCATTCTTCTTTGATTGTGTTTTAATTGCAGCCATCCGGTATTTTTCTCAAGTTTCAATCTCCTGACCGGACAGGGCTAATTCGCGCTTAAATTTTAAAATAAAATCCGCAAGGGCTGTCATCTTGATTTCTGTTTTGGACAAAAGTGTTATATTTTAATGAATTTTGCTATATAATAACTATTTAAAAAAATGGAAAGGTTATAAAATTAAGGAAAAGATGAAGATATATACTTATCCTGACACGGTTTTAAGGGCCATAGCAGACCCTGTAAAGGAGATTGATGAAGGACTCCATGTGCTGATAAGGCACATGGCCGAAACCATGTATTCAGCGCCGGGTATCGGTCTTGCCGCCAATCAGGTTGGAATAACCAAACGCGTTATTATTTATGATCTTTCTCCAAAAGGAGAACGGAATCTTTCGATCATGATAAATCCGGAGATAGTCCAAGCCGAAGGGGAGATTATTTTTGAAGAAGCCTGTCTCAGCGTCATAGATTATTCCGCCGAAGTTCGAAGAAACGCGAGGATACAGGTAAGAGGCATTGATCAACACGGTAATCCTCTTGACGTAGAGGCAGAAGGTCTTCATGCTATATGCCTGCAGCATGAAATAGATCATCTTAACGGCCGGCTCTTCATAGACCATCTCAGCAGTTTGAAGAGGTCCCTTTATAAAAAGAAGTTAAAAAAGATGCAGAAAAAAGGATAGATAGGACGATATACAGATGACTGGCAATATGGAAATGTTCCCTGATAGACCACGGATAATATTCATGGGTACACCGGAATTTGCTGTGCCTGCTCTGGAGGCTCTTATCAGGCATGAATTTAACGTTCTCGCTGTTGTAACACAACCCGACCGTCCCAGAGGCAGGGGGCAAAAGTTGGCACAGTCACCTATTAAAAGGAGGGCTATCGAACATGGAATTGAAACAATACAGCCCGAAAAGGTTTCTGATGATGGTTTTCTGGGCCGTATAAGGGAAAAGGCTCCGGATGTAATAATTGTCGCGGCTTTCGGACAAAAACTCGGGAGGGAACTGTTGAACCTTTGTAAGTGGAAGGTGCTTAATATCCATGCTTCTCTTTTACCCAAGTATCGAGGCGCAGCACCCATACAATGGGCCATATTGAACAATGAACGGGTAACGGGTCTTTCCTTGATGAGGATGGATGAAGGGATGGACACAGGTCCTGTTATTTTTCAGGAGGAAGTGCCTATCAGTGAAAATGAAACAGGGGGCGAGCTGCATGACAGGCTCGCGTTAATTTCCGGTGAATTTATCATCAATTCACTGAAAAGGTTGACCGAAGAACCCTACCGTGAGAAAAAACAGGACGATTCACTCGCGACATATGCGCCCAAGATTGACCGATCTAGTGCATTGATCGACTGGACAATGGATATGGATAAGATATCCGCAAGAATAAGGGCGTTGGACCCATGGCCGGGAGCCTTTACAAAAATTAGAGGTAATGATGTAAAACTGTTTTCATCAAGAAAAATAGATGAATATTCTTTAAAAACAGTTCCCGGGCGGGTTAGCATAAGTCCTGAAGGTATGCTGTGTGTGGAGACAGGAAGAGGGTTCATAGAGGTAAGGGAGGTTCAATTTCCAGGGAAGAAGAGAATGAAATCCTGTGACTTTCTTCGCGGTTTCGAACTGCCTGAGGACTCTGTCATAGGTAAATGAATATTAATTTTATAATGCTGTTCTTGGACAGGGTTGATTGAATATAAAAAATAGTAAGAGACCCAGAGAAATTGTATTGGATATCCTTAACAAGGTTGAGGAGAAGCGCGGTTTCGCTGGTTATTACCTTGAGGAGCTATCCCGACAGGAAACCGATTTTGACAGCAGGGACAGGGCTTTCATCAGCAACATGGTTCAGGGGGTCCAGAGATGGAAGCTGAGACTGGACTGGATTATCAGCAGATATTCCAAAATTCCCATGGAAAAAATAGACCAACCTATCCTCAATATTCTCAGGATTGCAGTTTTCCAGATATTTTTCATGGACAGGGTGCCTGAGTCGGCAGCGGTTAATGAGGCCGTCAACCTGACTAAAAGGGGATATTCAACCAGGCATGCGGCTTCTTTCGTAAACGCCGTCCTGAGGAAAATATGCGGGCAGAAATCGAGAGTGTTCTATCCTGATAAAAATTCGGATCTGCTGAATAATCTTTCAGTCTATTATTCCTTCCCACCGTGGCTTATTGAGAAATGGTTTGAAGAGGTCGGGGTTTCTTCAACTGAGGAACTTTTATCGGTCCTTAACGAGATCCCATCCGTTAATGTGAGAACAAATATCCTGAAGACCGATAGACATACACTCATGGATTTGTTGAATGCCGAGGGAGTCGGGGTCAGATGCGCTGAATTCTCTCCGGTGGGTATAATATTCGAAGATTTCCGGGGCAGGGTCGATAGACTGGATTCTTTCAAAAAGGGCCTATTTCAGGTCCAGGATGAGGCAGCACAAATAACATCCTATCTTCTTGCGCCTGAGCCGGGTGAGATAGTGCTGGACATCGGAGCAGGCCTTGGTGGAAAGTCATCACACATGGCGGAGTTGATGGGCGGGAAGGGGATTGTTGTTTCGCTTGACATCAATTTTAAAAGGCTGATAAGTCTTTATCAAAACATAAAGAGGCTGGATATCGCAAATATTCTGCCTGTAATAGCCGATGCGGCAAAAAATCTAACATCCGTTTTCCGGCGCAAGTTTGACCGGGTAATGATCGATGCCCCTTGTACGGGATTTGGAGTCATATCGAGGCATCCTGACGGTAAATGGAACAGGGACAAGCACAGTTCAAAAAGGCTTGCGGGGTTACAAAAGAGTATTGTCCATGCGGCCGCATCGGTTCTTAAAATAAATGGCATGATGCTTTACGTAACCTGTACGATTTCAAGGGATGAAAACGAAAATGTGGTGAGGGATATCTTAAAAGAAAATCGATCATTACAACTTGAGAATCTTCATGGTCATATACCGGAATGGGGAGCGGAATTAATTGATGATCAGGGTTTTTTAAGGATATTACCTCACATCCATCATATGGATGGATTTTTTGCAGCTTTGTTCAGAAAAATGGGTTGAATGATAAAAATTGATAAGTAATCAGAATACAAAAGTCTGAGGGGCAGGAGGAGATAATGGGAAAGATAGCGCCTTCGATTTTATCCGCCGATTTTACTATTCTTGGAGAGGAGGTTAGGGCGGTTGAAAAAGCCGGGGCGGACTATATACACATTGATGTCATGGATGGTCACTTTGTGCCCAATATTACCATTGGCCCGTTGATCGTTGAGGCGGTCAAGCGCATTACGAGCCTTCCACTTGATGTCCATCTGATGATATCTAATCCCGATCAATACATAAGCGACTTTATCGGTGCCGGGGCAGATATCCTCACAATTCATTCCGAAGCTGTAAGCCACTTACACAGATCTGTCCAGCATATCAGAAACAGCGGTGCGAAACCGGCTGTTTCTCTGAATCCAGCTACCCCTCTTGGCGTATTGGATTTTATCCTTGATGATCTGGATATGGTATTGATAATGAGCGTTAACCCGGGGTTCGGGGGTCAGGCTTTTATTCCGTCCGTGATACCGAAGATTGAAAAATTGAGGAGCATGATCAATGAGCGAGGAATTGATGTTGAGATTGAAGTGGACGGTGGTATCAATCCCGATACCATAAACGACGTATCAAAGGCCGGTGCTGATGTGTTTGTGGCGGGCTCCGCTATATTTAACAGTGATGATTATGCCGCGACCATAAAAATAATGAGGGAAAGGATGGAATAATACAGGCTATAGCTGATACTATCGGCGGAAAGTAGAGAAAGTTTTTTCCGAAAGCTTTTGACTGTTGGAAAATGAGATGTTATAAGCCCGTTTATGGAGGGATGGCCGAGTGGTTTAAGGCGGCGGTCTTGAAAACCGTTGAGCGAAAGCTCCGTGGGTTCGAATCCTACTCCCTCCGCC
>JAFGDF010000149.1 GCA_016932235.1 Deltaproteobacteria bacterium | reverse complement strand
GAGCGGGCGAAATCCTCCTCGGTTGTTCAACCTTAATCTGGCCCTGACGACGACTGAGATGGTTTGCCGCCCGCCTCGTAAGGCAGTTTGCGTAAAACTGGCCAGGAACGAGTTCGCTCGTAAAAAGTGACCCCCAGGCCACGGTCTTTAGACATAATGTTGAATTATATACCGACATTGTTAAACTTTATTTTCGTACTAAATACATGGTGTTAGGACACTATGACAATCTTATTATGATGATTTAGGACGACCTGATGATGAATATATCTTTAAAAATCCTGTAATCAATATGGATCCTAATGGGAAATGCATTAATAATCAATACACGGCCTCATGAGACCCGTGTGGCACTTGTTGAAAACGGCGTCGTCGTGGAGCTTCATATCGAGCGTGTCACAGGACATGAGCTCATGGGTAATATATACCACGGCAAAGTTGCAAGGGTCCTTCCTGGAATGCAGGCTGCTTTTATTGACATCGGCCAGGATCGCACTGCCTTTCTGTATGTTTCGGATGTCCATAAGGATATTCTCGATCTTGAGAAACTAATGCTCCAGAGAGTTAATAACAGTGAAGAAATCGAAGAACCTGAAAACAACGGGCACTATAAACACAATCCGATTTCCGAAATCGCGTTTAATATTGAAGATCTTCTCAAGGAAGGCCAGGATATCATGGTCCAGGTCTCGAAAGAACCGCTGGGAACCAAAGGGGCCCGCCTTACATCATACATCTCCATCCCCGGCCGGCATCTGGTGCTTATGCCTACGGTCGATCACATCGGTATTTCGAGGCGGATCGAAGATCAGTCCGAGAGAGACAGGCTGAAAGAAATAATTGAGGAAATCAGGCCTGACAATATAGGGATTATCGTGAGGACTGTCAGCGAAGGCACGGATAAGTTTAAACTCAAATCCGAAATGGATTTCATGCTTAAATTATGGGTCGATATAAAACAGAGGATGGAAAAGACCAACAGCCCTGGATTGCTCTACAAAGATCTTTCAGCTCCTTTGAGAGCGGTGCGCGACCTTTTTACCAAGGAAGTGGACAGGCTGATCATTGATTCACACAGTGAATATGAAAACGTGATGGAATTCATAGAAGCCTTCGCTCCCACCTTAAGACATTCCGTTGAGCTTTACGAAAGCTCTGATCCCATATTCGACGCGTACGGGATAGAGATCGAGATATCGAGAGCCCTTGAAAATAAGATTTGGCTGAAATCAGGGGGTTATATTGTCATTGAACTCACAGAGGCCCTCACATCTATTGATGTTAATACCGGGAGCTATGTGGGAAAAAGAAATCTGGAGGAGACTATACTCAAGACCAATCTGGAGGCTGTAAAAGAAATAGCCTATCAGTTGCGTTTCAGAAATATCGGTGGACTTATTGTCATTGACTTCATTGATATGGAAAAGCATGAGAATAGGGAAAGAGTTTTTCTGTCATTAAAAGAATCCCTCGAAAAAGACAAAGCCAAGACGCATATCCTTAGAATGTCCGAGCTTGGGCTTATAGAAATGACAAGAAAGAGAACCAAAGAAAACCTTTACAGGCAGTTGAGTGAACCCTGCTTTTATTGCGAAGGAAAGGGCGTTCTGAAATCAAAGAAGACTATATGCTATGAGATATTCAGAGATATTGAACGAGAACTCCCACTGAAAACTGAAAACGGAGGAAGCATCTATATCCATGTAAATCCTGAGATAGAGAGTGTTCTTAAAGAGGAAGAGCAGCAATCAATCATGGAGCTTGAAAAAAGAATAAACAGCCGGATAATAATCATTTCACAGAATAATCTGCACATGGAACAATATGAAATCAGTTCATGAATCACTTTATTTTCTTTGACATTAACCTACTGTTTTGATACACATTTTTTGATGGAGGGTGACAGCATCCGACGAGATATACGCATCCTTATTTGCCTAATACATGAAAGATTCTGACGAATAGATGAAAGAAAAGCCCGAAAAACTGAATCTGATCTTTGTCGCCCTGATTGTTCTGATCTTTATCGCTTTCTCTCATCTGCAATTTTCCGTCTTCGAACTCATTGAACGAAATATATATGACATGGAGACAGGACTGTTCAATCCTGCAACGAATAGTCCTCCCCAGATAGCACTTATTGAAATCGATGACAAAAGCCTCTCCCTCATGGGGAAATGGCCATGGCCCCGGTCATCCTTAGCCCGAATCATCAATATCCTTGATAAAAATGGAGTAAGACTTATCGGCCTGGATATTCCCTTACAAACAGAAGAACCAGATACTGTGCTTAACGAAATCAAGACCCTCAAGCAAAAAATAGACACTTATGCCCAGACAGAGAAAGACATAGGACTAAAGGATTGGATGCTTGAGAACCTGAATCAGATCCTTGAAAAATATGATAATGATCTTTTACTGGTTAACAGCGTGAAGAAAACCGGGAAGGTGATACTCCCGGCCATTGCCAGAATCGACAGCGACAATAAATCCGGAGATCAAGAGGAATTATCTTTTTCAAAGTGTTTTATCACTTCTTCGAACATCCCAACCGGTCTGCTCGAAAAGATTTCAGTCAGTGAAATAATTTCCCCATTCCCTGAACTTGCCCGAAACGTTTTAGGTTTCGGTCATGACATTCTTGCCGTCGATGACATCATGGATATAAGGTTACACCCTTTATTTATTAACCTTAGAGGAGCGCTTTTCCCTTCTTTTCCTTTGAGACTGGCCATCGCGCATCTAAACCAGGATCCCAAACAGGTTATCGCTTCTGAAAATCATCTCCTGTTAGGAGGTAAAGCTATCCCTCTTGTCAACGGAAAAATGTTGATGAAATTCACAAAAAGCAAGGAAGAATTTCTTAGATTTTCTTTTGCTGATTTACTCAATTCAGGAAACGAGGTGCTATCCCTCAAGGGAAAAACAGCCCTTATCTCTTTTAATCACTCCGGCAGCGACAGCTTTGATACACCCGTTTCGAAAAACATGCCAAAATCGGAATTGATCGCCCGGACGGTAAGCGCCATCATCAATAACAGGGCAATTTCGCGGCCTTTTTGGATTGCCGTTCTGGAAACGCTTTTCCTAATCCTGACGGGATTTTTTACTGCTGTGACATTTCCACGGAAAACGCTTCCTCGCAGGCTGGTATGGACAGCCGGGATGATCATTATTATTTTTCTCGTTTCATTCCTTCTGATTTCCATGACAGACATATGGTTCAAACCGACATATATTGCTTTTTGCCTAATAATGATCATTCTTTTTTTCACTGTTGCCGATATCTTTTTTCCTGACAAATATCAGGAAGAAGTTTATGAAAGAATCCTGGAAAAAGGGAAACGATTATTAGATGGCCCGGACGATCCGTCAGTCCGCACCGACGATGTGGAGGCCAAGGATTCCAGGGTCGGCAATACGGCGGATAAAATCAGAAGCAAAGTGGGCCGATATGAGATTATAAGCGAATTAGGTAAAGGATCCATGGGGCTGGTCTATAAGGCCAAGGATCCGAAAATCAACCGAATGGTGGCAATCAAGACAATTCGCCTTTCAGACGAATTTGACGATGATGTCATCCATGAGATAAAAGAGCGGTTTTTTAGGGAAGCTGAAATTGCGGGAAAGCTTTCCCATCCCTCTATTGTGACCATACACGATGTGGGAGAAGATAAGGATCTCACATATATCGCCATGGAGTACATCGATGGAAAAGATCTGGAACAATTCACTAAAAAAGGCAATCTTCTCTCTTTTAAGAAGGTACTGGACGTAACGACAAAAATAGCGGAAGCACTGGACTTTGCTCATAAAGCTGATGTTATACACCGCGATATCAAACCCGCCAACGTCATGATCCTTGCCAACGGGCAGGTAAAGGTGACTGATTTTGGTATCGCAAAAGCCATATCCTCATCAAGAACAAAGACGGGTGTAATACTGGGAACCCCTAATTATATGTCACCTGAACAGATAATGGGACAAAAAGTCGATGCAAGGTCCGATATCTTTTCCCTCGGTATCCTCTTCTTTCAGCTTCTCACGGGCGAATTGCCATTCCATGGCGAGAATCTGAGCGGTCTTTTGTATCAAATCACCCAGGTCAAACACCCATCCCCGAGGAATTATAACTCCAAGATACCAAAAGTCTGCGAGCAGATAATTGATAAGGCATTAGCCAAGGATCCTAAAAAAAGATTCAAGACAGCCAGGGATGTGGCCAGGGTCATCAAGCTTCTGGTATCAAGGATCGATCAGATGCGGGAAACAAGATCCAAAGCGGGACGATGATTTATCCTAAAATATATTTATTTGAGTATTCAAGAGATTGGAGATGATTTGGAAGTAAAAGCTTTAGGTATATCAGATGTCGGACTGAAAAGAGAAGGGAATGAAGACTCATTCTCCACAAATGATTCACTTGGACTATATGTTGTGTGTGACGGGATGGGTGGTCATCTTGCTGGTGAAGTGGCGAGTCAGGTTTCAGTTGATATTATCAACAAGACCTTCAGAAAATGGATCGAAGAGGATGCCGGTATTGACGAAATCTACGGGAAACCTGATCCTTCGCTATCGATTAAAGGAAATTATATCCTGGGCTGTATTAGACTGGCAAATCGCGTGGTCTATGAAATGGCCACCGAAAACAAACAATACCATGGTATGGGTACCACGGTGGTAATCGTGCTTGTTACTCCCGGTATGATTATAACAGCTAATGTCGGAGACAGTCGGATCTATCTGATTCGAGAAGGGATGCTGGAAAGCATGTCCAGAGATCATACGATAGTGGCTGAGCAGATCGAACTGGGGATGATGACGGAGGAGGAGGCTGCCACATCACCGATGAAACATATTCTGACAAGGAATATCGGATCCGCCGAGATTGTTGAACCGGACATCTTTGAGATTGAACCATCCAACAACGACAGGCTGATATTATGCTCGGATGGTCTTACGGACCTCGTTTCCGATGATGAGATCCTGGCAATGACAAGAGAAGAAGAAGATCCAGAGCGTCTTTGCCGAAATTTCATTGATACGGTTCTCAGCCGTGGCGCCCACGACAATACAACGGTAATCTCAATCTTTCTATCGGGAATCCACTCTAAAAAAGAAGGCCCACTAAATAAAATGGCGTCGCTGTTCGTTGATATATTGATCGGCATCCAGAAAGCCATAAAAAAAATTATACCTTGAAATTATTTAATGTTGCTATTTTATGTAATATTTGAATAATATAAGATATATTTGTTATCAGGGGGAAAATCATGGCCAGAATAGTCTTGATGTTTAATAAACAAGTAGTAAAAGAATACCCTCTCTTGAAGGAAGGCATCACAATAGGTCGAAACAGTGACAACACTATCAGCGTGGATAATCTTGCGGTATCTGGGTATCATGCGAGGATAGACAAGGCAGGGGATGATTTTATTCTTACCGATTTACAAAGCACCAACGGGACTTTTGTAAATGATAAAAAGATCGTTTCTCATAAACTCTCTCACGGCGATAATGTCATCATAGGAAAGCACATACTCCTGTTTATTGGTACGGAGAAGGAAAAAACCGAAAAAGAAGATCAGAAAATGGATCTTGATAAAACTATGATGCTCGATACCGCAAAGCAGAAAGAACTTCTGGCCAAACAACAAGGTGTGATGAAGGCAGCCGCCAAGGGAAGCGAAAAAATCGGGGTCGTGAGTTTTATAGACAAGTCTGGCCTGGGCGAGATCGAGCTTACCAAGAAACTCACAAAGATCGGAAAAGCCGATAGTTCGGAAATAAAACTCACAGGGATGTTGATGCCCGCCACAGCTGCCATGATTAGCAGAAGACCCACAGGCTATGCCATCTCTTTTGCAGGGGGGATGACGAAACTGAAGGTAAACGGGCAACCGGTTAAAGAGAGCGTACAACTAAACGACTTTGATACAATCGAATTGGGTTCCTACAAGTTTCAATTTTTTCAGAAAGACGATACCAAATAAGTAACGCAACTTTATAAACAATTCGGGAATTTTTTATCTGTTCAGTAGATACGCATCGTTGAGGACATATTTTTCAAGCGAAAAAAGAAACGGGGCTTCTTAAAAGCCCCGTTTCCTATTATATACCTTTATTTTTATATTTCTTTTTTATTTTCGCAAGCCCGGCTTCTATCTGATCCATTGAAAATATTTTTTTGCATTTCGTGCATTGATAGACCTCATTTACCAGTTTGTCATATATGAGATCATCTGAAAAATTTATTCCGTGAAACCTCAGGCTGAAATTGTTGATCCGGATAAAATCCTTATTTTCACAGGCATCACAAGAAAAGAATTCATGGATATAATCCATTCTATGCTCCTCCTCGGTGTTTCTGGTCTGGAATAAAATCATCTTATTTTTTGTTTCTACACTGATGATATTTTTTTTTCAATAGTTATTTACAGAAGGTCCGCTGAAATGCGGTTTATGTTTTCAGCAAGATTCATAATCAGCGATCCGCACACCGATTTACAGTTGATGCCTTTTTCAGAATCATAAGGGGTAAAATATCTTGACTTAGGCGAGGAAAGGTTCCAGGTCCAGGATTCTGTTACCCAGCATTGTCGCTATATTCTCAAAAAAAGCGCCCTTATCATCAGGCGTTTCGGACATTCGCGCAAAGAATTTATCACGGTCAAATTTAAGCAGCTCCACATTACCGTCGCATATCGCAGCGGCAGCGTATGCGTCTCTTCGGATCAGCGCGGACCATCCAACAATCTCGCCCGGTTCTTGGGCGGTATGTTGCACCTTTTTATCACCTTCGCGGCATAGTGATACCCTGCCCCTGAGAAGCACATAAAATGTACCGGCCTTATCACCAATTTCGAATAGACTTTCTCCGTCTTTGCAGGACATTTTGACGGCTTCATCGTTCGCCCTTTTGACAAAATCAGGATTCATCCCCCAGAACAGGTCTTTCTGCTTTATTAACATGTCTTGCCTCCTTTTTCATTCGTGTTATCATGTTTTACTCCCCTGAGTCATGATGAACTCTCCATCGCCAAGCTTAATTTGCCAAAAACGGATTTATATTTGAAAGCAATGATAGCCAGTTTATCTTTTATGATAACATAAAAAATTGAACATTGTGTTATTTTATTTTCTTTTAAGATTCCGGATGTTATATTTGAAGTCCATATTGTCCAAAAACGGTTTTTCAGCAGGATTTTCTGCTTTGCAATGCCCTTTCCCGTTTCATTTGTATTTAAGGTAATATTATGATCCGCATTCGTCGTGTTTATGACGATATCCTTCCTGCCAATAAGGAGAGGCTGAAACAAGTCCAGGAGATCCTTAGCAGTCGTTTCAGCGGAGTGCCTGAAGAAGAGATCCTTCAGATCGGGGAGAAGCTGCGCAATCCGTTTAAGAAACGCTTTCGTTCCGTCCTGTTTGTGGCGGAAAGTTTCAACAACAAGGTGCTTGGCTTCGCTTTCCTTTTGCATGAACCGGAGATAAAATTTTGTTATCTGGATTGGATCGCGGCCGCCAATGGCCGGACAGGAGGTGGGCTGGGAAGCGCTCTCTATGAGACCATCAGAACGGAGTCGGTGGATCTGAAGGCGAGAGGACTTTTTTTTGAATGTCTGCCAGATGATATTACGGCATGTCCGGATGAAAGTTTGCTTAATGAAAACCGCTCAAGACTTCGTTTTTATGAACGTTACGGTGCGAGACCAATCGTCCATACGGCATATGAAACACCCATAAAGCCAGGAGATACCTGCATGCCACATCTGGTCTACGATGGGCTGGATCAGAATAGGCTCCCTGGACCGAAGTTCATGCGTAAGGTTGTCCGCGCGATTCTCGAAAGAAAATACGCCGAATACTGCCCCCGGGAATATGTGGAACACGTGGTTAGCTCCTTTCGCGACAACCCTATCCGGCTAAGAGACTACAAATATATTAAACCCGAGGCTGTCAAAACACAGGTAAAGAGTCAGTCCGTCGAACAGATCAGTCTTGTTGTTAATGACCGTCACAGCATCCATCATATCCATGAACTGGGTTATGTTGAATCTCCTGTCAGGGTGGGAAGCATATTAAAAGAGTTGGAAAAAACCGGGCTCTTTGTTCAGATGAAACCCAGGAGTTTTCCTGAAAAAAATCTGCAGGAGATCCATGATCCCCATTTCATTAATTATCTGCGCAAGGCATGTGAACAAACCCCCGAGAATGAATCCCTATACCCATATATATTTCCCATAAGGAACAAGACGCGTCCTCCTAAAGAACCATCTGTTCTTTCAGGTTATTACTGCATCGACACGTTTACACCTATCAACCGAAATGCCTACCCTGCCGCCCGACGGGGCATTGACTGCGCGCTTACTGCGGCCCAGGAGATCTTAAGAGGCCGCCGTATCAGTTATGCACTGATCCGGCCACCCGGACATCATGCCGAGAGATCCTCTTTCGGCGGTTTCTGTTATTTTAATAACAGCGCGGCCGCCGCACAATACCTTAGCCATTATGGAAAAGTGGCGATCCTCGATATCGATTATCATCATGGAAACGGCCAGCAGGATATATTTCTTAAGCGATCGGACATCCTTACAATATCAATACACGGCCATCCCAGGTTTGCCTATCCCTACTTTACGGGTTTTGAAGATGAGCGGGGGCAGGAGGATGGCGAAGGATTCAATTTAAACTTTCCTCTCCCCGAGTCCGTTGATGGTGATAAGTACCGTAAGACTCTTGATAAGGCCCTTAGAAGAATAGACTCATTCAATCCCTATTTTCTTGTTGTACCTTTTGGCCTGGACACGGCTAAGGGGGATCCCACAGGAACATGGTCTATGTCACCAAGGGATTTTGAAGCCAATGGACGAATGATAGGTGAACTGGGTCTTCCTGTTGTCGTCATTCAGGAGGGAGGATACAAAAATCGAACACTCGGGACAAATGCGCTTCGTTTCTTCAATGGTCTGGCCGCTGCAAGTCTGCTATGGAAAAAGGAACGCAAAGGACGCACTGGATCTCTTCATGGTCTTAAATTCCTTCATGATATAAGCCCTTCAGATCCCGAGAGAATAAAACGCCTGGTTGAAATCACCGGCTTCTTTTACCCTGCAGAGGTGGACATGGCTGAAGAGCTTGCACGTGAGCGTCTGGCGAGAGGCTCTGCCAGCGGATATGACTTTATCCTTGCGGAGCATTACGGTCAACTTGCCGCGTATTCATGTTACGGCCCCATAACAGGCACGGTTTCCAGTTTTAAGCTTTACTGGATCGCGGTTCAACCGGATTTTCAGGGAAAGGGTCTGGGAAGGCGTTTATTGAAGTTAGCAGAGGCCCGGATTCGGAAATCAGGAGGTACCCGTATCTACGTGGAAACCTCCCAGAGGCCTCAGTATGCCAGTACACGGGCTTTTTATGAAAATCAGGGCTATCATCCCGAATCGGTCCTGGACCATTTTTATGGTCCGAACGAAGGAAAGATCACCTATTGCAAGGCATTTACCGTGAAAAGCTAGAAAATAAGGCATTATTCGATAAACTTTGCCAGGAACGAGTTCGACTGTAAAAAGAGTTTCCCATGCTGCGATTTTTAGCCATCAGGCTAAATATAAGCCTGGTGTATATTTTTAGCTGATTTCTTCAATTGAATTGGAGAAGAACCGAAAATGGAAAATAAGCATACTGAGTCTAAATATCGATGGTACGTGCTCGGTCTTGCCGCTCTGACTTTATCCTTCTGTATGGCCATGCCGCATATATGCATGCCGGTGCTCTTCAATGAAATCTCGGCGGACATTGGTTTAAGCCTTGTCCAGATTGGCTGGATTTGGGGTTTTTTTCCTATGTCAGGTTTATTCATCGTCTTTGTGGCCGGACTGCTTGCTGACCGCTTCGGATCGAGACGCATCCTGATTCTTGCCTGTGCAACGGCCGGGCTGGCCGGGGCGTCCAGAGGCCTTTCCAACAGTTTTTACAGCCTGCTATTAACGACTTTCATTTTCGGGCTTTTAGTCGGATTCATGCCATCCAACGCTTTCAAGGCAGCCGCCACATGGTTTCCGTCAGAACAGCGTGGACTCGCCTCAGGAATCCTGATGGCCGGTATGGGCGCGGGCTTCACGATAAGCTCCATGTTAAGCGCCACTCTGCTGTCTCCCATGCTGGGGAGTTGGAGGAGGGTTCTCTTCCTATACGGAGGGATCTCAATATTAATAGCCCTGCTCTGGCTGACCACCGTCAAAGAACGTCGATCAGCGGGAAAAATCGGCGCAGGCACGGGAGTAAAACCCAGAGATGCAATATACAATGTTCTTCGTAACAAAAACGTTTGGCTCATAAGTCTGGCAACAATGTGTTACCACGGCTGCATCCAGGGGATGTGCGGATACCTGCCGTTCTATCTGCGCGAATCTAAAGGCTGGCTGCCCGCGAGTGCCGACGGAACATTAGCCGCTTTTACCGGGGTAAGCACCTTGGGAGCTGTCCCGATTTCTCTGTTATCCGACAAATTCGGCCGGCGCAAATTATTGGTTTTATCCATAATCACTGTTGCCATTATAGGAGTTGGATTACTGTCAGTAGCAGAGGGTTTCATAGTATGGGCTATCATCATCATGGTCGGTATCGGGCGGGATGCCCTAATAGCCATGGTAAACGCTGCCAACATGGATAGTAAAGGTATCGGGTCGCTATATTCCGGAACCGCGGTTGGTTTTCTGCAGACCATCTCCAGGATAGGCGCGTTTCTTTCGCCACCGATCGGAAACAGCGTGGCGGTCTTCGGTGAAAGTTTACCCTTCACTATGTGGGCGGCTCTAAGCGTGGTTGCCTTTCTGTGCTTTTCATTTACAGGGGAAACCGCTCACAGGGAGGAATAAATTCCAATCTCTGTTACGGGAATGTTATAAAGCCCGCTCTATCAAGGATCCTCACAAACTGTCTTACAGTGCCCGGACAAGGAGCTATCTATTAACCTTAATGAGTGGTCCCGCTAATGGGCAAAGTATAATCCTCTATTCTATATTCCAGATCCCAGTCAGTTTTTTTCAATCCTTCCTCCAGCAGTTTACAGAACGTATGAAGCAGTGTGCTATCAAATGTGATCTCTAGCCCTTGTCCATGTTCAGGTTGCAGGCACAATACCTGCGTGTTACCCGCACCCTTTTTTACCTGAATTTTGGAAACAAGCACGGGTTCCTCGCCCAGAGGATGAGTGATTTCCGGTTCTTCCATATACTGTGTCTGGAAATTCACCTTTGTCAAGACCTGTTCATGTTCCCACGAAATTGCTGCCTTTCTGGTGTATGGATCGGAGATTATCTCTGCCTTGGTATTGTTAAGCATCTGTTGAACAGCTTTCCAGAGGAGTTTCATATAACGACGGGTGAACCAGAGCTTGAACTCTGTTCTGACCGAAGTTTTCAGTCGGAACATCAACCTGTCCTGAACAGGCACAAAGATGACTTGCATCTGAAGAATCTTCTGAATCATTGCATTGCTTTCCAAAAGTTAGTAAATCGTTTGCTCATTCTCATTGGTTATAAATTTCACACGCCATAATTTATCGCCAGCATAGCATAATTCTCTCTCCACGTATAACCTTTTATCAGTGCCTTCCTACACAAGTCTATCAAACACCGGTTCATCCAAAATCCACCATCAAATCTAAGACAATATAGTAATGGTGCTGGATTTTGGCGTAACCCTGGCCACCAACGAGGTGCCAGATGCAAGGCGCCAAGGAGCGACGACTGAGACGTATAAGTAATACGCCGCAAGGAGGAGCGATCACAGGCAACGCAG
>JAFGDF010000148.1 GCA_016932235.1 Deltaproteobacteria bacterium | reverse complement strand
TGACATGGACAGCTTTGGCGGATAATCCAACAGCAATAAATATCAGTCCAGACTTGCCTTCATTTCGTAATGGTGACGGGAAGCTACTCGTTACCCTTCCACCAAGTTATAATTCAGAGACGCAACCGTCCATTAACACGCTAATTAGAGTTATTGATATGGGAGGCGCAATTCATGACAGCCAGACCATCAATGTCCATCTAGGCACAATTGTCGCTGCTGATATCAATGGTGATGGAAATGTGGACTTAATCGACGCGATCCTTGCTCTTCAGATTAGTAGCGGTATATCAGGGAGCCATGGGATATATAATCAAGCTGATGTGAATGATGATAGCCGGATTGGGTTAGGAGAAGGAGTTTATATTCTTCAGAAGATTTCAGGTCTGAGGCAATAACAAACCGAGTAAAAGTGGGGGAGATTTTGATTACAGCAGCTTAAGGTGGTTTGAAGCCTGCACGTACGTGCCGGCCCCGAGGGGCCTCCCCCCATCTCTCATGAAGCCTCGTGCCGCACGGACGTTCTTGACTATCATGACAAACCATGGTGTTGTTAAATCGACTTTATATCAAAATATCGCATATTGGCAGTCTCATAATTGAATTGACATCATGGTTACCTAAAAGATATTTTTCATATTCCAACAAATATAGTAATCTCTTTTTTGACTGTTTACGTGTTGAGGATATCGCTCAATTCCCCTCGAATACTCACAATGCGCCATCCGTATGAAGGAGGATTTATCCACATGAAAAAATATACATTAAAACCTGCTTTTTCCCGTTTCTTTTTCTATATTTTTTTCACTATCACGATAGGCTTGATATTAAATGACCCGGCCCATTCCCTGGCTCAGGGGACAGGGGATCTAAGAGGCATGATCACCGACCAGGCTACAAAGCTGCCCATAGATGCCGCTGAGATCATCGTGAATATAGAAGACCTTTCCTACGCCGCAAGGACCGATGCCTTCGGTATGTATGTTATTGACGGTATTGTGCCGGGAAGCTATACCCTGGAGGCACACCACCCTGGCTATTATTCGGAAAGCGATACGGATTTCCAGGTTACTGCTGACGGGCGCCATCAATGGAACAAGGAGCTTACGCTCAAGGAGCCATTCTTCGATATCTTTGTGGAAGTCGCCTGCGTAACGACCGGTATGAAGCTTGGAAACGTGCCGGTACAGATTACCGGCACACTGACGAGCAATGGGACTACCGTGGGAAGGGCCGGAAAGACAGACGATCGGGGCTTCATCCAGTTCACTGGACTCCAGGCCGGATTTTATAACTTTTTTATTAACGAGGGGACTGAAAGCAAGCCGGGCTGGGGTTCCTATTCCGAGAATGTAGGAAAGGAGCTGACAGGCCCACACTGGGCCGACGTCCTTCTCAAGCCCGAGACAAGCTATATACTCGCCTCGGTTTATGGTTTCAATCCGGTTACGGAGGAAGAGAATGTGCCACTGGAAGGCATTGTCGTTGAATGCGAAGGGGTCCATCCAGAGGATCAGGAGATCGTCCTTGTACCGGCCCAGGTGGGTGTAAGCGGGATCAACAAGGAAAACGAACCATACTGGGATAACACCATGGCCGGCAAGGTAAAATTTGATGGTCTTCCCCAGGTCCACTTGAAGATACGGGGCAAACGTCTGGGATATAACATGGCTGAAAAACTGGTGACCGCCCTTCCGGAAGACAATCTGACCGTTAATATGACCCTTCAGAATACGGCACTCACCATGGTTGTGGACACACCCTATCACGATCCCGAGATGATCGAGGGTCTTGAAGTGCGCCTTCAGGGTCTAAAGGACAGTAACACCGAGGGCATCGACCGTATCCGCACAGTGAAGTACCAGGCGGACGAAGGCCGCGCAGTGGTAATTTTCGACAGGATACTTCCCGGTAACTATATTGCAAAGGCAAACGGGACCGTGAAACGCCATGTGCCGATCACGATCGAGGGGAACGATATAAATGCGGGAAAGGAAAACGCCTATAGCGAATTCTCCGTCCACTTTACTGCCTCGGATTATATTGATGCTGTCGCCGATACAAATCAGATAGCGACTTTGTTCTGCACTCCGGAACAGGTCCAATTCAGCGCAAGGCTTATGATGGCAGATGAGCTTGCCACCCATGATTTTGATTTTTTCAGGTCCGCCCGGCCCGCCTATTATCCCGGCGCCAATCAGAGGCTGGAAATCCGCGCCTCTGAATATTATGCCCAATTTATGCCTGAAGAGTATCACCTTATCGAGATTCAGACAAACGCTGTCGGGGAATTCACCGTCACGTTGCTTCCCGGCATGTACGGAATAACTGCTCCTGACCTCGATGACTACTGGGGACACAGCTTCGTTGCAACGGACCAGGATTCCGGCGCCTACAGGAGCGCAATGTGGCCCTATTACCAGGTCTGGCCCCACAGCCTTCTTTCCGCTAATGCCTTTCAGGCCTCCCAGATGATGGGCTCCATCACCAGTATAGGCGGTGTCGCCCTGTCGTCCGGACAGCGATTGGCCGGGACACTGTATACGGTCAAGAATCTCTGTGCATTGGAAGTGATTGTGGACCAGGCGCTGGCATGGAAAGGACCCGCGGAACATCAGATGGTGGCCATTAATCGAGTCAAAAGCGATGGAACATATGATGACCCGGAGATCTTTTACTCCAACCGGCTGTATTCACAGATAGCAGATTGGGGTTCGGTCTCCCTGACCGGGCCTGTCAACCTGTCAGGGGACATGGAAAACCGGGGGGGAGTCGCGCGGCGGGTGTTTGAAGGACTGCCTTCAGGCGCCTATACCATGGCGCTGCACCATCCCCGTTTTGTCCACCTGGCTGAAGAATATGCCGGTCCCTATCCCTACCAGTTTACATTTGCCCGATTCCCGGGACCAGGGCTTATACCGGAATCACCCTTTCCTGAAGATTACGACTACTGGAAGTCCGTCTTTCCTATGGGTGTGATGAACATGAAGGGGATAATGCAGGCATCCCCTTACGGCACCGCAAAGGTAGATATCTATTCCTGGGAGCAGGTTGGCGATGAGCTTTATGATTATGTGAAGATCAACGAATTGATACCCCAGTATATCAAACTGAGCTACACCGGAGACCGCATTTTTTATTATACCGAGCGCTGGCGCGCGGGAACGCCAAATGCGCCCTATGAGATGTGGCTGTCTCTCGCTAAAGGTTATTATTTTGACGACAACATGGAGCACTGGTATCATTTTACCAGCACAGGCGGCGATCTTGCGGCAAATCTCTACATCCGAGGGCCCTCTCCCACGGCTGAAGCGGACAGCCTCAATATTACCCACGACATCCTGGTCGAGACCGTAGATATGACGGACGGTTCCACGATCAGTAACGTACAGGTATCCTGGTACAATGGAGGATCATGGATCGAAGATAGGGTGCAAAGAAACACCACGGGCGGTCAATGGCTTAATGACCTTGCAGACCCTCTGGAGTTTTACGAACTGGATGCGGAGCACGCCGGCTGGAGGTATAACGGCTATCAGATGGAAACCCTTGATGTTTCAGGCGATAAACTCAAGTTCAAATTGATTGTCAATATGATTAAGGGAATCTCCATGAAGGGAAAGGTTATAAGCGCGGGTTCAGGAAGCCCTGTCCCCGGGGCCGAGATCCTGCTCTGGAACCGCTATGGAAGATCCTGCGAAAGGGGTAATCCCACGGCATCTGACGGTTCCTTTACATGGCCCTTTGAGATGGGGGATGTGGGATGGTTCCTGGAGGTCAAAGCGCCTGGGTTTGAACCCTTCAGGAAGCGGCTTGACCCGTCCATGGCCGTGGCTGATCCATCAGATCCCAGGACCAATGCCTACCTTTTTGAGGAGGGTAATGCAATCGCTCTTACCCCGATCAGACGTCCTGTCATTGCCGAAGACAGCCTTGCCATGAACCGTAGGGGCGCATTCCTGCCCGGGGCAAAGAAGGCGGGAAATCAGTCCCTGTTCAATGCATTCAACGCGGATGGCCCCCTCACCATGACCTGGAGCCTGGGTATGGGGCTGGAACAGAAGACATATAATGTGACCCTGCCCGGGTTTGACAATGATGACGGCACCCCGGGGGCAATCCAGAACATTGTACTGGAAGAGGGCATCGGGGAGGTATGGCTGGTAGATAGAAAGAGTTTCCCGGACAACCACTACGATGACGAGGCAACTCCCCTGACCATCTCTGAAGAACCAGAACCCTTTCAGATATCTGATTTCCTGAAAAAAATCCGATCCCATGCCGATGGCTATAAAAATGTCTTTTTCCAGCGCATTACAGATTTCCAAACCGATTCATCCACCCCTGACACGATAAAAGTGACAGGCCGGGTAAAGCTATGGCAATTGCCGCCTGATCTGTTCAAACCATCATACATTGTAGTAACAAAGCTGGGCGCGGTGAATGTCTATAATTTTGAATACACAGGAGCCTTTGAGGGCAAAGAGCTTACCGGAGCCAGGCTTCCCCCCTGGTTCTCCGGCATGGCGGACATTATGGGGTCTGTGGCAGGTTCCCAGGCCATGATGGGAGAAGGATTAATGAATTCCCTGCCCAAGGGAAAAATAATCGCGCTCCCTGCCTTTACGGCGAATATCATCTTAAGGGCCACAAACGCCCTCGATTATGTCTATGCTATAGATACCCAGGTCAAGGAAGGGATGCAGGGCAAGATCGGAGGAATACTGGGGCTGGCTCCGGGTTTCATGGGACTAAGTCTCTATGGAGGGGCCGAGGCTACTCTAAAAGGTGAAGACCGTGAGTTCTACCTTCAGCTCAAGGCGGGAATCGCCAAGAAGAGCATTAACCAGGGCGACTATACGCCCGGTTTTCTTAAAAAATACGGAGATATAAAAGTGGGGCTGACACCCCCTCCGGCTGGAGAATTCTATCATATCGATAGTTACAAGTTTGCGCCGGATAACAAGCCGGACGAACTGGCGCTGCTCTACGGAATGAGCGGCCAAACCGGCATCGAGGTGTCAGCGAGCATCTTCCCCATTCTTAAATATATTCCTAAGATAGGCCCTGTCCTGTTCTTGCTCTATAAGTCGGGCGCCATGGATATTCGGGCCCTGACCAAGGGGCTTATCGGTGTAAGGTCCCTGAGCGGCTTCAAAACAACCTTTCCGCGACAGGAGGAGCACTATCAGATCCTGGGTGCCGAGACAAAACAGTGGCGACGGCACTTTCTTGGAGGAAACGAGGTCGGGGACCCGGTCAAGGCCAAACACCCTGAGGAGACAGAAAGCCTTGATATCGCCTTTGGTTTCGGTGTTGGTATGGACGCCATGGTTGCCAGGGGAAGCGTGGGGGCCAAGGGCACTGTGGAACTTTCCGGCGACGATGCCTGGACCGGAGCGCCCGCAATGCTGATAGACGTGAATCCGAACGGCGACTCACCCATTATCAGGCGTATAAGGGGTGATCTGAGGGCGGTGCTGGAGGCATACCTTAACACCTGGGTGGCCAGGTTTCAGAAGAAATGGCACTGGAAGGCCTGGCCCATCGATTATCAGTTCGGCACGGAAGCCACTATGAAACTCATAGAAATGGAAATAATCACCAAGCGCCGGGACCTTGGCACATTTGAACCAGTCCGATTCCAGGGGCAGGATCCGGTAATCATTGACCTCTTCCCGCCCCTTGGCCTTTTCGCGGGATCTGCCCCTGACGGCGATATTTTTATTTTTACAGACATTAACACCGACGGTAAAATGCTGCTTAAGGCAAGCATTCAAAAGGAAGATGGGGCATGGGAAGCTCCTGTCGAAATTTCATCTGTAGAGGGGGTCCTTACGGATGCTGCGGTCATTGATCTTGCAGATGGAACCCGGCTTGCGGTATGGACCGGGATCGACAGGGACCTCATGAATGATTTTTCTCCCCCTTCACGCATGATCTATTCCATCGGGAATGAGGAGGGGACCCAATGGTCAGCCCCTGTTGAGATTGCCGCCATAGAGGATGTGGCGGTAAACCTGAAACTGATCCCTCACGGAGACAGCGCTGCATTGATCTATAGCCGGGCTTCCGATATGGGGGCGGCTGGGAATAGCGGTATTTACGGCATGCTCTACTCCGGTGGTTCATGGTCCGATCCGGTGGAGATAGTATCCTCTCAGGTGGTCCGCTTTGATGCCGTTGGAAGTGATGACCTTCAAAGGAAACCAAGCCTGATCGCCTACACAAATGACTCACATGAACTCAATGCCGTCTCCTGGGGACAAGGTATTTCAGAGCCTGACCTGCTGGTGGAATCGGCAGGAAACGCCTTTGCATTTGCAGGCGGTGACGGGCTTGCCTATCTGGTCTATAGCGGAGAGGCAAATGGCATAGGGTTTTTAGAGTACTCTGAACAGGCCGGCGAATGGACAGATATGGGAACAATCTTTCCTGAAGCCATTCCCCGGGAGCTGTCCATTGCTTTGACCGAGGAAGGGGCCGCACCCATCCTTACCGTGGCCTGGACCCAGGGGGATGGGGTTGTGACCGGTCTATATTTCGGCGCCATGGACATTTCCGATCACGAAATCCGGAGCATCACCAAGCTTACGGACATGGAGGGCGATTTTCGCGCTCCGGCGCTGCAAGCAAGCGGTCCCGGCATTATCCATTTAATGAGTCTTTATGAGGCCCCGGATGGTGTAAATCAGCTTCACGGCTATCCTTTGACAGGGCTTATCAGATATGGTGATATTAATGACGATGGGGTCCTTAACCTCGCCGATTGCATCATCATCCTGAAAATCCTGGTTAGTGATGGTCCCGTTGAAATTCCGGGAAAGGCCCTGGCCGACGTCACCCGAACAGGAACAATCGATCCGGCAGATGCGGTCTATATACTGAGGAACCTGGCATCGGAATAGTGTTTTAAGGGAAATGCATAAGCCTCCTCCTGCTTCCGGCAGGAGGAATACAATTAATAATTGCTTCAAATACTGTTAATATCGCATATCCTATTCAAAATGAAATCTCGACAGCAATTCCTTTGTTTTCACCACATTCATATTTAATCCAAGATCTTTCCTGTCAAAACCCATGGCCATGCCAAGGAGCTGGGTCAGGTAGAGCACGGGGATCCCGTAACTTCTGTTGAATTCCGTCTCAATACTTTTCTGGTTGCTGTCGTACATTACGGAACAGAATGGACAGACAAGGCATATTGCATCGGCGCCGGCATTGGATATGCTGTCCAGTTTCTCTTTTGCCACGGCCAGTGCCGTCTTTTCATCAACAGGGAGGACAGGGCCTCCGCAGCACTTTGTCTTAAGTGAATAATCCAC
>JAFGDF010000147.1 GCA_016932235.1 Deltaproteobacteria bacterium | reverse complement strand
TCCGGCTGCGGCCCAATCCGGACTATCCATCCCCGAACAAGGGATGCGCGGATCGGATGCCCTACCACATCAAATGGCTGTACAGCGATATTCAATTAAAAAAACCACTGAAACGCGTCGGTGAACGCGGCGAGGGCCGGTGGAAGGAAATCTCCTGGGAGCAGACGCTAGATGAGATCGCATCGAAGCTTAGGGAGTTGAAGGATAAATACGGGCCTGAAACGCTTGCGATAACGGAGGGCACTTATCGCAGCGACATCTACTGCATGCGCACAAGGTTTCTCAACCTCTTTGGCAATCCCTCAAATATCGGCTGCGCGGGGACGATCTGCCACTGCAACACGGCGGCTCTCTCGATGGCGCTGCTCGGCACGGCTCAGGGCGGGCGACATGGAAGCAATCCAAAATGCGCCGTCATCCATGGCAACGAGATGAGCCAGACAGCTCCTCTCGCGTGGAAGCGCATGAAAAAACTGCACGACGAAGGCAATGTCAAAATCATCCTCATAGACCCTCGGAAGACCGCAATGGGCGACGATGTGGACCTGTGGCTGCGCATCCGTCCCGGCACCGACACGGCGCTGTTGCTCGGGTGGATCAATATCATCATTCAGGAAGAACTTTACGATAAAGAGTTTGTGGAAAACTGGACGTACGGGTTTGAGGACCTGAAGGCGCGCGCGGCGGAGTACACGCCGGAAAGAGTCAGCGAGATCACTTGGATTCCAAAGGACCTCATCATTGAATCCGCGCGTATATACGCGACCAATTTCCCCGCGGAGTTGAAGGATGCGTCCTCAACGGACATGCTGGGGCGCAACGCAATCCGCGTCGAGCATGCGCGCGTCTGCCTGCGGGCTCTTACTGGGAACCTGAAGGTCGGCGGCGCAGAGACTGCAGAGGGTCCTGGACCCATCATCGGCGGAACCTACGCGATCCGCGATTCTATGCTGCAGATGACTGAGGCACTGCCGATCGAGCAGCGAAAAAAACAGATCGGTGCCGACCGGTTTAAGCTGATGACATGGCCAGGCTATGAGCTTATGGCGCCGATATATGAGGAGACTTACGGAACGCCGTTTCCGCAGAGCGCGCACAATTTTCTCTCTGTGCAGCCGCTCATCTGGAAGGCAATCCTTGAGCGATACCCGTACCCGATCACGGCGAACATCACCTGGGGAAGCAACCCGCTGTTGAACGCGAGCGATACAAAGCTTATCTACAAGGCTCTGAAAAGCCCTAACCTCGAGCTCTCCGTCGTGAGCGAGCTCGTCATGACGCCTACGGCGATGCTCGCGGACTACGTGCTCCCCGCGGCGAGCAAGATTGAAAAACCGATGTGCGAAACGCACGAGGATTTCTCACCGACAATCAAGATCGCGGAGCGGGCCGTTGATCCGATCTGCGAGCGCCGTGAGGAATACCTGATGTGGAAGGGCCTGGCCGAGCGGCTGGGCTTCGGCGAGCATTTCCCGTGGAACAGCGAGGAGGAACTTGCGGACTACAGGCTCGCGCCCGTCGGCCTCACCTTCAAGGAGGCCGCAACTAGCACGTATATGGTAAAAAGCGACGCACGCTGGACGTATGACAAGATCAATCCGCGTACAGGCAAGACGACCGGATTTGCCACTGTTTCGGGCAAAGTCGAACTGTACTCCAATGTGCTCGAACGGCTCGGTTACGATCCGCTTCCATACTACGAAGAACCTCCGATCAGCCCATATTCAACGCCTGAGCTTGCGAAGGAATACCCCTATATCCTCATCACTGGCGGCAATTTCCGGCCGATGTTCCATTCGGAGAATCGGCAGCCCGGGCTCGGGACGCGTGAGCAGTACCCGTGGCCGATCATGGACGTCCATCCGGAGACGGCCGCGAAACACGGGATCGAAGATGGCGACTGGGTCTTCGTCGAAACTCCAAAGGGCGTAATCCGGCAGCGCGCCCGCGTCGCGGACGAGATCGACCCGCGCGTTATCAACGTGCAGAGCCACTGGTGGTATCCGGAACTGCCGCACCGGGAGCCATGGCTCGGCGGCCTATGGGAGTCCAACTGCAACGTTCTGACTCCCGCAGACGATCCGGACATGTTCGACCCGGTCACTGGCGGCTGGCCGATGCGCGCTCTGCTCTGCAAGATCTACAAAGCGGTGAGCATTTAATAAGTTTTACCGGATTTTCGCAAAGAAATACAAAGAAAGTATAATTATAATTTCTTCCTTTTCCATCTGCCACCCCAGAAGTAGACGATAAACGCGATCGCTCCTATCACGATTCCAATCACTATAGCCCACCTTACGCCGTACACCCCAAGTCCTGTATGCCGCGACAATAGAAATGCCAGAGGTAATTGCACCATCCAGAGCATTGCTAAATTGATAAGCATCGGTGGCATCGTGTCGCCGGCTCCAGAAATACAACTCTGCAATACGTAGACAATGCTCATCCCCAGAAAACCCGTAATGGATATTTTCAAAAAGACAGCGCCTAAGTGTATCAGATAAGGCTCAACATTGAAAAGAGCGATAATATTTTCAGGCCACAGCAATAATATCACTGAGCAAAGTACCATAAAACCTGATACAAGACCCGTCGACAACCAACCACTCCTGGAGGCTTGGTTCGGCTGGTTTGCTCCCAGATTTTGCCCTACCAGCACGCCAGCCCCTTTAGCTATAGTTCTACCCGGAGTGTTTACGAATGACTCTATCCTGGATATCAGATTATGAGCGGCCAAAGGAATAGTGCCAAAAGGAATCATAAACCATGTAAAAATCAGGTCACCAAAGGATTTTCCTACCATCATAATCGAAGCCGGAATACCAATCTTTAATATCCGCCAGATGATTTTTAGATCAGGATAAAAGTCCTTCAAGGTCAACCTCAGGCGGGTCTTTCCTGTGAATAGGACCCAGAAGCAGATAACCATCCCCAATCCGGTAGTAAAAATATAGGTGATAGCGGCACCGCTGACACCCAGCCGGGGAAATATCCACCAGCCTAAAACCATAAAAGGACAGATCAGCGCATTGACTACCCTTATAATAACCGCTATTTTCATAGGAGTTATTGTATCTCCCGAGAATTGCATGACGGAGAAGGAGGTCATCCAGAAGGCCTCAGTTGACCATCCTGCTAACACTATGCGCAGATATGTAGTCCCTTCGGCTACAGCGTCAGCATCTAAACTAAAAAGGCTGAATATCTGCTCAGTAAAAAGTATCCCTATTGCCGCTATAATAACGCCATAAACAGCACTGATAACAAAGGCCTGACCCGCCACGTGATTAGCCTCAGCGATATCACCCCCGCCTACAAAACGAGCCACCAATGCTGTCTCTCCTGCACCCAGACCGGTTTTCACCGCCACCACAAGTAAGACGACAATACCGCTAACCCCCACTCCTGCAATAGAGGCTGCTCCCAATTTTCCCACCCATATCATCTCAAGAATAAGATTGAAGGCGTAGAGCACGCCGAGGACGATCATGGGCCAGGAAATAAGTAAGA
This sequence comes from Deltaproteobacteria bacterium, assembly GCA_016932235.1. The sequence goes on along the minus strand of JAFGDF010000147.1, from coordinate 2,450 downwards.
TGTTTTGAATAATACTCCCTTTTGTCCAGTCCTTGCCTACAGCAATACTTTTACTCTGTGAACTCGTTATCTTTGCCATAATGAATGGTTGATTACCTTTCCGATTTTGCCTTAAATTAGAATTCTCACAGAACAGGCTGTCGCTTTCCTTGTTCAACATAAGAGCGCAATCAAAAAATCATTGAAGATTGTAAGAAAAGCCGCAACGATTTTCAATAAATTATGGAAGGCTTATTGCATCCTGGCAAGGAGAGGCATTGGTTGGACCTGCGATGTGTGGGACGGTTTTTGTTGACATAAAATAACATATGTTATATAACAATTATTATATAACACTCATTGAGATTATTAATGGTATTCCATAAAGGAGAAGCATGCCCCCAAAAAAGACGATTAGGGAAGAGATGATTATCGATGCAGCTTTCGAGCTTGTAAGAAAAAATGGAATATCGGCATTTTCCGCCAGGAATATTGCAAAGGCACTGAACTGCTCGACCCAGCCAGTATATTCCTGCTTTCCCACCATGAAAACACTTGAACAGGAAGTCATTCAAAGGGCATCTGAATTTGTTATGGAAAAGTATTTGTTATGCAAGACGGAACAGGTCAACAATTTTAAAAGTATCGGCCTTGGCTACATTGCCATGGCCAGAAGAGAAAAAAACCTTTTTGACCTCCTTTATGTATCCGGAAAGGTTCCCCTTGATTTTGAGAATCATATCTTTCCGATAGATACTGATCTTTTGCTCAGTGTCATGAAAAGAGACACTCATCTAACCGACCTTTCCGATGATGATCTATTGGATCTACTCTGTCACATGTGGATTTATACCCATGGGTTAACTGTATTGACCAGCACGAACCAATCCGTTTCCGAGGAATTTATTGATAATGCTTTGGAGGAGATGGGGCATTCAGTTGTATTAAACAAATTGATGAAGAAAGGAGTGTTAAATCATGAAGATTTCCGTGATTAACGGCAGTCCGAAGGGGAAACACAGCATCACGCTACAATACATCCATTATTTCACCAAAAAGGATCCGGAGCATGACCTTGAAATCATTAACATAGCCAGCCGGATCAAAAAGATCGAAAAAGATGAAGGTTTATTCAGGGAAATCATCGAAAAAATGGTCAAGGCTGATGCCGTGATCTGGTCCTTTCCTGTATATTATGCGCTCATTCCTTCCCAGATGAAGCGATTCATCGAACTGATATTTGAACGGTGTCCTCTTGATCTTTTCAAAGGGAAATACGCAACATCCTTTACGACCTCCATTAACTTCTTTGACCATACTGCTCATAATTATATGCAGGGGATCTGCGAGGAGCTGGGATTCCTTTACGTAAAAAGCTATTCCGCGAACATGGATGATTTTTTCCAATTAGATAAGCGAGAAAAAACGGTTACATTCTACAAATGGTTTATTCAAATGGTTGAACAAAAAATACCTGTTGCGAGAAAATATACGATAAGTCATGTGGATGCTTTCGCCTATGAACCCGGGGAGATTGAACAAAGAAGTGTCACATGTGAAGAAAAAGTCCTCTTACTCACGGACGCGGAAAAAGGAGATACCAATCTGGCGAGAATGGTTGACGTGTTTGCTAAATACAGTTCAATGCCGGTCGCGATAAAAAATATTCACGATATCTATATTAAAAACGGGTGTATTGGGTGCTGCACCTGCGGGTATGACAATAAATGTATACAGAATGATGGTTATCAAAAGTTTTATAATGACAATTTGAAAAAGGCAGACATTATCATTATCGCGGCTACTATAAGGGATCATTACCTTTCATCTACATGGAAAAGATTTCTGGATCGCAGTTTCTTTAATGGTCACGCGCCTGTACTCATGGGCAAACGGTTGGGATTTATCATATCCGGCCCATTAAGCCGGATACAGAATTTGAGGGAAACCCTGGAAGCACTCGCAGAGATCTGGCACATGAAAACCTCCGGCATCGTAACAGATGAATTTAAAACATCAGCGGATATCACCAGACACATCCAGGCCTTTGTAAAAGAACTCGAACTGGCAAGCTATCAGAACCTGGAATTTGGGTCAAAGTTTTATCAGGTCGCAGGCAAAGCCATATTCAGGGATTTCATTTATTTGACCAGCGCCGTGTTCAGGGCGGATCATATCTTTTATAAAAGGTCTGGATTCTACAAGAATTTTCCACAACGAAAAATAAAAAAGAGATTATACAATACTATTTTTTCACTGTTTATATCCATCAAACCCATAAGAAAAATCATTCACGGAAAATTTATCCCTGGCATGGTAGCGCCTTACATAAAGATATTAAATAAAATCTAAAGGTCTGTTAAACACTCATGGCCCTCTGGGCTTCCACAATGCATGAAAATAGCACCATGTGGTCTCAGGGCCGTGGCCTGGGGAGCCCTTTTTACGGCGAAGACCCGGGTAGCAAAGTA
>JAFGDF010000146.1 GCA_016932235.1 Deltaproteobacteria bacterium | reverse complement strand
TTTTCAAAGGCCTTTTGGGTTGCTATATCTCTGGGTTTGATATCTTTCTCCACAAGGCCCATAATGCTTTTACCCGCCTCTTTTGCGAGTCTCATCCTTGCCCCGGATACAGCCGGAATAGTGCCGTTTCCAGGCAGCGCAAGGCCAAGGGCCTCGCTCAGACAATTCATTGAATTTGCAGTGAACATTCCTGAACATGAACCGACACCGGGACAGGCCCTGTTTTCAAGTTCAAGAAATTCCTCCTCGGTTATTTTGCCGGAGGCCCTGGCTCCGACCCCTTCAAAAACGCTTATAAGATCGACGGGCTTTTCCCCTATATTTCCGGCCAGCATGGGTCCTCCGCTGACGATTATCGAAGGAATATTCAGCCGGAGCATGGCCATCAGCATTCCCGGAACGATTTTATCACAGTTACAGACAAGAACGAGCCCGTCAAAGGGAAAAGCGGTTGCAACTATCTCGACGGAGTCGGCAATAAGCTCCCTGGAAATGAGTGAATATTTCATTCCTTCGTGTCCCATCGCGATTCCGTCACACACACCGATGGTAAAAAATTCCATGGGAGTGCCGCCCGCCATTGCAACCCCCATCTTTACGGCAGAGGCTATCTCATGAAGATGCTTGTGCCCGGGAATGATTTCGTTTGCTGAATTTGCAACGCCTATTATGGGCCGGGAGAGTTCTTCATCAGTATACCCCATGGACTTGCACAGGGATCTATGGGGGGCCCTCTCTATTCCCTTTTTCATCAGATCTGAACGCATCTATTGTCTCCTTTCCTTAATTAAAATATTCGGCCGCCCCTTGCGATGGGATATCGCCTGCCATAACCAAAGGCCTTTGAAGTTATCTTCAGACCAGGCGGGGCCTGACGCCGTTTGTATTCGTTAAACACTATACGCTTCAGTACATTGTTCACCATATCAGTATCATAACCAAGGTCTATGATCTCATGAACCGAAAGATTTTTTTCTATCATCGCATCCACTATCCTGTCCAGGATATCGTAGGGCGGGAGCGTATCCTGGTCGGTCTGGTTCGGTCTCAATTCAGCGGAGGGCGGCCTTGTAATAATATCTTGAGGAATGATTTCCTGGTCACGGTTGATATATTCGGCCAAACGATAACAGAGTGTCTTGGGCACATCTGAGATGACCGCCAGCCCGCCGCTCATGTCTCCATAGAGGGTGCAGTAACCGGTGGCAGTCTCTGACTTATTCCCTGTGGTGAGAAGCAGGGATTTGAATTTATTGGATAAAGCCATCAGAAGATTTCCCCTTATTCTGGCCTGGATATTTTCTTCAGTCTCATTCTCTTCGAGTCCTTTGAAGCTCGATGCAAGGGACTGTTTATAGCCCTGAAATATGCCGTCGATGGGTATTTCCTTGAACCGGATATTCAGATTCTTCGCAAGGGCCCTGGCGCAGTCCCTGCTCATCCTGGAGGTATATTGGGAAGGCATGCTCACTCCCAGGACATTTTCGGAACCCATTGCCATCCGGGAGATAACGGCCACAAGGGATGAGTCGATCCCGCCGCTGAGTCCAAGCAGGAGTCTGTCAAAGCCGCACTTGACCGCATAGTCCCTTGTTCCCATTGTAAGTCCTTTCAGGATGGAATCCTCTTCCATGGGCCAGGGATCATGGATCTCATCATGACCTTTATCCAAATCCCATATTATCCAGTCCTCTTTGAATTGCCTTCCAAGGAGGATCAATCGGCCTTTATCATCCAAAACCATGCTTGAGCCGTCGAACAGCAGATCATCGTTTCCGCCGACCTGGTTGCAGTAGATCACAGGCGTACCGAATTTCTGAGAGATGTTCCTTAATACTTCCAGTCGCTGATGGGATTTATTTATAGTGAAGGGCGATGCCGAAATATTGATAAGGATGTCTATCCCTAGTGTATTCAGGTCTGCCACAGGATCTGATTTGTATCTTGGAATTCCTTCAAGATCTCCTACATTCCATATGTCTTCGCATATTGTTACCCCGAACCTCATATTTTCCAGTTCAAATAGGAGACTCTCTTTCGCAGGTTCAAAGTAGCGTGTCTCGTCAAAGACATCGTAACTGGGCAACAGCCTTTTTCCCCCTCTGGCAATGATCTTTCCGTTATTAATAAGCGCGACACTGTTATGGAGCGCCTTTCCCCGACCTTCCGGATTCCTGTCGACATATCCGCAAAGGACATGTAATCCATGGATGCCTGATGCCAGTTCAGATAGATGGGCCAGGTTGGCCTCAATAAATGCCGGTTTTTCAAGAAGGTCCCTGGGCGGATAGCCAATCAGGGATAATTCCGGAAAGACGGCCAGGGAACAGTCCGATTGCACGGCCCTGTTACAGGCATCCTTAAAAAGTGCCGCGTTATATTCAAAATCACCTATTACAGGATTTATCTGGCAGACGGATATTTTCATTAATCAGGGCCTGTTGTAAAATTTCTCGATCAGAGGGTCCTATCCCCCGCCTTCTTAATTGCCCTTATTATACCCGGGATCTGTTCTTCCATATCTATATTAATGGGTATTGTCAGTGTACGGGATAAAAGATCCGCTGTCCGGGGAAGGGATGACTTATCATAACTGCATCTTATATCGCCGGACTGGGATCTGAAGGGATAACCGGTCGTTATAAGGCTTTTCCCCTCCAGAAGGTGTTCCCATCTTTCAAAATAGTGCCAGTCGTTTTCATACCAATAGACCGTGCCGAAACCTTCTTCACCCATGACACGGTTAAAGGCCGTTGCTTTTTCAGGCGAGGGAAGGGAAAACATAAGGAATGTGGCCGTATCTCCCCCGGGATCCGGTATGTTCCGGAAGGTTATTCGATCGAACTTGGAGAGTGCGGATCTGATTTGGTCCTTATTCTCTCTCTGACGTTTGATAATCATACCGTCCAGTTTTCTAAGCTGGGCAAGGCCCAGGGCGCCCTGGAGTTCCATCATCCTATAGTTAAATCCGATGAAGTTTCTTTTTTCCAGACCCCTGGCTACATTCGGGTTATGATCATGTCCGTGGTCATGATATTCCGATGCACGAATATAAAGATCCGTGTCATTCGTGATTACCATGCCGCCTTCCCCCGTAGTCATGGTCTTAACGGAATCAAATGAAAAAGTTCCCATCTTACCGAAGGTTCCCAATGATTTCCCATGAAGCCTTCCCCCGCAGGACTGGGCCGTATCCTCAATAACGGCAATATTGTTTTCCTTTGCTATTTTTACGATCTCGTTTATTGAGGCCTGGGCCCCGCACATGTGGACGGGAATAACAGCCTTTGTTCTGGAAGTGATCCTTTCCTTAATATCACCAGGGTCCATACAGAAGGTGTCATCTATTTCAGCAAAGACAGGTATGGCCCCGGAATTAAGAATAGCCTCCCAGGTAGCGACAAAAGTAAACCCCTGAGTGATCACTTCATCACCGGGACCTATACCCAGTGCGGCCAAGGCGACGCTCAGCGCCGCAGTGCCCGAAGACAGGGCCAGAGCGTGTTTAACTCCACAGTAATC
>JAFGDF010000145.1 GCA_016932235.1 Deltaproteobacteria bacterium | reverse complement strand
TGGGGGAAAAGTACGGCTGAAGCCCAGGATCGGATTAAGAAAGTTCACGGCAGGAGCGCACGAATAGCCTGTATCGGGCCTGCTGCCGAGAGTCTTGTAAAATACGCGGCCATCGTTAATGGTACGAGAACAGCCGCTCGTTGCGGTATAGGAACTGTTATGGGCTCTAAAAAGATCAAGGCTGTCGTCATCAATGCAAAAAAAAGGCTCAACCTACATGATCCCGATGCTTTGAGGCGTCTGGCAAAGGAACAGCTCATTTCGATTCAAGAGAATCCGGGATACAAACACCATAAAAGATATGGCACTACCGATGGATCAACCACAAGAAATCTCCTGGGTGTATTTCCTACCCGGAATTTCCGTTATGGGCAGATGGACAGATATGAATTGTTATCCGAGGATGAGTATATGAAAATAAGGGTTGGAGAGTTCGGGTGTTATGGATGTCCCGCGCGTTGTGGAAAAATTCATCAGGTACCGGTTAATCAAACATATGGGGGATCCCGAAGTGAAGGACCTGAGTATGAAAGCTTCTGGTCTTTTTCAGGCCCAATTGACAGTACCAGCATCGGGGCTACTGTCGCTGCAGACCAACTTTGCGACGAATTTGGCATGGATACAATAAGCACAGGAGGGTCTATCGGCTTTGCCTATGAACTTTATGAGAAAGGCATACTCACGAAGAGCGATACCGACGGATTGGAGCTAACCTACGGCAATCATGCCGCTATGATTACTCTTATCACTAAGATTGCCAATAGGGAGGGATTTGGAGATATCCTGGCGGATGGCACTCTTGGCGCGGCCAGAAAGATTGGAAAAGGAGCAGAGGCTTACGCCATGCAGGTAAAAGGTTTGGAAATGGCAGGCTATGAGCCGCGCGGACTTAAAGCGACAGGATTTGGTTATGCAACCTCAACCATCGGTGCATCTCATACAAATGGATCTCTTGCATTCCAGGAATGGGGAATGCCCGTACCAAGGGCTGTGGATCGTTTTTCGGAGGAAGGCAAGGCGGACATCGTGATCTTTAATCAGAACCAGTCCGCCCTGGCGGAAATAGGGGTGCTGTGCTCATTTTCACGGGGCTGGGGGGACTGGCACCGCCGCCTTTACGGAGAGATGCTTGCGGCTGCCACGGGAATAAAGGAATTTAGCGATGGGAGATATTTGGCACTGATTGCCGAGAGAATAGTTAATCTGGAGCGGGCATATAATGTGCGGGCAGGTTTCAGTCGCAGACAGGATACACTGCCGAGAAGATTCATTACCGAACCCCTCCACACCGGGAGCGCCAGGGGAGAAGGGGAAATGGTCAGGGCCCTGGACAAATTCCTGGATGAGTACTATGAACTAAGGGGATGGACAGATAATGGCATACCTTCAAGATCGAAACTGGAAAATCTGGAACTATACAGCGAGATCAAAGATATGGAAAAACACTTTGATTGAATCGAATTTATTCATAGAGAGCAATTTTTTGGTAATTTAATGTCATGTAATAATTCTTTTTATAACAATTAATAGTTAAACAGACAAGAGAATGGGGAAGGGATAATGGATTTGCATTTGAAAGATAAGGTTGCACTGGTTACCGGTTCAGGCAGTCAGATAGGGTATGGTAGAAATATAGCCATCACTCTTGCAAAGGAAGGATGCCATATAATTGCCGCAGATATTAACCTGGAAGGAGCGCGAAAGACTGCTGCTGAGATAGAAGCCTCAGGGAATAAGGCCTTAGCGGTTATGGTTGATGTGACAGATAGAATGAGTGTTGATGAAATGGTAAAGAAAGCGATTGATACATTCGGCAGGATTGAAATTCTTGTAAACAATGCCGGAGCAAGCAGTCGCAATAAGCCTTTTGTCGAAACCACAAAGAACGATTGGGATATCGACATCAACGTCAATCTTATAGGGCAGATGAATGTGGCACAGGCTGTTCTCCCCAGCATGATTTCCCGCAAATATGGTAGAATAATAAATTTCAGCGGAGGGCAGGGCATAGCAAATATATCGGTTTATGGGGCCGCTAAGGCGGGTATCGTGGCTTTTACACATGCACTGGCAGCGGAAGTAGCCCCATTCGGCGTTATTGTCAATGGTATGGCCCCGGGTCTTGGAGAGACCGGTCTTACCGTGGAAACTCCTGATGATTTCAAAGAAGGCTATAAAAGAGCTTCCATGTTGAAGAGGTTATGCGCTCCTGAAGATGTAGGCCCGGCAATAGCCTTTCTGGCTTCTGATGTTTGTAGCTATATGACGGGTCAGTTTTTTCCTTTAAAGACTCTATAGGGAGCAATAAAATATAATCTGAGTCCTCCCAAACCGAGATCTGGGCCTCATGGGATGCCGCGATGCCAACTGCTTAGAAGTGAAATGGATTGTAGATTGTCGTTAATTAAACGATCAGGAAAACAGTAAAAAAAGGAGTTGGTTCCATGGATATCAATAACAATTCAGAGCTTGAAAACCTTGATGCTGATGTTGTGGTCGTCGGCGGCGGAACCGCCGGACTCCCGGCTGCTTTAACCGCCAGGGAACGGGGGGCTGAATCTGTTATCATAATTGAGAAGCGTATCAGTCTGGGCGGCAATGGGTTGCGTGCCTCGGGCCTTTTCGGTGCTGAAAGCCCTCCTCAGGCGAGGTCGAACATTACTGTATCACGGGATGAACTTTTCAAAAGGGCTATGAAGTGGCACCACTGGGATA
>JAFGDF010000144.1 GCA_016932235.1 Deltaproteobacteria bacterium | reverse complement strand
GGTTGAACAACCGAGGAGCATTCTGCCCGCCTGGCATGCACCTTACGCAATTATCCTGCTTCCAAGGTTTTCGCCGATAAAAAGAGTTTCCCATGCCGCGATTCCGGCAACCGGATATTGAGTTACTGTTATTTCATCGGTTTATTTACAGTCATCCGGCATTTTTTCAACCGCAATTTCCTAACCGTACAAGGCTGATCTTTTTATGTTTTTCTAAGCCAGACAGTTTTCCCAGGACGTTGGCGTATTCGATTATAGAGTTCCATGTATTTCGCTATTGACAGCTTCATGCTTTTCCTTTCGCATATCTCCTGTATGCCACGGATATTATGATAATAAGCCAGTTCGTCATAAATGCTGTGGGAAATAATATGGAGATGCTGAGAACGAATAAGCCTTTCATCTACTTCAAAACCCCTTGATTTCATGACTCTGGGGCCAGCGAATATCACCAGCGCATTAGGTTCAGCTATGACAACATCCCCAAGAGCGGCATAGCTGGCGATTGCTCCGCCTGTTGAAGGATCAGCAAGAATGGAGATATAAGGCAGCCCGTGACGTTTAAGCCTGTTTACGGATTCGATAGTTTTGACCATCTGCATCAGGGCTGAAATTCCTTCGTAAAGTCTTGCTCCGCCAGAACAGCAGAGGCTTATGAAAGGGAGATTTTCATTAATCGCGAAATCCACTGCGCGTCTAAATTTTTCCCCGAAAACAACACCCATTGAGCCGCCACAGAAATAGAATTCGCTTATGGCCATGATTACCTGAAAGTTATGCACCCTGGCGCTGCCCACTACGAGAGATTCCCTGAAAGGAGAGCGTCCTTCCTGCCTCGCAAGAAAGTCTCTGTAATAATCCGTAATGTTTTCCTTTTCGAGCAGTTGATCGACAGTCAGGTTGCGATAAAGTTCATGGAAACTGCCGGTATCTGCCAGACAATCAATCCAACCGGAGGCTCCCAGGGTATAAGAATAGCCACAGTCAGGGCAGACATGAAAATTATCCAGAAAGACTTTTAAAGGTATAAGTTTTCCGCAGCCATTCAGCCTTTCTTCCTGATCGTGAACCGCTCCGCATTCAATGAATTCCTGGGCGGTTTCTTGATAGTCAGCCTTTCGATAATCATCACCAACTTCCGTAAGGCTTGAGTAATTTACTATTTTTATGTTTGGCGCCGGCTTAAGAAAAGCCATTTTAATTGGTTTTTCCAGAAAACGTTTGATGTCATGGAACTTGCCTTTGCCTTTTAATAAGCCATATTTTTTTGCCCTTATGCCCCTTTTCTTGATAAGTTTATGTATTCTCGACTTGGACAAATCCCGGATTGATCTAACAAGAAATTGCCTGATGTTTTCAGACATCTCCTGGCAATCAGCGACATCTTCTGGAGAAGCGACAATCCGGTCAATTACACCCAAATTTTTAAGATCCCTGGCAGATGGCTTGAGGATTTCGAGGGCGTCCTGGATCCGTGTGTGATCCCTAAACACTATAGAGGCCATGCTCTCAGGAGGAGCGGTTGCATAAAGTGCGTCATCCATCTGACCTCTTATGTCCGTCACCTGGATTGCCAGAGCCCCACCGCTCCCGCCTTCACCCAGGATAAGAGATATTGTCCTGACAGGTATTGTAAGAAAATTATAGATTAAGTGCGCTATGAAAAAAGCCTGAAATTTCTGAGCGGAAGCCATCGAAATATCAGCGCCGTAAGTATCTATCAGACAAAAAATGAAGGATTCTTCAGGCTTTGACGACCTCGCTTTTTCAAGGATTGAAAGTATGCGGGAGTGGTCATCAGCGGTGAGCATCCCGTAATTCAGTTTTTTCAGGTCATTACTGCTCTGCAGGTCAGCCGGTTTCGGTTTTTGCTGGCCGATTACATAGAGGTTTTTCCCTAAAAAATTGCAGGAGCCGGCGATAAGGGATCCGCCATGGGAGGCGAATGGCTTAAAATCAGTGAAAAGCCTGTCAATAATATCTGATGCCCTGGGCCTGAATGGATGCCTGGTTCGTTTTTTGAAAATATCGACGATATCTGTCTTATTCATATCCTTTATTCCATCCGTTTAAAAATAACCTGAAATGGTCCCCTTATCGGAAATCTAACATGCTTTTCAGGTTTGTTCAACTTCTCAGGGATAAATATCTTATTCTATCTGTTTTTATCACGCTTTTCATCTATTGTATGGTCCTCATTTTCAGGCGTCTCTTTCCTCAGATCATTAATTATCCTTGAGGGCGTCATCAGTAACCGCTCGAATATACCTCCCACACCTTCACCTAGACCTTTTAAAGGACTAAATGTCACTTCCGGGTCTGAAATAGCCCCTTTTACCAGAAATGGATAGGCAATTATTGATTTTTTTTCTCCGGTAATGATATGTCCCAATAGAGGGATCCTGCTTACCAGGGCGTCAATACTCCCGTGGGGTTGAATACCCAATGTGAAATCCACTGATTTTTTATCCAGATCCGCTTTTCCATAAGCTATGGCATTAAACACGGGACTCTTCATAATGAAGTTATCTGATTTGACAACACCATTAAGTATTGCGGCATCCGCATTGATGCTTTCAAAATATAAACCAGAATCCTTAAACCCGGGCCACCTGCCTTTGAAGATATTTTGAAGGCTAAGAAAATCCAGGGCCTTTAAAAAAACACGAGAATCATTTATATTTCCATCCACCATCGTGATATTAGCGTCTCCAGAAAGACTTGGTAAGAGTTCTTCTTTTCTCCTACCATTAACTGAGAGATTAGCGCTTATATGGAGTTCGCCTTCTATCTTATCCTTGGGTAAATGGAGACTGCCGAGGATTTCATCAACAGGCTGGTCGGAAAGTCTGATATTGCCCGAGAAAGATATCTTGGGAGTATTTCCCGTTTTATAAAAGCCCGTTATCTCCGCTGTGCCATGCTCTAAGCATATTGAAGAATCAAGAACTTCCAGTGCCCCGTTTTTCAAACTGATATTTGTTTTTGATGGTCCGAATATCAATTCCCTCCAGCGGCCCTTATCGGCTTCCATATATACCATAAGGTCAAAGTTTTTCGGGAGAGCATCCTCGGAATCAACTCCGTCGTCAGAAGCATAGATATCTCTTTCTGTGGCCAGATCCAGGGTATCGATATAACCGGATTTTATAGTTAAGATTCCTTTTACTTCCCTCCATCCGGATAGACTGCCATTGACCGATATATCGCTTTTCCCTATTTTCATTCTCAAAAGGTCAATCTTTAACATTTTTCCATCAAGTCCAAACTGGAATTCACATTCTCTTAATGGCGATAGCAATCTTTCTGTTTCAATATAGATATTTTCTCCTTTCAGATTTCCTGTCAGGAGCAGATCTTCACTGTCATTGCTGAAAAGATTAATCTTCAAATCACCGTTTATACTCCCTTTAAACCGGGTGGATTTTCCCTTTGGACGTATATCAAAGTCTTCCAGGGAGATTTTATGAGCAGAGAGGTTAATGACAGTGTCTCCGGGAGAATTTATGTTATGGACCCCTGAAATACCGATGAGAGAATTTCCGAACCGGGCAATTGACTTCCTGAGTTCGAGCAATTCTCCCGGGCGATACCTTATATCAAAAATGAAATTATCCTCCTTTCCGGGAGGAGTTATCAAATATTTTCCTTTTTCGAGAATAATCCCGTCGAGAGCAACATTTCCTGCAAATGAGTAGTAATCAGGTTCTTTTACAGCCTCTATACGGCATGCCAGCGGTTTTTCAAATGCCAAAGGGATTTTTGCGGGATCAACAATCAGTGACAAGAGCTGGTTGATTTCCGTATCCGCGGATATATCAGCTCTATGGAATTGTATCTGATTATCTGTTACCTCGAATGAACCGGATAGGCTGAAAGGGGAAAGACCGAACGAACCTTTGGCGTTGAACTTGTTCAGGGCTGCTTCATCAATGTAAACGTCAGCCTTCTTCAGGGATAATGGCAGGATAAACTGCTCCTGCACCAGATGACAGTCAGTAAAATGAAAATAGCCCTTAAGAATCTTTGGAAATCTCCAGCCGTCTTCAAAGGCCATAGTCCAGTCGCAGTCAAGGTTTCCGGAGATTTGCCCGATTTTATCCAATTGGATGTGCAGCTTCTCAGGCATGTATCGACTCTCTTTATACCAGAGCAACTCTTCAAGTCTGATAATTCCTTCTATGCGAAACTCATAAGCCTTGCTGTTAAAAATATCCTTCATCCGAAAATCCGCATGCCTTATCCTTGAAAGACCTATATTCGCGTTGATATCCGAGATACGAAACTCTCCATTTTCCAGGGAAATTTGAGAAGAAATATCCCGATGCGGTATGTGAAATTCGTCCTTTGATAGAACAATTTTTTTACATTCCAGATCTAATCTGATTGCTGAGTGATTTTGAGGGAGTGACAGGTTTCTTATCTCCTCGATACTCCCGTTGAGCTCAAAGAGATTTAATTTGATATCACCCTGTGTAAGTGTCGGGAATAGTTCTTTTTCGATCCATGAAGATAAGAGAGGGGAAGGAAAAATGTCTTTAAAGACAGTAACGGGCATAATCTCACTTTTTATCGAAAGTCCCAGGAAGAGATTCTCCGGATTTCCGAAATCAAGATTTAAGGACGCGTTGATGGATATATCATTGCTCTTAAGTGTAATGAGAGAAAACCGCCATTTTTCTCCATCAATCCTTGAAAGAAAATCCAGGCTGAATTCGGGAAAGAAAAAGTCCTTTTGCTGATCATTGCTTATGATCCGATAATGGATGGAATTCATGGATATCCGGCCATTGGCTTCAATGATATCTCCAGGCCCGCTTTTAATATTCAAGCGGGTCATAAAAGTCCCCCTCGTGAAGAAAAACGCATGGCCTGTCGGCAAAAGATTGATGGGAGCCTTTCCCGTTTCGACGATCAGGTCGGTTGAAGCAAGAAAATCCATTTTCGGAGAAGGTGTAAGAGTCCCCTTTAATGTATATGGAATATCCTCTCCCATAATCCTGATCTTTCCCATTGAGTTCAATACAAGTGTCGGGGTCGAGGGATTTTTCCTCAGGATGTTCAGGGAAAAGTCAGGAAGTTCATAATCCCGGTTTATTATATTTAGTTGTCCTTTCTCAACACGCAGGGAAAATAAATCGTTCGTCCAGAAAAACGGTATTCTATTTATCTCTCTAAGGCCTTCAATATCTCGATTGGTATCATTATTTTTGAGAAAAACTCCTATCTCGGGTTGCACGAGAAAGATCCTTGTGGGAGATATGCGACCCCTGAAAAGTTCTTTAGCGGCAATGTTTACTGTTACGTCAGATGCTCTTACGGATATGTTTCCATCCTTTGACGCCGCCTTAAATCCACTGAAATGGACCCCGATCCCTTGAGTAAGGCTGAGTCTGACTCTTTCTGTTTGCATGTCAAGGCCGGTGTACTGAGAAATCTTTTCAATTAATCTCATTTGTACTGAAGGGCGCTGTATAATGTGGTTTAAATAGAGCAGGACTGAAAAGATCAGGATGATAAGTAATGATAATGGAACTATGAAGGATCGAAGTTTTTTGGGGACCATGTCCGGGCTCAACTCAAAATCTTTTTTCGAAATAATCCTGAAGGATCTTTGTGTGGTCAAATGCTATATCATGAGGAAGATTATTCCGGTTGAATAATCCAATCGCAGCGGCATCATCCGCGGCAAAAGGAATACCTCGAGCGCGTCCTATGAAAACAACGGATATTGTGTGATGTCGAGGGTCTCTCTCGGGGTCTGAATATGCCCTGAATTGCGAAATGATTTCCACGTCAAGGGAGGTTTCTTCCCTTGCCTCTCTTTTTGCTGCGGATTCCAGGCTTTCACCATAGTCAACAAATCCGCCGGGAAGTGCCCATCCGAATGGGGGATTTTTGCGTCTGATAAGTACTATATCATCATTAATTTCAATAATTATGTCCACTGTCGGAAAAGGATTTCGATACTTTTCTATGGGTTTTCCGCAGTGTGGACATATAAGTTGATCTTTCATTATTATTATGCCTTTAAATATATCCGTATTTCAATGCGATGGGTTCAGATCGCAAGGGAATTTGAGATGATGTCTTCATAACAAAGGATTCAATCTTTGTCAAAAGACACTTATTCTAGGAGCATGTCGGACTTTGTCCGACATGCTCCTAAAGAGTTATTAACTGATATTTCATTCTGATTAAATTATATGTTATCTTTCATTAAACACTTTGAATGCAAGGATAATATAATGGGATCGAACTTCAAACAATTTGATCGTAATACTCTTTTTCTTATG
>JAFGDF010000143.1 GCA_016932235.1 Deltaproteobacteria bacterium | reverse complement strand
TCAGGCGGGGCGGCCATAAATATCCTTTCAAGATGCGCCGGCGCAAAGGTCAACATTATAGATATAGGGATGAAGGATGATCCGGGTGATGTGGACGGTCTTATTAAAAAGAATGTGAAACGGTCTACCCGCAACATCACCAAAGGTCCGGCCATGACCCGTGAGGAAGCGGAAAAAGCCATTCTGGTAGGTATCGAAATGGCCGATAGCGCCTTCAAAAATGGGACCAACCTGATCGCCTCCGGTGAAATGGGAATCGGAAACACAACACCCTCTTCCGCCGTTTTCGCTGCGCTGTTACCGGCCTATGTGAAGGATGTCACCGGTATAGGTACAGGCCTCGACAGGTCGGGACTTGAGAACAAGATCAGTGTTATTGAAAAGGCCCTCTATGTCAACCGTAGAGAGCTTAATGACCCCATAGGAACCCTCGCGGCCGTGGGAGGGCTTGAAATAGCAGGGATCTGCGGTCTTTGCCTGGGTGGTGCGGCAAAAGGCATGATAGTCGTTGTGGATGGATTTATTTCGAGTGCCGGTGCCCTGGCGGCAATTCGTTTGAGCCCGGTTGTCAAGGACTATCTCTTTTTCTCCCATGTTTCAGCAGAAAAAGGACACCGCACCTTTTTTGAAAAGGAGGGATTAAGGCCGGTTCTGGATCTTGATATGAGGCTGGGAGAAGGGACGGGAGCGGCCCTGGCTATGCAGCTTATTGAAAATGCAGTAAGGATACATAACGAGATGGCTACCTTTGCGGAAGCAGGTATTGAACCAGGGGCATGAGCGGTTACAGTAACAAAGGGGTCAGGTGGCAGGGATTTTTCGACGATAATTGAATCCCGGGCCTGCTGGACGGCAAAGGGCGCAGGGCGCAAGGCATAAAAACTTACAGATAAGGATTAATTTTCATGCGAAGAAACCCTATGAAAAGTTTACTTACCGCATTCAGGACATTGACGATCATTCCATGGCCGGGGAAAGAGAGTAAAGATTTCGCATCTTCCCTCCCGTGGTTTCCTGTGGTAGGTCTTGTCCTGGGTCTCATCCTGTACGCTATAGCCTTTTTATGGGTAAAACAACCATTTGCACAGTGGCCTGCAGGAGGAGCTTTAACCCTCCTGTTTGTCCATATATCTCTCACCCGGGGTCTCCATCAGGACGGGCTGGCCGATTGGGCCGACTCCATGGGCGGTATGTTCAACCGGGAAAAACGTCTGGAGATAATGAAAGACAGTAGTGTTGGAGCCTTTGGGGTCATTGCCCTTATCCTTGTGCTGGCGGCCAAATGGGCCGCAATTGAAAGAATCATTTCTTCCGGTTCCATAATATGGCTATTACCCTTACCAATCATTTCAAGGAGTATGATGGTGGAGTTGATCACCATCCTTCCTTATGCAAGGACGGGAAACGGTATGGGCAGGAGGTTCGTTGAAGGGTCTTCCATGCGGCACAGGATCCTGTCTCATATCATCTGTCTCATCTTTTGTCTGTTTTTCGGACCTCTGGGCCTGTTATTATGGTTATCTGCAATGATTTTAACAGGGATATTCGGCAGGAGATGTCTGAAGACTTTCGGTGGGATAACAGGAGATCTGATGGGAGCCGCCAATGAACTGATCGAAACGGCTCTCCTTTTTATTTGCGCCTTTCCCGGGAGCGGCATCATGTCATACAAGGGCTGGGCATGGATATTTTAAATGGATAAAAAGATGGAGCATAAACACGGTGGCAATCCGCATTCGGACTTTTACCGGTTCGGTCTATCCAGGAAACCGGTGCTGGACTTAAGTGTCAATCTGAACCCCCTTGGGCCGCCTGAAATTATCCGGAGCCACTGGCCGGAGCTTTATAATTTAATAAAGGACTACCCCAGTGTGGAAGGGTATGGCATTGTCGATTATTATCAAACCCGGTTCGGAATTCCCCGTGAAAACATCCTCGCAGCCAATGGCTCCACGGAGATGATCTATCTCGTTCCCAGGGTGCTCTCGATTAACAATGCTGCTATTTTCACGCCCTCTTTTTATGACTATCAAAGGGCTTCCCTGGCATGCGGGGCTAATGTCTCGACCTATCCTCTGTCCGCGGAAAATGATTTTGCCTTTCCAGAAACGCACCAGATCGGTGAAATAGTAAAAAAAGCGGATGCCCTATGGATCGGCAGGCCCAATAATCCGACCGGGGCCCTTATCTCGAAGAGGGCTGTCCTTGATCTGGCAGACATGTTTCCTGATAAATACTTTCTTATTGATGAGGCGTTTATCCAGTTTGTGGAAGGGTGGGGGGAAAAAAGTCTTTTATTTGAGGCTCCACGTCATAATATCCTTGTCATCCACTCCTTGACAAAATTTTATGCCCTCGCAGGTCTGCGCATGGGAGCCATAGTGGGCGATAAGGATGTGATCGCGCGTCTGAATGAAGCCAAAGAACCCTGGACCGTTAACAATCTCGCGGATAAAGTCGCCCCGCTGCTCATCAATTGCACTGTCTATGAGGATCAGACCTTTTCGCTGGTCGCGGGTGAACGAAAAAGGGTTTATGAAAGGCTTCAGGAAATGGATGGGGTCCATCCTTTCCCCTGTACAGCCAACTTTATTCTCTGCCGATGGAAAGGGACCGGAGGCCTTGATCACGTTATCCGTAACCTACTTGAGAAAGGCATCTATGTCCGGGATTGCCGAAACTTTACCGGGCTTGAATCGGATTTTTTCCGGTTCGGACTTGGGACTAAAGAGGACAATGACAGGCTGTTACATCTGCTGGAAAAGTTATGATTAAACTTTTGCTTATCTTTTTTTCGGGTTTTCTCCTGGATCTGATATTCGGCGATCCCCGGTACGGGTTTCATCCCATAAGGATAATCGGAAAGGGCATTGCAGGCCAGGAATATCTTTTGAGGAAATACGGTCTGGACGGCAGGGCAGGAGGAATTCTTCTTGTTTCAGGAATTTTGATATTGACAGTCCTACTCTATCTCCTTGCCACATATTTATTCATGTATATCCATCCGGCTGCGGCCTGGCTCTTTGATCTCTACATCTTTTATTCATGCCTGGCATTAAAAGACCTTTTTTACCATATCCGGCCTGTAATCAGCTCCCTAAAGGGGGATAATCTTCCTGATGCAAGAAAGGCGATTGCCATGGTCGTTGGTCGGGATGTTGATTCTTTAGACAGGGAAGGCATTGTTCGAGCCGCGATTGAGACCATGGCGGAAAATTTTGTGGACGGGTTTTTGACTCCCCTGTTCTGGTTTATCACCGGCGGATTGTCGGCCGGACTTTTTGGTCTGTACCCTGTCCCTACGGCCCTTTGCATGATGCTTTCAGCCAGGGTGGCAAGCACGCTGGATTCAATGGTAGGGTATAAAAATCCGGAGTATCTGAAATTCGGCAGGGCAGGTGCCGGGTTTGACGATATAATGAACTTTGTTCCGGCGCGGTTGTCGGTTATCATCCTTTTCCTGGGCGCCCTATTCTCACGTTCCCATGCTCTCGTCGGATTGAAAACCGCCCTTCGGGACAGGCTCAAGCACGACTCCCCCAATGCCGGTCACAGTGAAAGCTTTATGGCGGGCGCGCTTGGCGTACGGTTGGGAGGGCCTGCAATATATCGCGATAAAATAAAACATAAGCCATGGCTCGGGGAGGAATTCCCTGATCCATCGATTGAACACATTATAGTGACCGAAAGAGTCATTATGGTATCATCCTGGGTATCTGTTATTATAGCCGGGGGCTTAACAGCGGCTGTTTGTTAAAGATTGAAACGCGAAGGCGCGAAGTGCGCTAAGGTAATGATATAAATAACTGATAATCCGCTTCTGGACAGGAATGCTATGAAATATGTTATTAAAATGAATATCCCAATTATAATATCCTTTTTTATGCTGGCATGCTCATCGCCTGTCGGCGCCGCAACATTCAAGGACGCTATGGGAAGGGAGATAACACTCCATAAGATCCCGACTCGTATTGTATCACTCGCTCCGAGCATAACGGAGACCCTCTATTTTCTGGGGCTCGGGGAACGTGTTGTGGGTGTTACCGAATTCAGCTACTATCCCCCTGAGGCAACAGAAAAACCCAAAATCGGCAGTTATATAGACCTGAATGTCGAGAAGATCCTCAGCCTGTCGCCGGAACTGGCCATAGGGACAAAGGACGGGAATCAGCCTGGTATAGTTGAATTGCTTGAACAGGCCGGCATACCGGTCTTTATATTGAATCCAAGGAATGTAAAAGGCGCGATAGAGACCATCTCCCAGATCGGTATGCTATGCGGGGTTCAGAAGAAAGCCGAACTGCTGTCGGGCCGATTAAACCGGCGTCTTGAAACGGTACAGAACGCTGTTACGTCCAGAAAACGGCCCCTGGTATTTCTCCAGATCAATCTCCGTCCAATTATGGCGGTCAACCGGAACACTTTTCACCATGACCTGATAACTCTTGCCGGAGGCATAAACCTGGCAAAGGATGAGGCTATGACCTATCCGAGGATAAGCCGGGAAGAGGTCATCCGGCGACAGCCGGAGGTCATTATCATATCTTCCATGGATCGCGGGGGAGGATTTGAGGAGGCCAGGAAGGAATGGCTTGAATGGACATCCATCCCGGCCGTAAAAATGAACAGGGTCCATCTGATCAATTCGGACCTGATTGACAGGCCGTCGCCCAGGATCATCGACGGGCTTGAGGCACTGGTAAGGCTGATACACCCGGAGATTGAATGGAAACAATGAACGCGCCGATAACTCTCAAAAAAGTCATCACCACAACCATAATCATGGCTGTCTTGCTTATAGCCGTAATGTCCGTCTCCCTTGTGATGGGAACGGCGGACGTCTCAATTGAACAGCTTCTTAAACTATTGTCCGGCAATCTTCCGGGCGACGATCCAGGACGGCTGATTATCCTCAAGATCCGTCTTCCGCGAATAATACTGGCCGGGATCGTGGGGTTCGCCCTTTCATTGGGAGGTGTGATATTTCAGGCCATATTACGAAATCCCCTGGCTGATCCTTTTATCCTCGGAGTTTCAAGCGGGTCGGCCTTTGGTGCCGTGCTTGGTATTATATTCGGATTCGGCTTCAAACTCGGTATCCCCCTGATGTCTTTCGCCGGAGCCCTTATTACCATCTGGATGGTCATGACATTAGGCGCCAGACAGATGGGCATGGAGTCCTCAACCATACTGCTCACGGGTGTAATCATTAATGCCTTTTTTACCGCCATTATCATGTTTTTCATCTCTATCTCATCCGACTCCAGGCTCCATACCATGCTCTTCTGGCTCTATGGAGATCTCTCCCAGAGCCGGTATGGCCAGATCGCCATCCTTATCCCCATTGTATTAATCGCTTCACTGATCCTTTTCGGTCTTGCAAAGGATCTGAATATCCTGACATCCGGGGAGGAGAACGCCTTTCAACTGGGGGTGGAGGTCGAAAGAACCAAAAGGCTGGGGCTCCTGACCGTTTCCATTATCATGGGGATAGTTGTGGCATTTTCAGGCCTTATCGGCTTTGTGGGTCTGATTGTACCGCATCTCTGCCGCATGGCCTTTGGTTCTGATCATCGCCGGCTGATTCCCATGGCCGCCCTTGGCGGGGCCATATTCCTTATCGCAGCAGATACATTGGCGAGGGTGGTGATCTCTCCCAGCGAACTGCCTGTGGGTGTGATTACGGCCTTCATGGGGGCGCCATTTTTCATCATCCTCTTAAAAAAGAAAGGGAGCCAATGGAACCAATCCTGACCTTAAGAGACATAGGATTCAGATACGAGCGATCATGGGTGCTGAGGGACATTGATATCAACGTTAACAGGGGTGAAATCCTGGGCATCCTCGGCCCGAACGGTTCGGGAAAGAGCAGTCTTTTAAAGATCATGGATGGTATCCTTAAACCCCAGGAAGGTGAAATCAGGCTCAGAGACAGGAAACTAAACAATCTCGGACGTTCAGCCATTGCCCGGGAGGTGGCCATGGTATCCCAGGAAAACCATTTCAGATTCTCTTTTTCAGCCCTTGAAGTCGTATTGATGGGGAGGTTTCCCCATCTGGGGCGACTGGAGTTTGAAGGAAAGAAGGACCTTGAAATCGTAATGGATTCTTTGAAAGCGACCCATGCATCTGATCTGGCGGAACGATCCATCCATGAGCTGTCAGGCGGTGAGAGACAGAGGGTCCTTCTTGCAAGGGCCATGGCCCAGGAGCCCAATCTTATCCTTCTTGATGAACCCACATCTTTTCTGGATCTGAAATTCAAGAGGGAGATCTTTCGCCTGATCGCAAATCTGACTGTGGAGAAGGGTTTGGGCGTGGTGGTCGTATCACACGATATAGATCTTGTTTCCCAGTACTGTTGCCGGCTACTGATGCTCAAACAGGGAAGGATATTCGCCCTTGGGGAACCTGATGAAGTTATAACCGGTTCAAATATAGAGGCGGTGTATGAATGCCCGGTCATGATTGACCGGAACCCCGCATCCGGGAGACCGAGGGTGACTATTAGGTAAGGCGCAGGGCGTAAGTCTCGGGGCGCAAGGCTCAGGGTATTAGTATAGGGTATCTGAATTTTAAAGAAAGGAAATCCGTATGTATGAATTTTTTATCAAAGGCGGACCTGTAATGTATCCCCTTCTCGTCTGCTCCATCATATCCCTTACGGTTATCATTGAAAGGGCGCTTTTCTGGATAAGGGAAGATATGCGAAGGAATCAGTCCCTTGTTGATGATGTCCTTGAGCTGTGCCGTAAAGGCGACTGGGAAACAGTCAAAACAAGGGTGGCCGGATCAAAGGATTATATAAT
>JAFGDF010000142.1 GCA_016932235.1 Deltaproteobacteria bacterium | reverse complement strand
TTGCTTTGCTACGACTGGTTATAGGTTATAGGTTGAAAATCCTTACCCCTTACCCCTCACCCCTTACCCCTTTCAGCGTCTTTACCAGTTTTTCCCTGAAGCAACCCCTCTTCTTTTCTCTTCAGGGACCTTGAATCTGAGGAAACCGGATCTGTTCTCCTTTATATTGTCCAAAAGGGCCTCCGCCTTTTTCCTGTCAATAGCATCTGCTGAAGGCCTTTGTCCCTCAGGGAATTTATCCTCCGGTTTCATTTTCTCCTCAGGAGAAAGTTCGCCCGAAAGATCTTCCTCATTTTTATCCTCTCTCATCCGTGATGCATCCCCTTCCCTTTCTTCCCGGGACTTGCCGGCGTCTCCTTCGTCCTGTTCGCCCGGCTTTTGTTCCTCGGTTCCATCCTTTTCTTTTTCAGATGATTCTTCACCCCGTTCATCTCTTTTTTGTTCCTGTCCTGATTTATCATCCCCGGTTTTTTGTCCCTCTTCCCCCTTTTCCTGATCCTGCTTTTCCTGTTCCTTTTCCTTCTTCTCCTTTTGCTGAAGCTCTCTCAGGGCCAGCTCAAGATTATACCTGGCATCCTCATCCATTGAATTGATTTTAAGGGCATCTTTATAATATTCAGATGCCGATTTAAAATCTCCCTGGTTAAAGGCGATGTTACCCAGGTTAAACATGGACCTGAAACGGGTTGTGTCATCACTTGATCGTCTTATGACACTTGAAAAGGCTGCTGCAGCACCTTCCATATTCGAGTTCTGATAGGCGGCGCAACCACGGTTATAACGATAACGAACATCTTTTGGATGGTCCATGTCCATCCGGGAATATATCTCTTCAGCCTCAACATATTTCCCTTCCCTGTAAAGTTCATCCGGATTATCCGCACCGTGGGAAAGAGATGAGAAGAAAAGGATGATAATTGTTATAAAGATATATTTTAAATTCAATTTTCTCTCCTTCTTTCGACTATCAGACCTTCCAGGATCAACAGGAATATGGCGGCGATAATAAAGATATAAAACCTCTCCTCATAGACCTTGATTTTTCCGCTCTTCAGATCACGGGCCTCGGTTTTCGACCTGATACCGTCAAAGTAAATCATATCCAGATCAAGATCTCCTGTTGTTGAACGCACATAACTCCCGCCTGTGGAAGAGGCTATCTGTCTGAGACCGTTTTCATTCAACCTTGATAAGACAAGGTTGCCTTCCCTGTCTTTCATAAACCCTCCCCCGCCGTCATCAAGGGGAATCGGTCCGCCCGCAACTTCTCCTATCCCGAATACAAATATCTTAACCCCCTTTTTAGCCGCTTCTTTGGCGGATTCTATCCCCTTATTCTCATTATCTTCACCATCGGTAATAAGAAGAAGAACCTTGTCAGTCTCAACTTTATAATCAAAGACCGACAATCCCGTATCAATTGCCGCCCCCAGATCGGTTCCGGGGACTGGAATCAGATCCGGGGCCACGGATCCCAGAAACATCTCGAGGGCCCCGTAATCCAGTGTCAGGGGACACTGGATAAATGCGGCCCCTGAAAAGGCCACCAGACCGATTCTATCGCCCTGTGCCACTCTAAGAAAATCGATGATCTCCCTCCTTGCCCTTTCAATACGGCTGGGTTTTATATCAGCCACCAGCATACTCGGAGAGACATCCACCAGGATTGCGATATCCACTCCCCTGCGGCTGACCTCCTGAAAATGGCTGCCCCACCTCGGACCCGCAAGGGCGAAAACCAGCAGTGCAAGGCTGAGTAGAAGCAAAAATCCCTTTACAAATCGTCTTCTGCCGTAAAGTTCGCCCGTCAACCTCATCAGGAGTCCTTTTTCGGCAAATTTCTCCAGTGTTTTGTCCCTTTTCCTCTTCTCCAGTATAAGGAAAAAGGTCACAACCGGCAGGAACCATAAAAAGTGAAGAGTCCAGAGGTTGCCGAAGGTCATGGTACGCTCCTTAAAAAGGTCGTCTTTAAAAAGATCTCAAGCCCCAGCAGGAAAAGCGCCGGGACCAGAAAATATAGATAAAGCTCTTTGAAATGGAAGAATTCCTTCACCTTGACTTCCGTCTTTTCCTCCCGGTCGATAATATCGTATATTTCAGATAGTTTTTCACTGTCTGTTGCCCTGAAATATCTCCCGTTTCCTATATCGGCAATCTTTTTTAAAGTCTCCTCATCCAGATCCACCTGCTGATAAATGGTACGCCTGCCGAAAAGCCCTTGTACTTCAAAGGGTGCCGGGCCTTTCCCGCCCACACCGATCGTGTATATCTTTATTCCCATGGCGCTGACCGCTTCCGCAGCCTGTTCAGGCAGGATATCTCCCGCGTTGTGTCTCCCGTCCGTAAGAATAATCAATATCCTGGATTTCGCATCCAGGTCTTTCAGCCTTTTGCCCCCGATTGCAATGGCCGTTCCGATGGCCGTGCTGTCGCCGGCCATGCCTATCTCCATTCCTTTTACCAGGCCCAATAAAAGCCCCTTGTCCATAGTGAGGGGAGATTGGGTAAAGGCCTCCTCCCCAAACACAACCAGTCCTATCCTGTCCATCTCGCGCTTTTGAATAAAATCCATGACCACCTTCTTAACCGCGATGAGACGCGAAACAGGCCTTCCATCCAGTTTAAAATCCATGGCCTGCATGGAACCCGAGGTATCCAGACAGAGGAGGATATCCACGCCAGGAGAACGGATATCCCTTGAAATATTAAAATACTGGGGTCTGGCCGTGGCCAGGACAAGGAGCAGGAGGCAGACGAACCTCAAAAAAATGGGGATCCTGCTCAATATTTTTCCCCCCTGGCCTGAAAAACCTGTGATCTCTGATGTTACTGAATAGGTTATGCCTGCCGGTTTTTTTATCAGTTTGTACACAAACCATGAGACCCCCGCGATTATCAGGAGAAGAATGACCGGATAGGCGAAACGAAACATCATGGCTGACTCTCCTTCCCTTTTCCCCGGGGATTCCTGTTATTTTCGACCCTGGGGGCGGTATCGCTGATATATGAAAGGGCGTTACTCAGGTCCCCGGCCTTTCCCGCGCTGGTTGGGACTGCGTCCGCGAATTTTACAAGATCTGCCCGTCGAAACAGATTAATAAGGTTTCTATCTTCCTTTTCTCTCACATACTGGGTTATCTCTTCAGTTGTGAACTCAGCGGCTGGAAAATGCCTGATAGCCTCAAGATAATGCCTCAATATTTCAGAAAAACGAAAATAATACTCCTTTACCGCCCCCTTTTCAAAAAGCCCGCTTGATTCAAGTGACCTTATCTCCATCTCGGCACGGATATGGGGAGGCGCCATCTGAGCAATGTCATCAAGATTTTTGTTACGTCTTTTAAGCCAGATGAAAAGGGAAAAGGCTATAACAGATACAGACAAGATCATCGCCGCCCATGGGAGATACTTCATCAAAGGATTTTTAACGGGGATAATATCACGAATAGGTCTAAGTGAGGCTTCATTCGGTTGATCCCCGAGGTTGGACATTACAGTGATTGAAACCGGGCCATATTCAAGAACGGCTTCTTTGCCCTCTCTGTCAAGATAATGGAGGGAAATTTTCTCTGATTTCCACGGGTCAAGGCGGTCGATCAGGATCTTTATCGTGATCTTGTTCCGACCTGTTTCCCTTTCCAGGATTGAAAGGCCGTCAATACCCGTTATTTCAGCTGGTTCGGTGATTTGTCCACCTTCGGGCAACCGGTAATCAAGATAGAGTTCTACTATGCTGCCTACAGGCGCGGAATCCCTGTCCATGGTGACATTCAGGTATTCTTTGCGGTTCTCCTCATCACTCCAGGAGAGGCTAAGCATCTGGAATAGATGAAAAATTGCAATTCCTATAATAATGACAGTTTTAGTGGCAGCAGTTGTTTTAGATGCTTTTGTTCTTTTCATATTTAAAAAAGTTTTATGCAATATCCGGAACTTACTGGAATGAGGTGAAAATTCCCCTTCCCGAACTTTCACATCCTCCCCCTTCTCTGCTCAAAAAGACGGGTCAGGGGCTCTACAACAGGCCCTCCTGTAAAAAGATCGACTATTTCCACCCCAGCCTTTCTCACAATGTTGTTCAGATATTCACGATGTTCATGCCTGTATGCCTGCCAGCGCGTCCTGAGATCCCTGCTGGAGGTATTGACAACAACCGTCTCGCCTGTCTCCGGATCATTGAAAGTCGCAATGCCGAGATCAGGGATCTCTTCTTCAGCAGGGTCAGTGATACGAATCAGGGTGAGATCATGTTTCTTTGAAGTCAACCTGAGAGATCGCTCAAATCCCGAATCCATGCAGTCTGAAATCAGGAATACGATAGCATGCCGTTTTGCAACACGATTAAGATATTGAAGGACCGAATCAATGCTGGTCCTTCTGTCCTTGGGTTCATAGGTAAAGATCTCTTTTATCAGTCTCCAGACATGGGAGGCCCCCTTTTTGGGAGGTATGTACTTTTCCACCTGTGAAGTGAAAAGGATGGATCCAACCTTATCGTTGGTCCGTATAGCCAGAAAGGCCAGCATACCCGCCACCTCCGCCAGGAGTTCTCTTTTAAACATGCCTTTAGTTCCGAACAGGTTAGATCCTGAAATATCCAATAATAACAAGACTGTTAGTTCTCTTTCTTCATGAAATACCTTAATAAATGGATGGCCATAACGGGCTGTAACATTCCAGTCGATATTCCTGATATCATCGCCGGGCTGGTACTCCCGCACTTCAGCAAACTCCATGCCCCTGCCTTTATAAGCGCTTTCATACTGCCCGGCAAAGAGATCGCTGGCCAGTTTCCCTGTCTTAAAATGAAACCGTCGTATCTTTTTAAGGATCTCCACTGAAAGCATCTCAGGGCACCTCGATCCTTTCAAGCAATGTCTCTATCAGGTCATCGGTACTCTTCCCCTCTGCCTCAGCCTCATAACTCAATATTATCCTGTGCCTGAGGATATCCGGGGCAACGGATTTCACATCCTGCGGGGTAACATATCCACGTCCGCTAAGAAAGGCGCTTGCACGTGCCGCTTTTCCAAGCCAGATGGAGGCCCTGGGTGAGGCCCCGTAGCTGATCATGGGCCCCAGGTCAAGGTCGAACTCTTTCGGAAACCTCGTGGCCCGCGTAAGGCTTATGATGTAATCCACTATCTTTTCTTCCATGTGGATCGATTCCACGGCCCTTGAGGCATCGCTTATTTCCCATACGTCCACCACTCCTGAGACCTTATCAGAAGCGCCTCCACAGGCCCTTGACATTATTACTTTTTCCTCTTCAGCGCTGGGATAACCCACCCTGATCTTCATCATGAATCTGTCTATCTGGGCCTCGGGCAAAGGATAGGTCCCCTCCTGTTCGATTGGATTCTGGGTTGCAAGTACCAGAAAAGGGTTATCAAGTCTGAAGGTCTCCTCACCGATAGTAACCTGCCTCTCCTGCATTGCCTCAAGGAGTGCGCTCTGCACCTTTGCAGGGGCACGGTTTATCTCATCGGCAAGTATAATATTATGGAATATAGGCCCTTTTTTTATCTCAAAAGTGGCATTATCCGGCCTGTAGATCTGGGTGCCGAGGATATCCGCAGGTAGAAGATCCGGCGTAAACTGTATGCGCTGGAAAGTTGTCCTGATGGTGGCGGCGAGGGTCTTGACAGCGGTGGTCTTTGCCAGGCCGGGCAGACCCTCCAGAAGCATATGACCGTCGCACATGAGCCCTATCAACAACCTTTCGATCAGATAACGCTGTCCCACGATAACCTTCTCGATTTCCGACATGATCTGTCTGACTACAAGACTCTTCTTTTCCACATTGCGGGTAATCTCCTGAATATCCATCAAGAATCCTCCTGTTGCGTTAAACCTGATAATATAATTTAATTAATAAAAGTAATATACTGTTATTTAATGATTTTTTAATATAGAATAAATACAAAAGAGGCTGCAGGGAATGGATAAAACACATAAATCTCAACCACTGGCATTTATTTTAAGCCTTAAAACAAAACGCGGATATTGTAAACATATCATGACTATTGTCAAGGTCTATCCGGGTTTTCCTTTGTCATAGATCATAGTAATAACGCATGGCATCGGAACGTGTCAGTATGCCTATGAGTTTCCCGTCTTTGACAACAGGCAGACGGCCCACATCGTGTTTTACCATTAACCTGGCAGCATGATTCATGCTCTGCTCCGGCCATGCCGTGATGATTTTTGTGGACATGAATGCCTTAACTCCAAGGGAGAGCCGGTCATCATTTTTTATTTTTTTAAAATCACGTCTGGAAATTACCCCCACAAGCTCTCCTTCTGAAACGACGGGGAAACCTGTGCAGCCTTTCTCCCTGAAAAGAAGTGCGGCCTCTTTCATGGTAATATCAGGAGAGAGGGTGTGAACAGGGGAGGACATAAGGTCTCCCACCAGAGAATCAGTCTGCCGGTAATTTTGAATCAGTTCAATTATCCATTCCTCGGCCTGGGCCGGATTCACCATCTTCAGCATGGCCGATCCCGCATTCGGATGCCCTCCCCCTCCCATGGCTTTCATGATGGCCCCGATATTGAGACTGTCCCCCCTGCTCCTGCCTATGACGATACAGCGCTCCCTTTCAGTCTCGTAAAAAATCCCGAAGGCCGCATCCACATTGACGATATCCTGATACATCTCCACAACCAGAGCGAGTCCAGGGGTATGTCCTTTAATCTCTATCCTGGTCAGGCTTATATTGAATCCGTTTATTTTTACACGGCTCGATTCCTTGAGCATCTCAAAGAGGATGTCTTTCTGGTCCGGACCGTAAACGGGCCTGAGAAATGTGTTGATCATCCCCAGGTCCGCTTTCTGCTCCAGGAGAAATCCCGTGCACCTCGCATCCGCCGCAGTGGTTTTTGGAAAGGTCAGATTACCCGTGTCCTCATAGATTCCCGCAAGAAAAAGCGTCGCCTCAATGGGCGATATAGACCTTTTCTCCTCCTCAAATCGCATGACAAAAAGCGAGGTTGCAGCACCGATCTTCCGGACCAGTCTCCATCCCGCAGATATATCCCCTTCATTCTCGTGATGGTCCCAGAGGTGGATGTCCAGGCCCTTTCTATCCCTTAGAGCGTTCATGTCCTCCAGCCTGTCCCATCTGTTGGCGTCCACCACGATCAGTCTTGAGATGTTATCGAAAACCACTTCTTTCGATGTATAGTAATTGAAATGGTCCTTATGGATGGAAAGAAAGGCCCTGAC
>JAFGDF010000141.1 GCA_016932235.1 Deltaproteobacteria bacterium | reverse complement strand
TTGCGCGCCCTTCGATACCTCAGGGCGAACGTTACGTTTTTCAAAAATCTAAAATGTTACATAAATTCGACTATTCACAGAAGTAAAACTAATGATAAACAACCCTGAGGAACTGACAGTCTCCGTCATTATACCGGTTCATAATGGTGGTGAGAATTTCCGAAGATGCCTGCTGAGTCTCAAGGAAAGCCGGACCGCTCCTGATGAAGTCATTGTTGTCGCCGACGGTGATTCGGATGGATCATGGCGTATGGCTGAAGACTTTGATATGGAGATATTGAGGATTCCATCACCCGGCGGACCTGCAAGGGCCCGTAATCTTGGAGCTGAAAAGGCAAAGGGGGATATCCTTTTTTTTATTGATGCAGATGTTACCGTTGCTGAGGATGCGGTTGAACTTGTTAAAAAAACCTTTAAGTTTGAACCTGATCTGGCCGCCGTCTTTGGTTCCTATGACGATGATCCCTTTGAAAAAAATTTCCTGTCGCAATACAAAAACCTGTTTCATCATTATGTCCACCAGACTTCCAATGAAGACGCTTCCACCTTCTGGGGTGCCTGCGGGGCGATCCGCCATGAGATTTTTACTGAGGCAGGCGGTTTTAACGAGGATTACCGCCACCCGTCTATTGAAGACATAGATCTGGGTTACAGGCTTAAAAAAGCCGGCTGTAATATAAGGCTCCTGAAAGAACTTTATGTGAAACACCTCAAACGCTGGACAGCCTTATCATTATTGAAAGCGGACTTTTTTACCGGGCCCTGCCCTGGACCAGACTAATTCTAAAGAAAAGACTCTTTATTGATGACCTTAACCTTAAGATCTCCAATCGTATCAGCGTGTTTTCTCTTTACTTAATGCTTTTTATTCCGGCGGGGATATATTTTTCTCCATGGCTTCTTGTCCCCTCTATATTTATTGCCGTATTGCTCTTGATATTAAACAGGGAGCTCTATGGCTTCTTTCAAAAAAAGCGGGGTTGGTTATTCGCCCTCAAGACCATACCCTGGCACTGGTTCTATTTTCTTTACAGCGGGCTTGCCTTTTCAATAGGTTTCATAGATTATCAGATAGGAAAACGGAAATAATAGGCTTATAATATTGTCAAGCCTGAGCAATCGATAAAGGGTTATTAAAATCGCCCCAACCCCTTTAAAAGAGGGGCTTTTCCTTGTATCAATGAGAAAATGTTCCCTTCCCTTTAGTAGCAGCGCCGGAGGACTGCCGGTTCTCCTCCCTTTGAAAAGGGAGGTTGGGAGGGATTTAATACGAGGTTAAAAAGGTCATCCTGCGACTGGATCGCAGGATCCAGGAAAAAATAAGATAAACCACTGGATTCTGTGGTCGAGCCACAGAATGACGGAAATTAATCAATCTAATATTCTATCCCGGTATGGATAATAAGGAAATCATCATAATAGGAGCAGGCCCGGCCGGGCTTGCAGCCGGTAATGAATTTGTAAAACAGGGTCTCAGGCCCATTATTCTTGAAAAGAATGACAGAGTGGGGGGGCTTGCCCGGACTGAGTCCTATAAGGGATATTATTTCGATCTTGGGGGACACCGTTTCTTTACCAAAAACCACCAGATAAACCGGATCTGGCATAGAATGCTGGGGGAAGAGTTTACCAGGGTCTCCCGCATGTCACGCATATATTACAATGGCCGTTTTTACAATTATCCTCTTGAAATATTGAATGTTCTTTTCAATCTGGGCCTCCTCGAGAGTATCCTGATCCCCCTGAGCTATATCAAATATCAGATCAAACCTCTCCAGCCGGAGGAGGACTTTGATCAGTGGATAACAAACAGGTTTGGGCGTCGCCTTTATGAGACTTTTTTTCAAGCATACACGGAAAAGGTATGGGGCATCCCATGCACTAATATTCGTGCGGATTGGGCCGCCCAGCGTATAAGAAACCTGTCCCTGATTGGTGCGCTAATAAATGCCCTGCTGGGCACTCAAGAGGCCAGGACTCTGATTAATGAATTCGACTATCCCTTGAAAGGACCGGGTATGATGTGGCATGCCTTTCAGGAGGCTATTGTTGAGGGGGGTGGTCAGATCCTGCTCGATTCGGAAGTCACAGGATTGAAATATGAAAACGGGTCAATAACAGGCGTTGAATATGTACATGCCAATAAGATTAATGAACTGCCGGTAAGACATCTGATTTCCAGCATGCCTGTGTCAAAGCTTGTGTTCAGTCTCAAGCCGAATGCCCCGGATAAGGTCCTGGCAGCGGCTGATAGCCTCTCCTGCCGGTCTTTTATTATTGTTATACTCATCGTTAATAAAAAAGGGCTTTTTCCTGATCAGTGGATATATATTCATAGCCCACAGGTAAAAGTAGGCCGTATCCAGAACTTTAAAAACTGGAGCGCGGCCATGGTACCTGATCTCGATAAAACAAGCATCGGCATGGAATACTTCTGCAGCAAAGGTGATGAAATATGGGACATGTCTGATGTTGAACTGGTTAATATGGCCTCACGGGAATTGTCAGAACTTGGATTTTCAGAGGATAATGATATTTTGGATAGTTGTGTGGCACGTCAGGCTGACGCCTATCCGGTTTATGACGGTAAATATAAAGAACATCTCAGTGTTGTCAGGGGATATCTTGGAACAATTGGTAACCTACAGACAATAGGTAGGGGAGGAACACACCGGTACAATAACATGGATCATTCAATGCTTGCAGGCATGCTGGCGGTTAAAAACTATTTCGGTGCAAACAAGGACCTGTGGGACATGGATGATGAAGAATATCTTGAAGAGGATAAACAGGACATCGACCGGAGGATTGTCTTGGAGAATATTCTCGGCCAAACATTTGCCGGCATGGATAAGCTGGCCTTTGCAACGGCAGTCGGGGCTGTTTCAGGGCTGCTCATCTTTTTGGCCACTATCTGGCTGGTGATAAAGGGCGGCCCGGTTGTCGGGCCGAACCTGAAGCTGCTTTCTCAATATTTTATAGGTTATACAGTCACGGTTAAGGGCGCTTTTATAGCCTTCGGCTACAGCTTTTTCTGGGGGTTTTTATTTGGATGGCTGTTCGCCTATCTCAGGAACCTGTGTTTTGGTGTTTATCTTTACTGGATTAGAAAAAAGACGGAGATCCTGACATTAAAAGATTTCTTTGATTATATATGAGTATTATCTCCAAATTCTTTGATCGCTGATCAGGATTCAAGGGTTCAAGTGAAATACTTATTAACAGTCTCATAATTGAATTGACATCATGGTTGCCTGAAAGTGTATTTTTTCTGGACCTCGG
>JAFGDF010000140.1 GCA_016932235.1 Deltaproteobacteria bacterium | reverse complement strand
CCTCCTCTTCAAAATCTTTCGCAACCACTTTGAAATAGCTTCGATCCCATACTTCGGAAATCTTTGTGGGGCCATCAAAGGCGCTGTCGTCATCACTGAGAACAAAGGGATCTTTATTCTCCAGGACAAGCCGTTTAAGCATACCTGTCTGATAGTCCGCCTCAAGCCTCACGATATACCGCTCGTCCCTCGGCCATGGCTTTCCGTCTTCCACCCGGACGAGATCGTCGTAGATCGCCAGGGAAAGTGTGCCCTCCGTCCACCCATAGGGCACATCGTTGGCCCAGGGCGCGAAATCCGAGCCCTTGAGGACATCCGGATCAACGATGAGCTCGATATGAATATCCAGGTCGAAATCGGTCAAGCAGTAATCGTCCTGATTGGCAACCTTGTATGCCTGCTGGGTGGCGGGTTTCAAGAGCTTGGACGCCAGCACCTTCTTTCCGGTCCAGTTTCGGATCTCCACAAGAACACCGTTTTCTCTCCTGTAGGTGTATATCCTTTTGTTGCCGTACCAGCGAAAACTCTCCTGATAGACATCCGCCACCCAGGGCCTGTCCATGGAAAAGACGGCTACCGCGATGGTGGGATATTCAATCATGGAAAACAGGGCGCTATCGAAATCTATATTTTCAGCCATCAATTTTGTAAGGCCGTAAAGATAGGTGTCGCTCATAAAAAAGGATTTGAGTTGTGGATGAATGCCGTCATGGAGCGACATCTCCTTCGCCTCTTCCGGTTTGGGAAAGGAAGTGGATATGGCCCATTCATGGGGCCATGCCCCGGAAGGGGAAATTAGGGCGAACTCACCATAGGGTTTTCCGTAATGATCCGTCGCGTAATCAAACCACAGCCGGTAACCGGAGGGATCTAAAAGCGCTTTCCCTCCCTTTTCTGCTTCAACATTCCGCTTGATCACCTTCTTGTGGGTAGAGCGAAGCAGATAGGTGTGCTCACCGAGTATCAGAAAAGGCTCCCTCATGAAAGGCGCCGCATCATCGGAGGTCTCCGACGCATAAAAGAGACCGCCGGCAGGTACATAGGCCTTACCTTCCTTGATCTTACTCCCCCTCAGAACGATACATTCCGAAAGGTTCCTTTTCTGACCATACTGATTATGATATGTCTTATTGAGAATCCCGCCAAGATCGGGCATATAAGTCGCATCCCGCACCGGGGCCATCCCCCTGGGATTCTCATCTCCAAAGGAAAAAACTGCCATAAAAAGCAACGCCGCGAACGGGAACACCATCAACGGCCATTTCATATTAAAAGCCATTTCTTAATGTTTTCCCTTTATTGTTGATATCGAATCAGCACTTGGAGGGGCTCAGGATAGGCTCTTCGTCTTCATCTTCATCTTCATTGCCCTCTTTTTGCACACAGAAAAGATCACCCTCCGGTCCAATTTGGGGATTCAATTTCTCATACACATCCTTTGATATGCCCGGAACCTTGAGGAGATCTTCGGGTTTTTTAAAAAAACCCGATTTTTCGCGGTATTCTATGATAGCCTTTGCGAGATCTTCTGTCATACCATCAATCTTCATGAGCTGTTCTTTGTCTGCAATATTCAGGTGAACCTTTTTAATCCCAAGACCCCCTTCATGTTGCGCGTAGGCATCTCCCACCATGAGAAACGCCAGGGCCACAATGAGATAACAGAATATGTATTTCAGACTTTCTTTTAAATCCATTAATCAAAACCTCCTTCAGATACACTTCATAATCTTCCAAGTAATCATTGAACTACGACCTATTCAGCTTTCGTCAGGTCTTTGAGTCTAAGGGTTGAATTTTCAGGTGGAATAACCGCTTTCTCTTCTGGTCTCTTCAATTGGGGCACATAATCATATGGAACCCTGTACGCCCTGTAGACCAGGTTAAAATTTTCTGTCTTTTCATAGTAAGGACTCACATACTCCCAGACGGTCTCATAATCCGGAGTGACCTCAAAGATTCGACCAAATGCCCCTTCCGTTATCAGGGTGTTTCCGTTTGGGAGACGTTGGGCTGAACTGACATAATCGCTGTAAAATTTGACTCTGTCCCTGTTTCCTGCCTTATTGGCGTTATATTCCCATATAATCTCAAGGGTTACAGGGTTCATTTCAAGAACCCTGGAATAATCTCTCTTCACATTATTCACACCATCGGGCGCCCCGGGATTAGGAGCGCCAAATCCTCCATATCCGCCATTGTCAAAAACAAGGATATTCCCCTCACCCGGCAGACCTTTCGGGATCATATGGGCGTGGTGGAGACCGATGATCGGACCGATTTTTCTCAGGGCCTTTGTTGATTCAAATTCCGGGCCCAGATGCCACACTATTTTACCGGTTTCTCTATCGATGATTCCGGCCGTATTGGTCTGACGTCCATCATAAATGATGTTGTCAGGATGAAAACGTTTGTCTCCCTGATCATACCACTTATTGGGTCCAAGCCAGGACGCGGTATTCACATGGATCCAATCTCCTCCGACAACACCAGGCGTTCTGGTCATCGTATAATTGGGGTAACGATACATCACAATCCTGGATATTTTATCAAAGCCCATTTCATTTATATGATCGCTGGCCAGCCATCTGAATATCTCTTTTCCGCTATAGTCCACCTCAATGATAATATCGTCATAGAGCTGTTTATCGCTTATCTTGTTATTCTCAACGACCAGATGTGAAAGTATAAGGGTCTTACCCTTATCTATATAAGAATCCATACCCGGCACATAGTATCCGACAGGGTTGCCTTCTCTCTGAAAGTCGTGATGAACGCCGGCCATTTTATAGGTCCAGATTATGTTTCCATCCCAATCCACCACGGAAAGGTCATTGGATTCCTCATGGCCCAGGATCCTCCCCCGTTTTCCTGTCGCCCCCATGGCATATCCTCCCGGGAGTATCTTTGCGGGGTGTTCTTCGTCGCACAGATTTTTCCAGTGATGGACGACATTCCCGTTCATGTCAATCAGGATTGTCTGATTTCCTTCAGTGGTAAGGATCGTATAGCCGCTAAAGGTCTTATCAGGTTTGAAGATGGTTGTGCCGTGTGGAAATACAGTAGGAAAGGCAAACAGCGGCGTCGGAAGCATAATAAACAAAAAAAGCATGACGAAGTGAATAAGTCGTTTCACAATGATCTCCTAATTTGAATAGCTGCGATCAATAAATGTGGAAACCTTCGGTATCTTCAATATCAAACCATTCTTTTAACATCTCGAACCACTCTTCCTTGGTGGATTTCCTTGCCTTGACCACGGCTTCCTGATTCGGTCCCAGAAATAGGATCACCTTCTGACCAACGTTCCATGCCTGAGGCTTATAGAACATCTTTCCTTCGCTGTTGTTCGTGATAGATTGAAACTCTTCAGCTGTTAAAGCATCTTTAGCAATCTCTTTAATCCCGTCTGATTCGTTCACACTGCCTATTATCACAATATATAGCTCTTCTTTGTAACTGGAAAAGGAATCAGGCGCAATGATTTTCATGGGTATTTCTTTTGATTTTAAAAAATCAATCCAGTCCTTTGAGGCCTCCTGTGTCGCTTTGCCGGCAACAACGATGAGGTCTCTGGCTGCCGCATTTTGAACAAAACCCAGGGTTAAAACCATAACGATCACTATTGCTGGATATTTCCACTTCGTGTCCATCATATTCCCCTCAAATGCTTTTAACGTTCTTCATGCTGCAGGCACAACCTCTCCCTTAAACTACTGGCCCGTTTGACTGATCAGACGGGCCAGCAGTGAGCCCTTCCGGTTTTTTTAGTGTGGAAACACCGGAAGATTAATGCCTAATAGATTTATTTGAACTCGAAACCCAAACCAAGTACATAGCGGCGACCACGAAGATCACCCGTTACTCCGAGACCGGTGTCATTGCCAAAGGCACTGCTGAATGCACCCATGAGATACTGTTCCGGCTGCTTGTCAAACAGGTTGTTAACGTTAAAATACAGGCTCCAATTCACGCCGGCCACATCAAAACGGTAATTCACCCGGGCATCGACAAGTGTTGTAGCGTCTACAGTATTGTCAAAGACGTCCCAGCGGGTGCTTGCACCGTTGTAGTTCCAGTTTGCGTTCATAAGCATTTCACTTGTATACCTGGCCTGCATGGAAAGCCCCAATGGGCCGCGATTGTAGTTGCCGGAAATAATGGCTGTCAACCTTGGGAAACCCATGTTTCCCTGGACTTCTGTCTTGACGCCAGCGCTGCTGGTGTTGGAACGTTCTCCCAGGTAGCTGGCAAGTACACGCAGACCGACATTCTCGCCGCCACCAAGCCAGTTAACAGGCGTGCGATAGCCTATTTCAAAGTCCAGACCGACCCCTTTTACCGATGCCTGGTTAAGATAAGGCACGCCAACCAGGGAGATTCGATCGAGACCCGGTACAATAGTAGAAGGATCCCCGGTACGGGTAATCAAGTTACAGTAGTCCACATTACCATCCAGGTAGCAGCCACTGACAACGGCGCCTGCACCGATCTGATTGATATTATCAGTGACATTCACGCTGTACCAGTCCGTGGAAATGCTTAATCCTTTCAGCCAGCGGGGCATATACACTATCCCCGCCGTATGGGTCCTGGCTTTCTCAGGCTTTATATCAGGACTGCCGTTAGAGTAACTGGTAGCAAAATATCTGGACCCGCTACCGCCGGCCGGGTCTTCCAAATAGTCGGTTATAAATGCAAGACCGCCGGTCCGGTCAAATTTTTCACCCATGGTAGCGGCGCGAACATCCTGGGATATTGTGCCGCGCAAGCGCAGGTCTTCAAAAACAGACCATTGAAGACCACCTTTCCATGAGTATACATTGCCTGCCCCGGAATATCTTGCCCAGCGAGCAGAGCCATTTAAGCTCAGCTGTTTAATAAAGGGGTAGTCGGCAAGTACAGGAATTATCAATTCATCAAAGGCCTCCCAAACATCCTGCTCCCCGCGGGCGAACGGTACGTTTGAGAACTGTATTTCCACTAAGTTGCCTGAAGCCGCAGCACCGCCAGGCACACCGCGAATTCCCAGGGCCGGATCATTGGCCATTACCGGTCGGTAAATGGGGTCGGCATTGATATTGCCTCCCGGCCCTACCTCCACAACCTGTGTAAAAGATTCTTTACGATAGCCATAACCAACCCCCATTCTGATGGGACCGGCGCCCCAGCCATCATAAATCTCACCATCCGCTGAAACTTCCCAGACATGCTGGTTAATTTCTACGACCCTTTGTTTATTAATGCCTGAGGTATAGCTATGGGAAAGGGTTTCTTTACCAATGACGCCATTGGCATTCATAGCAAACCCTGGCTCAAAGCCGGTGACCCAGTCAATGGCCTCTGCAGAGGCCTGCCCCCTGCCAAACATATTAAGAGGCACGCAGTCCGGGTATAAACCGGAAGTAACAGTCACGTTACAGGCGGGAAGGCCCGTAGCGGGATCAGTCACTACATCCGCTGCAAGATAGACCCGGTCAAGACGGATACCACCCATTTGAACGGCTTTCAAATTGGTCCTCCCATACTGGTAGTAACCTTTAACCTGCCATCCATCAAATAAACCGGATTTTACGTCATATTTCATACCCCCTGTCAGAGATAACATCATGGTCTTCTGTTTAAGATAGGAATCAAAGCCCAGATCGGCAGACCCTCCAATTCTACCTAATCGTGCTGAAGCCCAGGTGGGATTGTCAGTAAATAGCTGCTGCATATTATCCGGTAAAAAGGGATTTTCTGGGTATATGGTGAAGAAACGCTGGGCATGCGGGAACAGGCCGCCGAAGTTTTTATTGGTGAATTCGGCTACACCATATATGACCTGACCGTAGACATTGAATTGGTCAGTCACGTCGTAGTCGATATAACTAAAAACATTTTCTCTGCCTGATTTCGGTGTTATCTGTGAGCTTGAAGTTTCAAAAATGTTATCGATACCCGAGCCGCCGTTGACGGTTGAGCATCCGGAAGTATTACAAAGGTCGCCATTTACAAATGGGGTGGCAACTCCATTCGCATCAAAGATGTAACGAGGAGCAGTATCATTATACGGCGGGAAAAGAAGAATTCCATCCAGGGAGGCACCCTTGGAATATACCCGACGCGCCGGCAGGAAATAGGGGTTATCAGGGGTTGTCCCTCTGTTGACCGTATCCGGATTTTCAATCAGGGACCAGGCGTCATACCATTCATACTCAAGGAGATCATAGCCCCAGATCGGATCCTGATTGCTTCTTTCCACTGAAATCAGAAGATGTGCCTTATCTGACAGGGCAAAGCCACCCGATATTGAATACTCGCTGTTTTCATTATGTCCCCTGTCTGTCTTGCCGTACTGTACACGTCCTTTGATCCCCTCATATTCGGTGTTAAGAATGAAGTTCACAACCCCCGCGACAGCATCAGTACCATAGGCTGCGGAAGCGCCGCCGGTCACTGTCTCAACCGATATGACCAGAGATTCAGGAAACAGGTTCATATCCGGCCCTCCGAAGATAGTGGACGGAACCACTCGACGGCCGTCCAGGAGCTGCAATGTACGTTTGCTGTTAAGTCCCCGCAGGTTCAAGCTGCCGGCCCCTGTTGACGTAAAGTAACCACTTGGAACCTGAGTAGTATCTGAACCGTAAAACTGGGGCAACTGTGCCAG
This sequence comes from Deltaproteobacteria bacterium, assembly GCA_016932235.1. The sequence continues at coordinate 2,678 of JAFGDF010000140.1, read as the reverse complement.
ACCTTCAATCATGGTAGTAGGGGATAGAACCTCGATTTCCTCCAGGGTTACCACGGTGACCGGGGTGGGCATCTCCATCCCGGTGGTTCTGATACGTGAACCTGTGATCACCAATTCCTCTAAAACAAATTCCTCTTCTGCTGATGATGAGACATCCTGAGCAAAAACAGGATTGCACAACAGCATCATGCCGGAAAGTAAAAGCGCGAAATAGCATGTTGTTTTTCCTGTTGCTCTGTCAATTCGGTTACATTTCTTCATTTTGCCCTCCTAAAGTTTTAGTGTTAATAAAACAAAAAATACATCAAACCAAAGCTAGGCTTGGTGCGGAACCTGGATGACATTATTACAATTTTTGTAACGTTTTGTAAAGGTCTCCTTTTTATCTTATTAAAGAAAACAGTTACGTTATAATAGGAATAGCAATTTTATAAAGATATCGATAATGTAGCAATCATCGATCATGTTATTACTTTGACGCATGACATCGTTTTTGATTGTATGAAAATGAGCAAAATGACCCCACTTTCAAATTTGCATTATTAACCAGGATTGATTTAATTAAATAAGAATACAGATTCTTATTTCCTTGTCAAGTAAATTATTTTTATTCCAGATGGATGGATCTGAAAAGCTGATGACTAATGAATGTGTATTGAAGAGACGGCATTGTCTGGGCAAGATATCATATAGACTGGAACCCGCGACAACTACCATAAGCCCATTGTGGAGTACCTGATTAAATACGGATGTAATGTGGTATTTAAATAAAGTATTATTTGTGTCATGGCAAGAGGTATTAGCTGACAATACCTCGCAATCGTTCCATTATAAGTATGGATTCGACCACTTTTCAATGCCTATTGTGGAAGAGGGCCTGTCTCCATAGTCATGCCCCGGCCATACGATGGTCTCTATGGGAAGCGTTAGAAGCCTTTTATTTATAGAATTCATAAACTGGGACATAGAGGCCCCCGGCAGATCGGTCCTCCCAATACCCCCTACAAAAAGCGTGTCGCCTGTGAACAGATTGCCGTCTCCCAAAAGACAGATCCCTCCGGGGCTATGGCCGGGTGTGTGTATTACCTTCAGGCTGACATCACCTACCGAGATCTCATCGCCGTCTTTTACAAAAATATCCGCATGGGGCGAAAGGGCGAAACCCATCTGTCTCGCCATTCCCTGCCCTTCCGGCGTATTAAATAACCTATCATCCTCTTCGTGCATGATTATCTCCGCCCCTGTTAGAACCTTCATCTTCTCGTTACCGCAGGTATGATCGGCATGGCCGTGCGTGTTCACAATATATTTGAGAACAAGGCCTTTCTCATTTATCCTCTCAACAATACCCTCCTCATTCCCTGCCGGATCAATGACAAGGGCCTCTTTCTTAACGGGACAGGACACAATGTAACAAAAAACATCCATGAACCCTACCTTCATCTGTTCAATATCCATAAAACTCTCCATTATAATCCAAAAGAATCATATCCTTCGCTTTCCTTGGAACGGTTTATCATAACCTTGCTGAGATCATACATAATCCTAAAGGGCTGAATATCGGTCAGGCTGTCCACATATCGGGCCTTATCCATGGCAATGCTCTTGGGATCTTCCCCTTTCCTGAGCCTCTCTATAAGTTCCTTATGATAGAGTTCGGTCGCCTTCATGGCCTTTTTAAGATAGGCGGGAACATCACTCTCTATTACACAGTTATGGCTCAAAACCGCCCTTTTAGCCGGCAGTGCCGCGAGCTTGCGCATGCTGTCGCAGTAAATTTCCAGTGATACAAAGTAATTAGGCCAGAAGGCATCCTTTTCAGGCACATAGAAACCGGTGGCGTCACCCACAACAAGGGTGCCCTCGGCCTCTTCAAACAGGGACAGGTGACAGGGGGAATGCCCGGGTGTCTCATAGACATCCCATACGAGGCCATTGCCTAATTCAATCTTGTCTCCCTCCCGGACCGTTCTGTCCACCTCAAAGGAATAATCCTTCAAGGCCGGCGGAAGTTTGTCTATCTCTTCCTTTGCCTTCATAAGCTGGGCTATCCCTGTATCATTCAGGATGAAGTCGTGAATCCATTCCTTCTTTTTAAATATCTCCGCGGCAGTCTGACTGGCAAGAACCTTTATATGAGGCCATAGCCTCTTGAAGCGAGGCACGCCTCCTATATGATCCGCATGGGTGTGAGTGATGAAAACATATCTGATCTTTTCGGGGTCAATGCCCAGATCCTTTATCTGGTTCACTATAATCTGAAAGGTCGGTCCGGTGCCGCCCTCTATGATCATTCCTATCTCGCCCATGGACAGATACGCAGGAAACGCCGGTGTTCCCAGCTTATAGAATTTTGAGGTCTCGCGGATCGGATCATGTTTCATGCTGCTCATTGTCTGTTATACCTCCCTGTATGTTTTCGCTAGCATTATAGTAATGTTCAAAAGTATTGGCGTTATCAGATCTGAGTAGCGCAAAAACGCCCTCAATTCTCCTCCCCTCTTAGGGGAGGATTAAGGTGGGGTCTATTTAGATTTTTCCAAGACCCCCTCCCGACCTCCCCCTAAGAGGGGGAGGAAATAATTTAACCGCCCGCCTTTGCCACGATTTATGCAAGATACCGGGCACTGTAATTCTTCACTCTGTAAAAAAAGAAGCCCCCCAATGGGACATATCGG